>JAUWBN010000015.1 GCA_030601675.1 Hadesarchaea archaeon | reverse complement strand
TGTCGGATGGCGGTAGGTTTCCTTCTGTGTATAGAAGGATTAGACGGTTGCGGGAAAAGCACTCACGTCAGATTGCTTGCTAGGTGGCTCCGTTCCCGCGGCCGCAAAGTGGTTATCACGGACGAGCCGACTGATGGCGTGATTGGAAAAATTATCAAGCGGATGTTAAGGGGAGAACTTAAGCTCCCCATCGCTGCTGAGGCGCTGTTGTTCACCGCCGATAGGGTGCAACATATCTCGGATGTTATCGAGCCCGCCCTCAAAGCTGGAAAGGTGGTGCTGAACGAGCGGTACGTTTGCTCGTCACTTGCCTATCAATCGGCGCGAGGGGTACCTGTGAGTTGGATAGCCTCGATAAACAAGCACGCCATTAAACCAGATCTAACCATCTTGATTGACATCCCCGCAAAAGCCGCGCTTGCTAGGATAAAACCTTCGCGCAGGCTCGATGAGTTCGAAAGAAACCTTCGGCTTCAACAACGGGTGCGCCGAAATTACCTGCGTATCGCTAAGCGAGAGGGACTTAAAATAGTTGATGGCGCGCGCTCATGCGACGAAGTTCAAGCGGAGATAAGGAGACTCGTTAGCACCGTGCTGTGATTTTCAGGAGTGGAAATTGTTGAAGGTGGTTTTAGATACTAATATTTTCATTGCGGCTTATTTTAATCGAAAAAGCGCCTCAGCAAGAATCATTGACCTCTGCCTCGATAACGAACATGAATTAATTTTCTCTTCCCGACTTCATAAAGAAGTAGAGTTGATATTGAATAACGTGAAGGCTGAGGGAGAGTTTCAGGAGAGGATACAAAATCTTTTTATGAATGCCTCCCAAGTCAAGCCAACTCAAAAAGTTTTCATGGTTAAGGAAGATCCAGATGATAACAAATTCTTGGAATGCGCTCTTGAAGGGAAAGCGGATTACTTGATCACTTCCGATAGACATTTGCTAGAACTCGGGGAGTTCGCTCGAACAAAAATTTGTAAACCGACTCAATTTCTCAAATTACAACGCGCTTGATACTTACATGCTAATCTGGGCCGCAAAGGGAAGCGTTTTGAAAACATCTGCAGCTGCGCGCTCGATCTTGGCTCGATGCTCGGGCAGGGTGTAGACGCGGATGATGTCGATGTAGCCCTTGAGGACGTTGATTAAACGTGAGTAGTCCGAGAGCTGCACGAGTTCCCTCTTACCCCCGCTCGTCACCCGATACACGGGTACCTCCATTGGGTCGATCTCCCGCGGGTAGTATGGAATCGAGTCGAGCGTGGGCACATCGACGACCACGTGCTCGGGGTCGACTCCCGCACGCTTCGCTATTTCAAGTTCCTTTTGGCGACGCACTGCCTCGTCGCTGAGCAGCCTCGCAACGTAAGGGTCACGGATGTGAACGTTGCGTTGGTAGGCTGTCTTCAACAAGTTCCTGCAGTCGAGCCTCGCCATCGTGGCCTTCGCCAGCTCGGCTAGCTTGCGTTTCTCCGGGTCCTCGAACTCCTTTGGGTCGAGCTCGCGCAGCTTAGTCGTAACGTACGCGTCATCCATGCGCAAAAATTCATCTATATCCCCGAAAGTCGTGAGTCCGATGAGTTCGTGGGCATAGTCCATCGCCTTGTGGAGCAGAATTTCAGCGGCTCGGACGGCGTGATGGTAGTAAACCGCGAGGAACATCTCATAGCGGGCGATCATGAACGCCTCGAGCGCGTAGAGCGCTTTCAGGTCTATCGCTACATCCCCACCGCAGACCTCCATCGCCTGCACAAGCCTGCTTATGTCGATGCGCCCGTACTCGACGCCCGTGAAGTAGGAGTCGCGCACGAGGAAGTCCAGTTTATCGGCGTCGACTTGGCTGGCGGTTATCTGGTGCAGGTAACGCTCGCCCTTCGCCTCCTTGCCGAATGCGAGCTCGGTTATATCCTTTGGCTCGAAGCCGGAGCCCTTGAGCGCGTCCGCAAGCTCACTTTTTTCCACGACCTCCTTACCCATCTGCTCGTGGTTGAGCCCGCGGTATTTGACGAGAACCTCTTCGTATGAATGTGAGAAGGGGCCGTGCCCGATGTCGTGCAACAGGCCGGCCAAGCGCACGAGCTGCCACCCGTCGTTTGAAATTTCGACGCTGCTTCTCAAACTATCGGCTATCTGCCCGGCGACGTGCATCGCGCCCAAAGCGTGCGAGAAGCGGGTGTGGTCGCCCCCCGGGTAGGTGATCGAGGTGACGGAGAGTTGTTTGATGCCGCGCAACCGCTGAACTGGCCAAGTGTCGATAATACGTTTCTCGACATCGGTCATGCCGACGTAGCCGTAGATCGGATCCCTAACGTGCTTGACGAACATGTGCCTCGGTGAGATTTTTGCGCTGATGCTTAAAGCCTTTCATTAGTTGCTTGGAAACGGGGTGAACTACCCCGCCCTAAAGGACGGGGCTTCCTGCTTCGACGATTAGGCTTGCCCTCGCGGGTAGAGGCCCAATCTCCACAGGCGCGAATTCGGCCGGTTCCCGACCTATTTCATGGTTGTAGAGCCATCTGCACGAGTCGAGAGTGGCAAGCAACTTCTGCTCCTGCGCCCGTGACGGGTAGAGCCTGAATCGGTAGGTCAGTTGCATCAATATTTACTATTATCCAAATCACCCATACTTTGCGGGGAGAGAGGTCACCGAAAGTGTTGGGCGGCTTTCATCCCCTCCCTGAAGGAAGGGGACTCCCCCCCGCCAAAGTTAAAATTGTGAAGATTACTTGGACCTCTTCTCCCCGATGCTGAGCTTAATATCGAAATTCGTTCTAATGTGTAAGCTTTTGGTAAAGAAATGGAAAAAACTACTAGAAAAAACTACTACAGACTACTGTCTACTACCAACGAGATTATTAACGGAATCGCACAATTATTTCATTTTCACTGTCTTTTTCATCCTTTTTCCCCACCTTTTGGCGAATTTCGCACCAAAAATTTACTAATTCGCTCCAATAATAAAGCTTTTGGTGAGAAAATGGAGGAAAAAAGACTACTGCAGACTACTAACCACTACCGACGAGACATTAACGGAATCGCACAATTATTTCATTTTCATTGGTTTCAGCGTGCTCAACACGCCTACGGCTACTGCATCTCCACAGGCCACGACCATCTATAGCGAGGATTTCGAGGATTGCGAGGTGGGAGACACTGAAGATGGATGGTCTATTGACATTTCTGCTGTCAGTATCGTCCCTCCAAACGATTGGTTTGAAGTGAGAGAGATATCTGGCAATAAGCTCATGGAGGCTAGGGATGTCGACGGAGAGGTCGTATGGATTTCGGAAGTGATCGATATTGCTGGTTACGCCAATGTTACGATTTCTGTAAAAATATCAGAGCGCGGGACGATGGAGCCGCAGGACTACACCAAAGGTTCCTATGTGGATAATGTAACTTTTTACTTCGAGGTAGAGAGCTTGGGGTTCTCGCTTTACGCCGTGGTTGGGGAGAAAGCTGCGGTACCCATAATTTGGGTTCTGGTGGGTGCAGTGGTAATCGTGACGATGCTTGCGGTTTTCTACCTCTGGACGAGGAGACGAAAGCGGGCTGAGTTAGGTCTAGAACCCGAACCTGCCGCACCACCATCCCTGTTGAATGATTTTTAGGTTCTGTTCAACTACGCTGCCAGCAAAACCGTACGAATTATTGCGATCTTCGGCCGTGGTGACCAACCTCTTTCACTCGTACGTTATACGTAAAATAAAGGTATAAGAAAAGCCATCTATTATGTGTTGATAACAGGTTCTCGTGGTTCGTGTGAAGATTATACTCGCCTCCACCTCACCCCGCCGCCTCAAGCTGCTGAAGGGCCTTGGGTTAAAAGTAAAAGTCGTGGAAAGCAAGGTGAGGGAGTCCAAGTTCGATATCCCAAATCCCGAAAAACTTGTGAAAACGCTCGCTCTGACAAAGGCCCAGGAGGCCGCGCGGAGGACGAAAAGTGGGCTGATTATAGGAGCAGACACGATCGTCGTGCATAGAAGCAAAATTCTGGGCAAGCCGAAAAATCGTAAGGAAGCCAAAGCCATGCTTAGAGAGCTGAGCGGAAAAACGCACGAGGTTCTAACAGGCCTAGCGGTCGTCGATGCCTCAACAAGTAAAACGAGGGTCGACGTCGTAAAAACTAAAGTAAAATTCAGAAAATTGACCGAGGAGGAGATATCTAACCATGTCGCCACGGCCAAGCCGCTGGACAAGGCTGGGGCTTATGCGATACAAGGGAAAGCAGGGCTATTCGTCGAAAGGATCGATGGATGCTACTTTAATGTGGTGGGCCTCCCCCTTGCAAGGTTGGCGGAAATTCTGAAAGAATTCAACGTGACCCTGATATAGGACGATGGCTCTTTAAACCTTTCACAGGGGCAAAGGGGGTTGCACGGCTCTCCAACACTCTGTGGTAAGTCTTGAGTAGCTTTTTAATTAAAGATGCCCAATTAAACCTCCTGACCTTCTCCTTGCCCTTTGCCCCAACGCGCTCCATTACATGGGGGTGATCGAAGAGATAGTTTATCCCCCGCGCTATTGATTTTGGGCGAGGGCGAACTTTAATCCCATTCACCAAATTTTTAATGTTTTCCCCAAGACCACCCACATCCGTCGCCACGACAGGCCTCCCGGTTGCCCATGCCTCGAGCAACACTATACCGAAAGGCTCGTTCCTGCTCGGGATGCAGACGATATCGCAGGTGTTCAGGAGATCAACGTATCGCCTGTAGGGAATCCACCACAAAAACCTCACGGCACCTAGGATGCCAAGCTTTCGGGCATTGCGCCTGAGATAATTTCTCATCGCTCCCTTCCCCGCGAACAAAAATTTGACATCGTCCCGATTTTCGAGAACCTTGGGAATCGCGTCGATCAATAGGTCCGGGCCTTTCTGGTATTCCAACCTGCCTATGAATAAAACTGTGGGAGCAAGCGAGGGGACACCATATTTTTTCTTTACCTTATTTGGGTTCACATCTTTCCGATATTTTCGGGGATCGATGGCATTTGATATGACGTCAATTTTTTCGCGGGGGATCTTGTACAGCCAACATAACTCTTTCCTCATCGTTCTGGACACTGTAATAATTCTATCTGAAATCCGCCCGCCTAGCCCCTCTCTAGTGGAAATTTCTTTGAACACGCGCTTATCTTCCTTTGACACGCGCTTATCGCTAAACGCTCCCCCCCCACGGCCATACTCGCTCGAGTGGTAGCTAAGCACGACTAGATTGCCCTCCTTTTTGAGTTCATATAGCGCATCCGCAACGTGCCAATCATGTCCGTGAATGATATCGAACCTCCCGCTGTGCCTTGCCACGGCGTGGAGTTCTTTTACCATCGCCTTTGACATATTTGAGAAAAATGAGAGGATGTCCTTGCCTGGGTCAAACTTGCATCTACAGTAGTTTACATCGTTGATCCTTGCATGCTTGCTCTGCCCTTCCGCCGCCCTTGTAAAAAGGTAAACGTCATGACCCCTTTTCGCGAGCTCTTCGGCGGTTCGGGTGACTACGATCCCAAGTCCTCCGACGTGAACTGAGTGCAGCGACTCCCAAGCAAGAATTGCTATCCGCATCCCGACTACCCACTCATTTTAACGAAGCTCAAGATTCGGTTATACCTGCCGCTTGTTTGTATATGCCCACAGTTTCGGCTGCCACCTTATCGAGCGTGAATTCTTCAAGCACCCTCTTTCGTGCATTTTTCCCTAGCTCCTTCCTCAAATTTTCGTCCTTGAGAAATTCTATTGTGAATTTGGCTATATCGTATGGGTCATATGGATTAACATGAGCACCGCACCTATCCGGGCCCCGGTTCACAACTTGTTCTCTTAAGCCAGACGTCCCCGTTGCCCCAACTATCACCGGCTTTCCCATACTCATCGCCTCGGTGCAGACGATGCCGAATGGCTCATACTTCGATGGGGCGACCACGAGATCGCTCGCAGCGTAGTAAAGCAATCGGTCCTTTTCGCTCACATACTCCAACTTTAGTATCACTTTATCTTGAATGCCCAAGTGCTCAACGAGGTGTTTAATCATCCCCTCCTGCTCGCCCTTCCCGATGAGCACTAGCTTAGCATTTTGTACCTCTTTCGAGATCGCCGGCATCGCGTGCATCAATGTGTCAGCACCCTTCACCCAAGAGAGCCTCCCGATGAACAAAATCAGCTGAGAATCTCCCGCCCCTATTTTCTCCCTGAATGCTCGAACCTTTTTATCCGAGAATTTCGCGGGATCGTATTTTTCGTTGTCCACACCGTTCCACACCACCCGAATTTTCCCCTCCTCAAACCCCAGCGAGATAAGTTCATCGCGCATCGCGTAGCTCACGGTTATTATCGCTTCGGCGCTCTTGCCGGCCATCTGCTCTATGGTCTTAATAGTTGGGGACCCATCGCCAGTTCTCCCGTGTTCGGTGGCATGGAAATGGAGAATGAGGGGCTTGTTGAGGGTTTTCTTGCAAGTGATCCCGGCAATGGCGGACAGCCAATCATGAGCGACAACCACATCGAAATTTCGCTTATCCGATCTCACCAGAAGGTTGATTGTTTTTGTTGCGGCAAGAATGTTATACATGAATACCTCCGCGAAGTCATTTTGCGCCTTCACAGGCCACCTCTTCACGTCCTCGGGGACTATCACGGGGAGCAAATCGGTCACGTCCGCTAGGAGTGGGCGATGCACCTCCACGCCCTCGAACAGATCCCTAGTTATCGCGTCACCTGGATTTCTCGAGAAAACCGTGACGCTGTGTCCCAGCCTCGCGAACCTGCGCGTCATTTCGTAAGCATAAGTTCCTAAACCCCCTACAAAATGGGGTGGGAACTCGTATGGGAAGTACAGGATATTCATTGCTTATCCCCCTAAATCCAGAACTAATGGGGATAAAATCCTTTAGGTTTCGAAAAGTGTAAAAGTGCGGCGGGATAAACACAAGCGGGTTTGTCATTTACCTCCTTACTTTCACTCGCTCTTCAGAACTAATGTGCCACCGCATATGTGGAAGCCAGATCGCTTTTGATTTTTAGCACAGTTACAAAGCTTTATTTTGTCTAATCCGAAATAGAAGACGGCACACTAAAAATCGGGCCACTAAAAGGTTGGGTTCCGGATTAGTGGGCCTGGACCATGGGGCGTGAAAAGTTGCACAAATATAAAGTGGCAGTTCTAGGCTGGGAAGCCCCTAGCCGTAGCAAGATTGCCACCGGAGCGGGAATGTACCTAAGCTACTTGACAGAACTGGGTAAGTTTTCGAGGTCAACAAACCCCAGATTGGATCTGACATTCATCGTTCCCTGGCAGAAGGATGCGCTTCTACGAAAGAACGGGTATAGTGTTTTGCTGTTAAAGACCCGCGGGTACCGTAAAAAGCGCCCTTATAACGAGGAGGTTCTTTATCCTTCGTGCAAGAACTTCGCGAGCAGATTGCTCAAGGAGAAAAATCCAATCGATCACAAGAGCTTTGATTTGATTCTCGCGAACAGTTTTGCTTTCGGAGAGTTTATTTCTAGAGCCCAACATTTGGAGAACCTCGTATATATCTCCCATCGGCCGGAATTTCTGCGGGAAAAATTTGCTGAGCAGTTTAGAGTTAAACTGGGGGGCAAGCGTAGACTTCGCAAAGATGCTGAGCTGGAAGCTAAGGCTGTGGAAAATTCTGATCGAGTATTAGCTGTGAGTAAGGCATGTAAAAAGGGGTTGGCAAAACGCTATAGGCGTGATAAAATCACCGTGATTTACAACGGGATAGATGAGAACGTATTCAACCGAGTCCAGACACCGTCAAATGGTGGCAAGACAGTTTTCACGTATATCGGGAGGAACCATCCTGAAAAGGGCATTTCTCTCCTCCTGAGAAGCGTGAAGGATTTGGTAGAAAGGGATCACGGAAAGAACTTCGAAACACGATTGATTACAGACGATGGGGTTTCACTAAGGCGAGCGGTGAAGAGGCTTGGTCTCTCAAATTACGTCAGGCTCATCAATTGGAAAATGCAAAGATGGCTCCCGTATTATTATTCTGGAAGCACTTTTACGATGATGCCCTCTTATTGGGAAAGCTTCTCCTATGTGGTCGCGGAATCCCTCTCCTGTGAAACTCCGGTGATCGTCTCGAGAGCGGGAGCGCTACCTGAACTCGTCGACAGGAAGGTTGGGCTGCTCTTCCGCGCGGGCGATGGCGATGATCTCACCGGGCAACTTTGGGAGGCGTGCGAGCGAAGCCACGAGAGTATTGCAGAGATGGGAAAGCGGGGGAGGAAGAAAATCCAAAACTCGTTCTCAAAAAGTGTGTTTTTGAGGAATTATCTGAAATTTATCGAGGAAACTATAAACGGTACAATCTCGTAAGCTTCATCTTAAAAATAGCGAGATTTTTTATTTTGCTCTTTAGGTTTCGAAAGAAGTAAAAGCGTAGCGGACAGATTGAACACGCATGCGAAAGATATCACTATGCGTCGGCTCCCAAACTCCTCCAATACGATTCAAGCTAGATCCCGATATGTTGTTCGAGAAGTACGGTGACCTCTCGAAGCCCATGCCGCTCAAAGCGCTCCAAGAAGGCGAGGACTTCGATTATACGCCGGGCGGGGTCACCGGCATGATTGCCCCACTTTTACAAAGAATGTACAGGGAAGAGAAAATCCGGACGCCCCACTGGGTGGCGATAAATCCCATGGGGCCCGAGATGGCATCGTTCGGCGGGATCGTGCTGCACCGAATCGAGATGGAACCCCATGAGCTGGCCGGCTACGGGTACTTCAAAGAGACGATGTGGAAGAACGTCCATGGCTTGGAGCAAACGTGGGTTCCCCGCAGGCAATTCGCAGACTACGCCATGTTCAACTGGCTCTATGCGAAGAAAATGATGGACCTACATTCGGAAATCGAGTTCGATCTTTTTTACGTGCACGATTTCCAATTACTTTTGACTGGATCAATGACCGGCCCGACGGCGCGCAAGATCTTTCGATGGCACATCCCCCTAGATACGAAGAAAATGACCCCGGGATGGAGGGCCTTTTTGCTGAGATATCTGAAGAACTATGATGCTGTTATCGTGAGCTGTAAGAAATACAAGCGGAGTTTGTCGAAAGCCGGTTTCAAAGGCAGGGTGTACCATATCTACCCCCACATCGATGAACGGATGCATGGTCGGGCGTCGGACGTTAAAGTCAAACAGTTTTGCGAAAGATTTGGAATCAGCGACGACGACAAGATGATTCTCGCGGTTGCCCGTCTCGACCCAATAAAAGGTCAAGATACCGCAGTTAGAGCCCTGGTACAGGTCGCCAAACGCTTTCCCCGTGTGAAACTCGTGTTGGTCGGCGACGGTAGTTTCTCAAGCGCTCGCAAGGGTGGCCTGGGGCTCCCGAAAGGGGCGAGGTGGTTGGATCGGTTGGAGCGACTGGCGAGCAAGCTGGGCGTTCGCGAGAGGACCATATTCACTCGGTACCTACCTGGGGATGAGCTGAGGGCGGCGTACACGAGGGCCGATGTAGTGGTTCTGCCCTCGGTATTGGAGGGCTTCGGGCTAACGGTGCTCGAAGGGTGGATGTATGAAAAGCCCCTCGTCGTCAGTTCAGGGGCCGGGGTCTCCGAGCTCATCACCGATGGAGAAAACGGTCGCCTCTTTCCCCCAAACGACCACGAAGAACTCGCGAGCAAGATAACTTGGGTGCTTTCGAAACCCGATGCGGCGGAGGAAATGGGGAAAGTGGGATTCGAAACTGCGAAAAGGTGTTCCCTCAAGCGGGGCACTCAATCCCTTTTGAATGTTTTCTCCGAGGTGCTCGGCAAATAGGTTCTGCGCCGATGTTTAGAAGTATTCCCTCAATTTTTCAGCAAGGGTTTCCGGCATGGTCTCGACGACCGTCTCGTGGTGGAGTTTCTCCATGAAGCCGTCATCGCTCGTGTAAAGGTGCCTCGGGTTCGGTCTAGACACCAACTTTGCGTTGAGGAAGTAATACTCACTTAGGTCCTCATCGCATGGACCCGAAAATGTCGTCATGTTGAAACTCTGAACCCCGAGAGCGTGATAACCCTTCAAAGTTCGAGAGAGCCCATCGCAAAAATCTCCGAGCCCGTGTTTTTTTAGGCGGATTATCGCGGAGGCCCCAACGAAGACTGCTGCGACCTCGTTGTTGCCCTCGGGAGCAAAACTCGTGAGCCAAGTGACAGGGCCAGTTTTTCCGATAAACCGCTCCCCTCCCTTTCTCTCCGCCTCCACTAGATCCGACCAATAATTGCTCCCCTCTCGATCAAAATAGGATTTGCTGCTCCCGATGAACTCCCAGAGCCGCGAGGTCGGTTCTGGGTCCGCTGTGAGCTGAACGTGGGGGTGGACGATGCTGGCTCCAGCAGGCGGCATGTGGTTCCAATTTATGTGCCAGTACTTGATTTCAGGATGCCTCTCGTGCACTTGTTCGAAATACCTCAAGCATCCCTCGAAACAATCCTCGAGCAACTTCGGTGAAAATTGATTGAGGTCTAGGTGGTGGGCCTCCGAGAAAACCCCAACCGCGTGAAACCCGCCGAACGGAAAGAGATTTGGGAATAGGCACGCGCCCCCGACTTTTATCCTCCGCTCCGGGAAATCCTCTGGAAACATGGGGGTCACTTTTTCCAAATTTTCCGGGCAGAAGAAGCATTTGGCCCGAGAGGCTTCGACGATCTTCTCCATCTCGGTCGCCTCCGCCGATTGTTTCGGCCTCTTCGTCCGCTCGAGGTTTATCCTACACCGCCTCCCTGTCAGCGGGTCCCTCCTAACCTCAATGGGCTGGGTGACCAGTTTGAAGTCCTGGAGGGGGCTCAGCAGCCTAGCTTCCTGAACCGTCTTTTCAAATGCGATCTTCGCCACGGTCATCCCAGAATAATCAAAGCTTTTAGGCTTTTACTTTTTGGGACTAGCCCCTCTCCCCATATTTTTCAAAAACGCATATGAAGACGAGATCCTTCTTCGAGGTGTTGTAAACTCGGTGGAACTCGTCAGGCGCGATCGGCACGACGTCCTTGCTCTTCACGCTCCTTCGCTTCCCATCGAGCTCGATCTCACCCCGCCCCTCGACGAAGAAGTAAACCTCGCTCACCGGGTGGGAGTGCCCCGTCGTGTGCTTGCCTGCGTGCAGGATCGTGATGGAAAGCACCAAGTTCTTGCCCAGAGGTTTATCGCACACGATGTAGCGGTCGTCGCTCTTCACAAGTCTCGCGTCTCTAAAGACCTGAAGGTAGCTCTTGTGGGACACGTCATACCACTCGCCCCTGAACAGATAGCCCTTGACTTTCACGCCGCGCTCCAGTAAATGTTGAATGAAAAAACCAGGGGCATCTTGCTTTCGCTCCCTGCAGAACTCATCCAAAATTGAAAAAACTGTTTTTGGGTAGATGTATATGCCAGCGCCAACGTAATCGCTAAGCGGCGGTTTGACTTTTTCCTTGAAATCTGTTAAGTAAAAGCTCTGCTTTGGTGGCGGAAAACTTTCGCTCCCTTCAAATTTCATCGTCGCCATCTCCTCTGGCCTCATGTCTGGTTTTTGGCCAGCGTAATAAACGCCGACGAGCGGCTCACCCGTGTAGCTGGAGACGAAACCCTTGAAATCGGAGGAGAAATAATTGTCGGCGCATACCACCAAAAGGTCCTCATCAATTTTCAGCTGTTTGATCGCGTTGTTAATCGCCGGAACCGCCCCGAGTTTTTCTTTCTCTGTTATCGCCTCCTCTACAATGACTTTCTTGTATCCCGCAAAAAAATTCTCAAACTTTTTATTGGTCGAGATTATCGGCTCGATTTTCTCGGCCTCGAGCTTCTTGAGCAAATGGCCGAGGATCGTGTCCCCTTCGTCGATTATCATCGCCTTGGGCATCCGCTCGCCAAGGGGACCAAGCCGGGTTGCAAACCCGCCCGCTAGAATCAATGCTTTCATTCGCTCCCGCCCCTATTTTTGCGTTTGTAAATTAATTAGTCTTTCAAAAAATGCCTTAACTTCATCAACATTTTTTATGAAGTATTTTGCGTTCGATTCCATCGGCCCCTCGGAAACCAAGATAGTTACGCCCATTTCCCTCAGGGCTAAAAATGCATCTTCATCCGTTCGATCATCCCCGATATAAACTGGTGTGAGTTCTCCCTTGGGATCAACCACGCTGGACAACCAGAGCACTGCCTTCCCCTTGTCCCACTCAACGTTCGGTCTTATTTCAAAAACTTTCTTGCCGTGGGTGACCCTTACCGTTCCTGAATCCATGTGCGGCCCAACCACCTCTCCAAAAATATTTTTCAGACGCTCGAATTCCCCCTCCGCGACCAATCGGTAGTGGACGCTCGCCGTCGACCCCTTGTCCTCAACGATCGCCCCTTTGATGCTGCCCAGTTTTGCCCGCAGTTCCTCGCAGAGCTTGATTAGGGTCGGGCGCACGCGCTCGGCCTCGGGCTTGACCAGTTCCACTCCCGAGCCACTTATTTCGAACCCGTGGTTTCCAGCATAATACATACCCTCCAGCCCAACTAGCTCCTTGACGTCAGTGAGCGACCTGCCGCTTATTATCCCCAGCGTGTAGTGCCGGGACACACGTTTGAGCAGTTCCTTCATATCGGGTGAGAGAATTGCAAGCTCCGGTCTTTCGACGATGGGGGTGAGGGTGCCATCGTAATCGAGCAGCAACAAAGCCCCGGGTGCTAGAGCTCGCTCTACTTCCCCCCAGCGATCGAAAAGATATTCCATTCGAATCACGAAATAAATCTCGCGGACTCGCTGATGAAATCCGCTAACCACTTGAAAACATTGTTCCTCTTGACATTGTCCCTTAGACTCTTCATCCTTCGATGCTTCTCCTTCGGCGACATCTCCAACGTGTCTCTAATCGCGTCCGCAAATCCCTCCACGTCGAAAGGATTGATGATCACGGCACCATTCAGTTCCTCCGTTGCTCCCGCAAATTTGCTCAATATCAGTGCACCTGCGCAATCGACATTTGCGGAGATGAACTCCTTTGCCACCAAATTCATCCCATCCTGGATTGGGCTCACTATGCACACATCGGCGGTCCTATATAACGCAAAAAGCCTGTCTGGGCCCAATTTTCCCTCGATGTAAATAATCGGCTTCCAATAGCCTCTCATGTATTTCCAATTGATCCTGTCGACGGCTTTGGATATCTCCTCACCCAGCTCCATATAGGCTGGGATTCGCGTGCGGCTCGGTGCCACAGCTTCCACGAACACGAATTTGTTCTGGTACTCAGGGTACTTCGCCAAAAATCGATCTATTGCCCAGAACCTCTCGAGGATGCCCTTGGTGTAGTCAATCCGGTCGACACCCACACCGATGTATTTGTATGGGATGTACTGGGGGGCCCGTACGCGCTTCATCTCCCGCTTTACCTCGGGTTTCCTCGCCAGTTTATCGATGGTGTCAAAATCCACGCTTATCGGGAAGGGTCTAACCCGGATGGTGCGCCCCTTGTATTTCAAGTTAAATGTCCTGTAATCTGCTTTAACCTCCATCACCTTCTCGACGCTTGCCATGAAGTTGATGCAATAACTGGGGATGTGAAAACCGATGAGGTCGTTCGCGAGCATGCCGTCGAGTATCTCCCTCGCCCACGGCAGAAGTGTGAAGGTGTCCCAAGTGGGCCAAGGGATGTGCCAGAAGTGTGCTAGCACAAGCTTTTGTTTTTTCGGGGCCCCGTTCCTGATCATCTTGGGTAATAGAGCTAGATGATAGTCGTGGAACCAAATGAAAGCCTTACTTATCCCTCTTGTCTCCTGCCTGACCGCCTCCGCGTACAGCGCGTTTGAGTGCTTGTAGCCGTCCCAGAATGATTCCTCGAAAATGGGTTCCCGAAACACATTATGGCAGAGGGGCCAGAGTGTCTGATTTGAAAAACCGAAGTAAAACTTGTCCACCTCGTCCTTCGACATCCACACCCTTTTCAGCACATACTTTGGGTTATCGGGGGGAACCCGACACCGATTTTGTCTATCGACGTTTTCCCGATCGGCATCCCCGCTGCCACCAGCCACCCACGTGCCGCCAGTGGCCTGCATCATGGGGTCCAAGGCCGCTGTCAGGCCTCCAGCGGGGGTCTTGACCCGAACCCCGTCAGGTGTGTGCATATGAAGGTAGGGTTCGCGATTCGAGACGATGAGGAATTTATAGCCCCTTAACTTCGATTTCACCAGCTTCTGAACGTCCTCCGCAGACAACATAGAGATCAAGAGAACGGTGCCGCCAATGTTTTAAATATCTTTACCAATCATCGAGAATGGTGTGTACGTGACAATCGAAGAGCTACTGACGCCAATTTTAATATTGATCGGGTTCATCGTGGCTGGGTACGCACTGAGATTTGTACTAAACGTTTACATCACTAAACTCACCAGAAAAACGAAAACCAAAATCGACGATATCATCCTCGATGCCATCAAGGTGCCGATAGTTGCGATATTCTTGATCATGGGCATCCGATTTGCCCTTGTGCACACGCCATTTATCCCGACAGGAATCATCCAATATCTCCCGATCATCAGCTACCTGCTGATCGTCCTGATAGCGACGTGGTGCACCGCGAGGATTATAAATGGGATATTAGTGTACTTCGGTACCATGCGTCCCAGCATAAGGACGCTCGTGCCAACGCTTCAGAAACTCATGAAAATTATCATCTTTTTTGTGGCTTTTCTCCTGATACTCAACGGGCTAGGCGTCCAAGTAACCGCGTTGGTCGCGGCTTTCGGCATAGGGGGGCTCGCCGTCGCCTTCGCCTTGCAGGGGACGCTATCGGAATTCTTCGCTGGCATATACATCATGAGCGACCGACCCGTGAGGGTTGGGGACTATGTCGAGCTGGAGTCGGGTCGAAAGGGCTATGTAACAGATATCGGCTGGCGCAGCACGAAGATACGCGAGCTCCCGAACAACATAATCGTGGTCCCGAATTCAAAGCTGGCTGGGTCGGTCGTTACCAACTACTACTTGCCCGAACAGCAAATGGCCTGCTTGGTTCAAGTTGGGGTGGCCTACAACAGCGACCTCGAGAAAGTGGAACGTGTGACCATCGATGTGGGTAAAAAAGTGTTGAAAAAAGTGACGGGTGGGGTGCCGGAGTTCGAACCCTTCATTCGTTACCACACCTTCAGCGACTTCAGCATAAACTTCTCCGTCATCCTGAGGGTCAAGGAGTTCGTGGACAAGTACTTGATCACCCACGAGTTCATGAAGGAGCTCCACAAGCGCTACAAGAAGGAGGGTATCGAGATCCCGTTCCCGATCCGCACGGTCTACATGCGCAAGGAACGGGCCTAGCCTCCTCTCCTTTTTAATCCGGCGTGACAAACTGTTATCGAAAGTGGTGTCAGAATGGTGCTCGATAGACTTGGGAGGTCCCTACACAGCGCCCTCCAGAAGCTGACCCGGGCGGCCCACATCGACGAGCGGGCAATCAAGGAGCTCGTGCGGGACATCCAACGCGCCCTGCTCCAGGCCGATGTCAATGTGGAGCTCGTGCTGGAACTGACGAAGCGGATAGAAAAACGGGCGCTCGAGGAGAAGCTCCCCCCGGGTATGGCACGCAAGGAGCACGTCATCAAGATCGTCTACGGAGAGCTCTCCGCGCTGATGGGGCGCCCGGCCCAGCTGCAACTCAAGCCCGGGGAGCCCACGGTGCTGCTGATGGTCGGCCTTCAGGGGTGCGGAAAAACGACCTCGGCGGCGAAGCTGGCAGCCCACTTCAAGAAACGGGGTTTCAAGGTTGGCATCGTCTGCGCGGATACCTTCCGCCCGGGTGCGTATGAACAGCTCAGCCAACTTGCTCAGCAGGCCGGCATAGGATTTTTCGGTGACCCCAAAGCCAAGGATTCAACCAAGCTCGCAAAGGAGGGCGTTAAGCGGTTCAAAAAAGAGCGCCTCGAACTGATCATCGTCGACTCGGCCGGCAGACATCGCAAAGAGGAAGCCCTGATGGAGGAGATGCGCCAAATCGCCCAAGCAATAGGGCCGGATGAAATCATGCTCGTCGTGGATGGGACAATGGGACAGCAGGCGAAGGAGCAGGCCGCCGCATTCAAGGCCACGACGGACATAGGCTCGATTTTAATCACCAAGCTGGATGGCACTGCGAAGGGTGGTGGTGCCCTCTCGGCAGTTACGGCTACGGGGGCGCCGATTAAGTTCGTGGGCGCTGGCGAACACTTGGACGATATCGAGCCCTTCGTGCCCGAGCGCTTCGTGGCTCGCTTGCTAGGGATGGGCGACATTGAAACGCTGCTGAAGCGGATCGAGGAAACCGCGAGGGCCGAGGAGGTGAAGCCCGCCGACATGAAGGCGATCCTCTCAGGCAAGCTGACCCTACGGGATGTCTACAGTCAGCTTGAGATGATGGGCAAGATGGGGCCCCTCAAGAAGATTATGCAGATGATCCCGGGGGTGGGTGTCGCGGTGCCAGAGGAGCAGATGCGTGTCGGGGAGGAGAAGTTGAAGCGCTTCAAGGTGATCATGCAGTCGATGACCCCGCAGGAGCTCGAGAACCCCAAGGTGCTCAACGCCTCTCGGATTCGCCGGGTGGCTCGGGGATCGGGCACGAGTGAGGCGGATGTGAGGGAGCTTTTGAAGCAGTACGAACTCATTCGAAAATTCATCAAGACGATGGTTAAAGGGCGGGGCCCCAAGTTCGGCCCATTTGCAAAACTCATGAAGGAGCTGTCGAAGGGGGCGCCGCCAGATTTTGACACAGGCGGCGAGAAAAGCTCTTAAGCGCTGTGCCGAAGCCAATTATCAGGTGTTCATGTGGCAAAAAGGTCGAAGGGTTATCGGAGCAAGAGCAGGGGAAAACTCACCAAGCATGTTCGTGAGCGCGGGCTCTCACCCGTAAGCCGAGTGATTCAAGAGTTTGGGCCCGGTGCGAAAGTTACTATCATCCTTGACCCGGGCGTCGTGAAGGGGCAGCCCCACCCGCGGTACCACGGCAGGATTGGGGTCGTTCGGGAGCGTCGTGGGCGAGCCTACGTGGTCGAGATCAGGGACGGGGGGACAATCAAAAAGGTTATTTCCCGTCCGGAGCACCTTAGGGTGGTGGAGGCAAGATGATAGGAAAGGAGGTAACGGGTGAGAAACCCGTGCCGTTAGCCAAGGTGTTTGAAATCCTTGAAAAACAGAAAAAAAGAGGAGAGCTGGAGTACGGGCAGCGGCTGACCTATGACTATACACAAAAACTTGCGAAGTTGGACGTCAAGAAGGCAGAAGAACTGATCGGCGAGTTGCTCAAGCTCGAGAAGATCAGGGAACATCAAGCGGTCGCGCTCGTCGATTTGATGCCAGAGAGAAAGGAGGATGTGGAGCTCATTTTCGCGAAGGAACGAACGAGGCTTGAAGAAGAAGACATAAAGAAAATTTTAGAATTGATAAACAAGTTCCGGAAGTAGTTCCCAGTTAGTTGGAGGCGCTTGTTCTTGGTCGATAAGAAGTACGAGGACCGAGGCGTAGTATTGGATTTCCTACTCCAGGGGCACCCAAGTGACCCCAGGCCAATCCACCTGCGAGAGCCCTTGGCCCAAATCCTTGGCGACACGTTCTTCACCCTGCTCGAAATCGTCCCCATGAGGGAGATAACGTTTACTCCCCACGAACGCGTCTTCATAGGCAAGGGCGAACGTGACAAGGTCGAACGAATTAAACGTCGCGTGGGCTACGAGGAGCTCACGGCCGCGGCGAAGGCGGAGCTACCGGTCGCCATAGAGGAACTAATCAACGAGGCCCCGGAGCGGTTCATCGAGTTCTTCAACCGGGCTGCACCCCTGACCACCCGTTTTCACCAACTCGAGCTCATCCCGGGGATAGGGAAGAAACTCATGTGGGCGATCATCGAGGAGCGGAAGAAGGGCCCCTTCGCGGACTTCGAGGATCTAAATAAAAGGGTGAAGGGACTAACCAACCCGAAAAACATAATCGCGAAACGGATAACCATGGAGCTGGAGGGCACCGACAAATACCGCCTTTTCGTGCGCCCGCCATCTAGAAGGGCTTCCGTCGAGGGCGAGGCACCCTAGCTATCAGGTAGCTGATGAACGCTATTACTGGAATTATCTCGAGGCGTCCGACCAGCATTTGAATTGTCATGCTTATCTTCCCCGCTATGGGCATCGCTGCTGAAGTTATCCCCACAGATAAGCCAACGTTTCCTTGGGCCGATGCCGATTCAAATATCGAGTTCATGGCCGGGTAGCCCACCGTCATCAGCACCACTGCGCCGCTTATCAGCACGATGATAAAGATGAATGCATAAATGGCGGTTTCCATCATCTCCTGTTCGCTGTAAATCCTACCCGATATCTTCATCGGTACAACCGCTCGCTGGGGTAGGAAGCTACGCTTGATCATCCAGTGGACCGCCTTGACGATGATCACGGTTCGGATGAGCTTGATCGCACTCGAGGTCGAACCGTACCCTCCACCTATGACCATAAGAATCGTGAGCAGACCTTTTTGAGGATCCCCCCATGTTGAGAGGGTGGCCGTGGAGAAGCCCGTCCCCGTCAGGGCGGAGGAGGATTGGAACAGCGCGTCCCGCAGCCCCACGCTCCAGATAAGCAAAAGCGTCGTCAATGCTATCAGCACGAACATTAGCCGAACCTCGATGTTTTTGAAGAGCTCCCGCCAGTGCCCTGCCATGAGCCTTCGATGGACCGCGAAGCTGATCGCGCCCGCCATCATTATCAAAATTGTAACCGCAAGCACCGGAGAGCCGTACCCAGCAAAACTCGTGTTGCGTACGGTGAAACCGCCGGTGGCGATCCCCGTCATCGAGTGATTCACCGCCTCGAACAGCGTGGGTGTCCCGGCGAAGTACAACCCGATGATGCCCAGAAGCGTGAGCAGCATGAATATCTTCCAAAGGGAGCGAGCGGTCGCCCGGATGCTCGGCTCGATACGCTCTGCCCGAGCTTCGGCGACGTACATCTTCCGGGCTGCCCTCCCCGCGCCGATGAGGGCCGCCAAGAAGAGGACGATCACACCCATGCCGCCAACCCACTCGGTCAGGCTGCGCCAGAAAAGGATGGTGGGGGCAACTCCTTCGACGTCAGAGATCATGGTCAGGCCGGTGGCCGTGAAACCCGACATGCCCTCGAAGTAAGCGTCCTCGACCGGCATGTTGTGGCCGAAGATGTAGGGTATCGAGCCGAATGCCGCGAAGACGATCCAAGCGAAGGTGACAATCACCATGGCCTTGCCCAAGGTTATCTCCGTGGGCTGAAAGCGTCGCCTGAGGAAGAAACCCAACGCGATGGCGATGGCCGCGGGGATTATGAAATACGGGAGCAAGTGGGTCTCGTTGGCTAGAAACGCCACCGGGATCGGCGCCGACATCACTGCGCCCAAGATGAGCAGGATGAAACCCAAGAAATGCAGCACCTTTCAACCCCCAGCGGTAATACCCTGCCCAAAGTGTATAAAGGATTTGCTGGGCTGAAACCGGAACCGTGGGTTTTAAAATTGGTTGACCCATCCTTAACTGTGGTGGGATGCAGGAAACCCAGCGTGCGCTATCCGAAATCCTCGAACACCTACGGGGCTCCTCGAAAAAGCTCAGACGCAAGCAAGTGGATGGTTTTATAAACGCGTTGCTCGACGCAAAGCGAGTTTTCGTCGTGGGGGCCGGGCGCTCCGGATTGATCGTGAGGGCCTTTGCCATGCGCCTGATGCACCTAGGCATAGACGTCCACGTGATTGGGGAGACGATAACACCTGCCCCACGAGCTGACGATCTTTTGGTGGCCCTTTCCGGTTCGGGCGAAACAAGTTTTGCCGTGAGCGCCGCAAAAATTGCCAAGAGGGTAGGTACAAAAATTGTCGTTATAACTTCCTATCCACGATCCACCTTGGCGAAGTTGGCCAATCATATCGTCACGCTCCCAGGCCGAACTAAAATCGCTTCCATCAAGAGCTACTTGGATCGTCAAATTGTTGGTGAATACGAATCGCTTGCGCCCTTGGGCACGCTCTTCGAGGTTACGGCGCTTGTCTTTCTTGATAGCGTGGTCGCTAGCCTTATGACGAAACTCGGACGAAGGGAAGAGGAACTCCTGGCACGCCACGCCACCATTGAGTAATCAAACTTTTTCCCCAAAAAGCCCCTGAAGTACCTCAACCCACGCGGTGTCGAAACCCAGTTCATCCTTGGGTCTGAACTTTCGTGAGAGTCTCTCGCGCGCGCTTTTGACGAGCCCCGCAATTTGTTCCTGTTTGTACTCTCCATTCACCACGCGTTTGACCACCGATAGCTCGCCCCCGGCCTCGAGTGCCGCAACTATGCCCTGGAGCGCCAGCAGGTAGCCTCGCCCGAACTCATCGTTAGAGTCAACCCTGCCTTTGGTTTGCTCGAGCCATTCCCTAGCTTTTTTTGTATCCTTTTCTCTGAGGGCTCGGACGAAGGGTTTCAGGTCAAACTCCATGTTACCACCGAGACTTAAACCAAAAATTAAGAAACCCCTGGAGCTATAACGGTTTCCGATGCAACGCAGGGGCCCATCGTGAAAAAGTACGGGCTAACAATCACTAAGCGCGTGCCGCACGGGGCATTTCTCGTGGCAGAAGTGGTCGGGGGTGTCGCAAAAGTGGTTTGCCTCACTCTCGAACTGTCTCCAAGACGCTGATGGCATTCCATATCATCGTCCGGGTGTGGATGGGCATGTTCGGGTCGTTGCTTATCTCATCTAGAATCATCGTCGCAGAAGAAGCCTTGACTACGGGGTCGCCCTCCTTTTTCAACAGGGCATCCCTAGCTTCGTTTGCAGCTCTCCGGATGTTGCGAGGGACCGAGGTGTCCTCTGCCACGCGCGCCATGATTTCCGCTACTTGCCTTAACTTGGCATCTGAGGACACGGTTATCACCCGCTCGCATAGCTAATCCAGCTTATTTTAAGGATGTGCATTCATAAAGGGTTTGGGGTCGGATGGAAGACGAGAAGATAGCGAAGATGACGGAGATGCTCCTCGGTGGGGGGAAGATGCTCTCGGTTCACTGCGGCGCCTGCAAGGGGCCCCTCTTCGAGTTCAGGGGGAAGGTCGTGTGTCCCGTGTGTGGGGAGAAGGCCGAGGCCATAAAAGCCGAGGCTAAGCCCAAAGCCGCTCCCGCCGAGAAAGTCGAAAGCGTCCTGCGCACCAAGCTCAACTCACTCGCTGAGCAGCTTGAGAAGGAAACCGACCACGCCAAGACCCTGGAGCTGCTCGATCTCATCAAGTCCATCCTCGAAACGCTCGAAAAGTTAAAGGAGGGGTGAAATTGAGGAGGGAGGAAATCCTTAAAGCGCTAAAGGAAGCTGGGACCTCACTCACCATCGAGGAGCTCTCCCAACAAACTGGAATCGACATCGTCCGCCTACGGGTTGACCTCTTTAGGCTTGCTGAGGAGGGAAAAGTCGAGCGCAAGCAGCGGGCGAACAAGCCCACTTGGACGATAAAGGTTAGCACAGCTCTTGAGCGGCGCTACGAGAAGCTTTCTAAAAAGTATGCCCCGTGATGCGGTTGTGGCTCGACCTCGCTAAGATCCTCGTGGCCGGCGTCGTGCTCGGCCTCGTGGTCGGGAAGTTGGTGGTCCTCAGGCCCCATTACCTCGAGCGGATACGTCCGCGTTTTTGGCGCGCTGCCATGCGGAAGATGAGGCGAAAACACTGGGTAAGGCTCATCACAATCGCCCTATGGGTCACCGCTGCGTTGCTCATAATCTCTAGGGTGATAGAAACGCTGGTTTGGGAGTCAGGGATAGAGCTGGTGAACCCAAGAGAGTACATTTTCATCTATCTCCCACTACCCATCTTGCTGTTAACCGTCAGCATCCTGTCAATTTTTGAGGAGTGGATCTTCCGAGGCATCATCCTGGACGAGATGGTGCGCTGGCGCCACTCCAAATTGTTGGCGGTGATTGTTTCCGCCCTAGTTTTTGCGGTATTTCACCTCTCAAACCCCGGCACTTATCTGGCGTTTGCTCTCCCCCTGATACCGGCAGGCCTGTTGCTTGGGGCCTGCTATCTCTATACCGGGCTGGGTGGGGCAATCATAGCTCACGGCGCTTACAACTCGATCTTGGTGATCTTAGGGATTTTAAGTTAAAGTTGAGTTGGGGTGACCGACTGAGGAAAGAACTCGTCAACGTGGCTCTCGGTAAAACGCCGGCGGACCTTGTGATAAAGGGTGGGCAGCTCGCAAACGTCGACACGGGTGAGTTTTTGGACAATATCGATGTCGCAATCAAAGGAAAAAGAATCGCTTTGGTCGGCGATGCAAGGCATTGTGTCGCCGAGGGTACAAAGGTAATCGAAGCTAAAGGCAAGCTCCTAGTTCCGGGACTGCTTGACGCGCATGTGCACATTGAGAGCTCCATGTTGACCCCAACCCAATTCGCCCGAGCGGTCCTCCCCCATGGTACGACTGGCGTATTCATAGACCCCCACGAGGTGGCAAACGTGCTGGGGATGCGCGGAATCAAACTCATGCTCGATGAAAGTGAAGCTTTACCCTTCAAGGTCTTTGTAACCGTGCCTTCCTGCGTCCCTTCCGCGCCCGGGTTGGAGACGGCGGGAGCCGAGCTGGGGCCCAACGACATTGCAAAGGCTTTGAAGTGGGTGCACGTCGTCGGTCTAGCTGAAGTCATGAATTTTCCTGGAGTGCTTGCAGGTGATAAAAAGCTGCACGGTGAAATCGAAGCTGCTCTTAGAAGGCGAGCTGTGGTGGAGGGTCACGCCCCGGGCCTGCGTGGGAAACGACTAGCAGCGTACATCGCCGCGGGGGTCAGGTCGGACCACGAATCTTCCACGCGCGAAGAAGCCGTCGAAAAGCTCAGGCTCGGGATGAAACTCGAGCTGAGGGAAGGCTCGACAGCAAAAAATCTCGCAACACTCATCAAGCCGATCCTAGAACTCAAACTCGACACCAGACATTGCCTGCTCGCCACGGATGACCGCCACCCAAGAGATCTTCTTGAAGAAGGACACATGGATCATCTCGTTAGACGGGCAATCGAGGAAGGCGTCGACCCCATCAGGGCCATCCAAATGGCAACGATGAACACGGCCGAACACTTCAGGGTGGACGGGGATCTCGGGAGCATCTCCCCTGGCAAATTTGCCGACGTTTTGATAGTCGGCGGCCTCAAGCGCTTCGATGTCGAGAAGGTCGTAGCGGATGGGGAGTTGGTGGCGGCCAACGGCAAGCTTTTGATCGGGTTCCCCAAGCCGAGTTATCCCAATTTCGCCAAGGCTACGATGAAACTCAAGCCCGTGCGCCCCCAAGATTTTGAGGTGAAGGCCCCCGTTAGGAGCGGCACGGTAAAAGTCAGGGCGATAAGGCTCATCGAGGGGCAGCCCATCACCGAGCAAAAAATAGTTTCGCTTCGGGTTAAAGGCGGACTAGTCCAGCCGGATCCGACCAAGGATATCACACGCGTAGCGGTCATCGAGCGACATCATCGAACGGGTAACCTTTCGCGAGGGTTCGTGCAGGGTTTTGGCATGCGGGAGGGAGCCATAGCCTCCAGCGTCGGACATGATGCGCATAATCTAATCGTCATGGGGCTTGATGTGCGGGATATGGCGGCGGCGGCAAACGCTGTTGCGCGAGCAGGTGGCGGTCAAGTCGTCGCCAAACGAGGGAAAATTTTGGCGAAGCTCGAGCTCCCGATCGCCGGACTGATGTCCGATAAGCCAGCTGAGATCGTGAGCGCCAAGTTAAAAAAACTCGAACGCGCCGCCCGCAGCCTGGGTATCTCACTCGAATCACCCTTCATGGTTCTTTCATTCCTCCCGCTGGCCGTCATGCCTAAGCTGAGGATCACCGACAAGGGCTTGGTCGACGTTGAGAAATTTGAGTTCGTCGAATTGTTCGTGAGCTAATTCAATCATACTGCCGCGCTGCGACGACCGCCTGTCCTACGGAGATGCCGCCATCGCCGGGGGGTAAAAGCTCGTGTTGGACGAATCTCAACCCTGCTTTCTCGATCTCCTTACGCACCGCCGTGGCGATCGCCCAGTTATAGAACACTCCGCCCGAGCCCCCCACGATGTCCATCCCCATCGATGAAGCCGTATCGATGGCAATCGACGCCAAACCCCGAGCGATAGCCCGTTGGGCAGCAGCAGCGATGTGCCTGCGAGGAACTCGTGCTCGGAGGGTGCTGAGGATATCCCCAAGCAACCGGGAGGTGTCGACAACCCTCACCCCGCCAACCTTTTCGATCACGGGCTCTAGCTTCACCTCCCCCGCGTTCCCCTTGCCCGCAGCCGCCTCGAGCTTGATCGCCGGCTCGCCCTCGTAGGTTCGCTCGTCGCAGACCCCGAGCAGGCAGGCGATGGCATCGAGCACCCTGCCGCAGCTGCTCGTTCGAAACACATTCAAATCGCGCTCGAGTTGGCGGAGGACGATGCCCATCTCTCGCTTCCCGCGTTTGAAGCCGCTCGCGCAGAACTCGTCCAAAACCCGCTCAAGCTCCTCACGCCCGAGGTGCTGCCAGAGGATGCCCGCGACCATGCGCGCTGGAAATCTCGTCGCGAGGTCACCCCCGGGCATGCGCTGGCTCATTAACCCGCCCACGCGTTCGAAGGAGCTCAGACCCGCTACCATGACCTCGCCACCCCAGATCGTCCCGTCGCTTCCGTAACCCACGCCGTCCGCGGATATTCCGACGAGCTTTTCGAGCCCGTGCTCGGCCATGAGGGAGCATAGGTGAGCGTGGTGGTGCTGCGCTGCAAAAGTTTTCGCTCCGAGCTCCTTCGCCATGTGGGGTGCGACCCTCGTTGTAGCGTAGTGGGGGTGCAAATCGTGGGCAACCACGTCCACGCCCTTTAGGTTCAGCAGGCGCATCAAGCGCTCGGCCGCTGC
The DNA here is from genome assembly GCA_030601675.1 of Hadesarchaea archaeon. Taxonomy (GTDB): domain Archaea; phylum Hadarchaeota; class Hadarchaeia; order Hadarchaeales; family Hadarchaeaceae; genus DG-33. The sequence goes on along the minus strand of JAUWBN010000015.1, from coordinate 3,684 downwards.
CTGCATGTACTCGAGTGTTTCGACCTTGGTGGTGTCGCCGATGTACTGGCTGACAAAACATCGATCGCCAACCAAGATCGCCGCGCTCACGTTTAGCTCGGCCCCGACCGCGAGCACGCTCCGGTCGCTCCCGAACGAGAGCTTTATCGGCTCCGGGACGTAGCCCCTGGACCGTCGGATGAAAGCTGGCTTCCCGCCGATGAGCTTCACCACCGAATCGTCACACCGGTTCACTATCACCCGATCGTGAAGAAGGAGGTAATCGACCGTCCCCCGCAGCTTCGCGATCGCCTCGGCGTTGTCCACGAGCATCGGCAGACCGGGGACGTTGGCGCTCGTCATGACGTAGGCCGGGCCCGAGCCGTGCCGCAGGATGAGGTGGTGGATTCCCGAATATGACAGCATGACCCCGACCGAATCCAGCCCGGGAGCGACGAGGTCGGAGAGCATGTAGTTAGGCGAGCGCTTGAGCACCAGGATCGGCCTTCGGTAGGAAGTCAGCAATTTCGCCTCCACCTCGCTGACCTCGGCGAATGTTCGGACTGCTTCAAGATCCTTCGACATGATCGCGAAAGGTTGCTGGGGACGGTTGGAAGCCCTGCGTAGGCGCGCGAGCACCTCGTCGTCGGTGGTCTTCGAGGCGATGTGGATCCCTCCTATCCCCTTTACCGCCACGATGTTTCCCTCGTCCAACAGGCGTGCCGTTTCGCGAAAGGGGTCTGCTGCATCGATGCTGCTCCCATTCCCATCGTGGAGCTCCATTCGGGGGCCACATACCGGACAGCACGTCGGCTCTGCGTGGTATCGTCGGTCTGGGGGGTCCCGATACTCGCGGAGGCAATCGGTGCAGAGCGGGAAGGCCTTCATCGAAGTTCGGGGGCGGTCGTAGGGGAGCTCCTCGATGATGGTGAAGCGGGGACCGCAGTTGACACAGGTGATGAAGGGATAATTGTGGCGCCGGTCGCTTGGGTCGAGCATCTCGCGCAGGCAGTCGTCACAGAGCGCGAGGTCGGGTGGCACCACTGAGGGGAGTCCCAAACCAGTCGTTTCGCTCGGCACCACCCGAAAAATCGTGAACTCGTTGGTCGCGTCCTTCCATGCGATTTTTACCTCGTCGATTCGCGCGAGCGGGGGCTGTTCGGGGCGGAGCGAGTCGATGAATTTTTCAATGGTTCTCTTTTCACCCTCCACCACCACCTGAACGCCCGCGTCGCCCATGTTCCGGACGAAGCCGACGAGGCCGTGGCGCGTGGCCAGCCGGTAGATAAAAGGTCTGAATCCGACTCCTTGCACAATTCCTGTGACTGCAATCTCGACACGAGCGCGCATTTTCCCACTAATTTCCAAAATGTAGCAAGTGAAAGATAAATATACTACCTACTCGATGCCCAGCCGCTTGCATTCCTCGCCAACCATCCGCTGGATTTCAGCGATTTCCTCGTCAGTGAGGTGCCTGAACCTCCCCTGCATCTTCAAGTAGTCAGCAACCGGCCTTCGCTTGGGTGGTTTGAAAGTGAGCTTGAACTCGCCACGCTCGATTTCATAAAGGTTCCACATTCCAGTTAGCACCGCAAGTTTGGCGATTTCGATTGTTTTGCTTGAGTCGAACCTCCAGCCAGGGCCGCATGGGCAGTGGACATGAATATAAGTTGATCCCTCGATCGAAGCTGCTTTCTTAACTTTTTTGATGAAATCGATGGGATAACCTATTGAAGCGGCGGCGACGTATGGTGCGCCGTGAGCATTGATTATCGCCAACATGTTTTTCTTCGGACGGTCCTCACCCCGCTTGACTTTGCCCACTGGTGTGGTGGTGGTCCAAGCCGCGAATGGTGTGGCTCCACTCCGCTGAATCCCCGTATTCATGTAAGCCTCGTTATCGGTACAGATGTAAACCACGTTGTCATTGCGCTCGACCATGCCAGAAAGAGCTTGGAGCCCGATATCTACAGTTCCACCATCTCCACCTATCGCTACAGCTTTGATGTCGTGTTTGCCTAATTTTTTCAGGCCAGCTTGAACACCGGAGGCAACGGCTGCGACGTTTTCAAAAGCTACATGGATCCAAGGGACCCGCCATGCGGTCTCTGGGTAAGGTGTAGTTACAACTTCCATGCAGCCGGTTGAGGCGCAAACGATAGTGTTTTTGCCAAGAGCTTTTAGCGCATACCTTACTGCAAGGACGCTACCACATCCCGGGCATGCGCGATGTCCTGGGGCAAGCAATTCTTCTTCTGGCACCACACTCATGGTCTCAACCCCACCATCGTTTCTCTAAGCCCGAGCCATCGAACGGCTTCTTTGACTTCGCCGGTTTTCGCTGCCTCCATTGCCGCTTTAGCTGCTTCCCTAATCTGGATCACCGAAACATCGCGTCCACCAAGGCCACAAATGAAATTCAACAAAAGGGGACTCTTTTTGGCATTTGCGAACGCTCCAGAAAGGTCGGAGAAAAGTGCTCCAGTTGATCCTGGTGAGAAATTTTTTTCAAGCACAGCAACAGCTTTTGCATTACTAAGCGCTTCCGCGAGTTCCTTTGCTAGAAAAGGTCTAAAAGTACGAACTTTCACAAGTCCGACTCGCTCACCATGGCCACGGTACTCATCGACCACTTCCTTGACACTACCACTTAACGAGCCCATCGTTAGCAAGAGCACCTCAGCATCGTCGCTCCGATAGCACTCGATGAGGCCATGTTCCCTTCCAAACTGTTTATTGAACGCCTGCCCAACTTCAAGTATCTTACCCCTTGACTCGAGCATCGCTTTCTGCAGCATGTATCTGAACTCTTCGTAAAAATCTGGTACTCCGACCGCACCTATCGTGACAGGATGTTCTGGATCGAGGGAATAAGGGTATTTGTACGGTGGCAAGAATTTGTCAACTTCATCCTGTTCCGGGATATCAACCGGTTCAGTTGTGTGCGAAAGGATGTACCCATCGAAACACACCATAACCGGAAGCAACGTTTCCTCCGCGATGCGGAACGCTTGAATTGTCGAGTCGATTATCTCTTGGTTGTTCTCACAGTAGAGCTGGATCCAGCCGCTATCCCGCACCGCTATTGAGTCTTGCTGGTCGCACCAGATGTTGAGGGGTGCTGAAAGCGAGCGGTTTACATTGGTCATAACGATGGGCAACCGCAAACCAGAAGCTACGAACATTATCTCGCTCATCAACATCAGACCTTGCGAAGAGGTTGCAGTGAAAGTCCGTACACCAGTAGCTGCAGCTCCTATGCAGGCACTGAGCGCACTGTGTTCTGATTCAACTTTCATGTATTCGGCATCAAGTTCACCGTTAGCCACGAATTCGGAGAGCTTCTCAACAATGGTTGTTTGTGGAGTTATCGGGTAAGCTGAGATGACTTTTACCCGCGCTAGTTTTGCGCCAATGGCAGCGGCGTCGTTACCCGTTATAAATTTTTTCACTTTTCTCCCTCCGCTACCATTATTATCGCTTCGACAGGACATTCGCTGGCGCAAATGCCGCACCCCTTGCAGTACTTGTAGTCGATCTTGGGGAGCTTATCCTTGCTAATTACTGCGTCTGGACAATATAGCCAGCATAGCCCGCACCCCGTGCATTTTTTCTCATCAATAACTGGCTTAAGACTACGCCAGCTACCAGTTTCAGTTTGTACCGTGCTTCCAGCTTTAAGAATTACTGCGCCCGGGGGCAATT
>JAUWBN010000022.1 GCA_030601675.1 Hadesarchaea archaeon | reverse complement strand
CATCCGACGCCGACTTCGACCTCTACCTCTACGATTCCGACCAGACGCAGGTCGACTACTCCACCTACGGCGGTGCCACGGCCGATTCGGTTGAGGGAACCGCTACCTCCGCGGGCTACTTCTACATTTACGTCAAGCAGTACAGCGGCTCCGGAACCTATGATCTCACCATCTCGCTATCAACGACAGGCGCTCTCGCAGAATCCCCCCACCCCTACCCGAACAACTATGATTACACTTGGACGATAAGTGGAGGGGCTGGAACGGAGAACATGCGGATTCACTTCAGCCAGCTAGATACAGAGAGCGGCTGGGACTACATGTACATCTACGACGAAAGCAACAACTTCATAGAGAGCTACACGGGGAGCTACCGCAACTTCTGGACCTCGTGGGTGGCCAGCAGTTCCATAAAGGTCAGGCTCGTAACTGATAGCTCGATAACCGATTACGGGTTCATCGTCGACCAAGTGGAGACTGCGGCAGCTGCACCTGTTACTCCATCTAACAAAGTTGCGGTCATAGTGGGCATAAACGATTACGCGAACATTAATGATCTGCGATACTGTGTGAACGACGCCAACGACTGGAAGAACTACTTAGTTGGACAGGGGTACACGATAAGCTCCTTCCTCACGGACTCCCAAGCGACCGAGACGAACATCCGGAGCGCAATAACGACTGCGGCAACTCAGGCAGGCGCTAACGGCACTCTTGTACTCATATTCTCGGGCCATGGAACCAACAATGCACCTGATGGTCGCACCGCGTACTGCGCTTATAATGCACGATGGACTAACACAGGATATCTCACCGACGCGGAGTTGCAGAGCGATCTCTCCGGTTACACTGGCAAGTTGTTTGTGTTCTTCGACTCCTGTCACTCAGGAGGGATGGATGGAACACTGATAGACTCTACTAAAAGATACATGACGACTACATGCAGGGAAGCCGGGTATGGTTATGATGTATCAGCCTACTCAAATGGCGCTTGGACATATTGGTATCTCGAGAGGGGATTGGTAGGACGAGGGCTCACCACGGCGGAGGGTGCCTTCACCTGGGCCTCGGCGAGATACCCCTATGGCGGCAACGATGCCCCGCAGGAGTTCGACGGGGACGCCACGAGTTCGTTCAACATGGATCCCTAGGTGCCGAATATGAATGGAATGTCCCCTAAGCAATTATTTAAAAACCCTAGGACTTCTGGGAGGCTGGATTATGGATAAGCGCATTGCAGGCGTAGTTATCGTTGCAGTTTGCGTCGTCGTTGCTGTTTACTTTGTTGTCAAACCCGCGAAGACCTACAAAATATCTGGGTATGTAAAGACCGATGGGGTTGCTTTAGCAGGTGCCACCGTAACGCTGGATGGAAAGTCTGCAGTAACTGATGTAAATGGTTACTACGAGTTTACCAGTTTGGAGGGCAGCAAGAGCTACAGTCTATCGGTGACCAAATCGAGGTATGAATCTCACAGCGAGACGATTCAGCTTGGGGTTGAAGACAAGCAAGTTTCGGAAATTACTTTGAAAGCCGTGGCAGTTGAAATGCCGCTAACAGAAATCACGAGCGCCCTCGCTTCTAGGGAGGGGGTCCCCGCGGACAACGTGGAGCTTTACTTCTGCGTGCAAGCTGCGGAGAACGATAATTTTGCTGTAGGAGCCGTAATCAGCGAGCAAACGTCGATCGTGTTCATCTTTACCAAAAGCACGAACGGAATCGCGGTGGAGAACGAGCCATATACCGCAACGACGAGCGACGAGCGCCAGGCGATGTCTATCCTCGTCTACAAGAAGCCCCTCTCGAGGTTCACCGGCCGCAAAATCGTTCCATTCAACTTCGTCAAGCTTAACAACACGTACTCCTTTGACTACTACGATGGTTACGACATGTACCTCCGGCGCTGGGGATTCGGCAGCGCAATCCTAGATGCGAGTGGAAACATCCCCGAGGAGAACATGACTCACTCTTGGATCTAGGCCTGAAAATCAGATACCATCGGCTCGGGAAACGTGGGGTTTCAAAATTCTGCGCGGAGGGCAAGCGAGATTTAGGTTCGCGCACCGCACTTCAGCTTTATTTGCAGTGCCATAGAATGTCTGTCGAGTGATCGGGTGGAGGACGTCCGCAGGGAAGCGCTCCGATGGGCCCTCACAAACGCCCTCGAGCACGAGGGGCGAGCGAGCACGAAAGCCGTGCTTGGGAAGCTGGTGGCGGAGCTGCCGGGGTGGCGTTCCAAGGTCAAGGAGCTCTCCGCCCTCGTCGAGCAGGTCGTGGCTGAGGTCAACGAGCTCCCCCGCGAGGAGCAGCTCTTCAGCCTTCGCAAGGTGGGCCCCGTGGAGCGACCGAAGCCCGAGGAGCGGCGCGGTTTGCCCGAGCTCTCCGATGTCGAAAAATATCCGATGGTCATCACCCGCTTCGCCCCGAACCCCAATGGCCCGCTCCACATAGGCCACGTTCGGGCGGCCCTCCTAAGCCACGAGTATGCCCGCCGCTATAAGGGCAAGTTCATCCTGCGCTTCGAGGACACGAACCCCGAGAACGCGCTGCTCGAGATGTACGAGCTCATCCGCCGGGACCTCCGATGGCTTGGCATGAGCTGGGACGAGGAGTACGCGCAGTCCGACCGACTCGAACTTTACTACAATTATGCGGAGCAGCTCCTGCGCGAGGGCAAGGCGTACGTGTGCATTTGTCCGATCAAGGACTTCAGGGGGCTGCGCGACCGGGGGAAGCCCTGCCCATGCCGCGAGCTTTCGAGCGGGGAGCAACTTCAGCGATGGAGGCTGATGTTGGCCGGTGGGGTCGCCAAGGGTGAGGCAGTCGTGCGCATCAAGACCGATCTGAGTCACCCAAATCCCGCGGTGCGCGATTGGCCCGCGCTTCGGGTGACGACCAAGCCCCACCCGCGCGTTGGAGAGCGCTACTCGGTCTGGCCCCTCTACAACTTCTCTGTCACCATCGATGATCACGAGATGGAGATTACTCACGTCATCCGCGGAAAGGAGCACGAGGTCAACGAGCAGCGCCAGCGCACGCTCTTCGAGCATTTGGGTTGGGAGTACCCCACGGCGGTTCAGTACGGGCGCCTGAGCATGGCGGGGGTTGCGCTGAGCAAGACCCAGACCATGCGGGGCATCCAGAGCGGGGAGCTCACGGGGCACGACGACGTGAGGCTGGGCACGATCGCAGCGCTCAGGCGCCGGGGGTTCGTGCCCGAGGCGATCAAGCAGCTCATCTTAGATATCGGCTCCACGCTCGTCGATGCCTCGCTAAGCTGGGAGACTCTCTACGCTTACAACCGAAAGTTCGCCGATGAGCGAGCGAACCGCTATTTCTTCGTCCCGAATCCCGTAAAGACGCTCGTGCACAAGGCACCCGACCTAAAGCAGGTTCGGCTTCGCTTGCACCCGGGCCACCCCGAGCACGGGGAACGGATTTTGCCGCTCGCGAGCGAGGACGATGCACTCGTGTTCTATCTTGCCGGCGAGGATGTCGCAGCCCTGCAGGAGGGACAAACCTTCCGCCTCAAGGACTTGATGAATGTGTCCCTCAGCTCGAAGGGAAGGGTGGTCGAGGTCGAGTTTCAGGGGCTTGAGCTCGCGGATGTTCAAAAAATCCAGTGGGTCTCAGCCGGGGCGGTGGAGGTCGAAGTGATAAGGCCGGACAACTCCCGCGAGCTGGGGATTGCCGAGCCGGCGGTGGCTGGACTTAAAGTCGACACCATTGTACAATTCGAGCGCTATGGATTCGTTCGGGTCGATGTAGCAAGGCCGAAGCTCATCGTGGTTTACGGACACAGATAAGTTAAAATAACACACGTTTTTAAAGGGATACGAGCCACTACCCATGAATGATGGAGGTTAAAACCTGAAGGAGGTATTGAGTGGCAAAGCCAATTTACGTACGGTTTGAGGTGCCCAAGGAGCTTGCGGACAAGGCCTACGAGGCAGTCGAGGGCGCGCGCGATACGGGAAAGCTTCGGAAGGGCACGAACGAGACGACGAAAGTGGTCGAGCGGAAGCAGGCCGTGCTGGTGGTCATAGCCGAGGACGTCGAGCCGCCTGAGGTCGTCGCCCACCTGCCCCCGCTTTGCGATGAAAAGGGCATCCCATACATTTATGTTCCTAGCAAGCGCGAGCTCGGGGCGGCAGCGGGCATAGACGTCGGGGCAGCGGCGATCACGATAGCCGAGGCCGGAGGAGCGACGGCAGCCGTAAATGAGGTCGTCGAGCGCATCAAAGAGCTTAAGAAGTGAGCTCAATGCCGGTCAGGGAGGAGCTCGGCTTTCCAGCTGAGGTAATCGAAATCCGGACGCGCACGGGCATAACCGGGGAGATCTCACAGGTCAAGTGCCGGGTCCTCGAGGGGCAGGACAAGGGGCGCATCATAACCCGCAACGTCAAGGGCCCTGTGCGCGTGGGCGATATCCTGATGCTTCGCGAGACAGGGCGAGAGGCGAGGGAGATCAGGGTGCCATAAGATGCCGGTCGCGAGAAAGTGCTCCTTCTGCGGCGGGCGGGTAGAGCCCGGCACAGGCTTGATGTTTGTCCGGCGAGATGGGTCTGTCTTGTTCCTCTGCTCGAGCAAGTGCGAGCGCAACCTAGAGATGGGGCGGAAGCCGCACCGCGTGGAGTGGACCGAGCGCTCCCGAAAGGCGAGGGGAAAGGCTTGAGGGAGCGAACCTTCGTCATGGTGAAGCCGGATGGGGTGGCGAAGGGGCTGACCGATGAGATCGTCGCGCGGGTCGAGCGGGCTGGTTTGAAAATAGTTTCGATGCGTCGGATGAAACTCGACCGCGGGCTTGCCGAGGAGCTTTACTCGGTGCATCGGGGAAAGGATTTCTTCGAGCGCTTGGTCGAGCACGTGTTATCGGGCGAGGTGGTCGTGATGCTGGTCGAGGGAGAGCTAACGATAGCGCGAATGCGTGAGCTCTCGGGCGCCACCGACCCGGCCAAGGCCGCGAAGGGGACGATTCGAGGTGATTTCGGGTCGAGCATCACGGAGAATATCATTCACGCTGCAGATTCCGCGGAAAGCGCTGAGCAGGAGTTGCCGTTGTTTTTCAAGGGCTAGCCAAAAAGTGGATTTGGGGTTTTTAAGCAGGAAAGAGTTTATCAATTTGGGGGTAATGGTTGGAACCCATTGTTATCGAAAACCTAACGAAGTACTACGGCAAACTGTTGGCCCTAGACAATTTGACGATGAAAATCCGCAAGGGGCACTGTGTCGGTTTCTTGGGCCCAAACGGTGCTGGGAAGTCTACTACCATCAAAATTCTTTGTAGCTTGATTTATCCGACGAAGGGGGAGGCTCATGTAAATGGGTTTAACCCCTCCAAGGAGCCGAGAAATGCGCTAGAAGATGTAGGATGCATAGTCGAGGTACCAGATTTTTACCCACAGTTCAACGCTTTGGATGTTTTGAGATATTACGGAAAGATCCGCGGGATTACCGGCAGAGAGCTCAGGAAGAGGGTGAAGGAGGTCTTAGAATTTGCCGCGATATCCAAGTGGGCAAGGATGAAAACCTCAAAGTTCTCGAGAGGGATGAAACAAAGGCTGGGCATAGCTCAAGCCCTCTTGCACGATCCCTCGATCCTCATTCTAGATGAGCCCGCTTTGGGTCTTGATCCACGGGGGGTAGTAGAGATAAGGAAAATGCTGAAGGAGATGATGAAACAAGGCAAGACGATATTTCTTGCATCGCACATGCTCTATGAAGTGCAGGAAGTCTGTGATATGGTCGCGATGATCAACAAGGGAAAACTGCTAGCATACGATAGGGTAGAAAATCTCGAGAAGTTATTCAAAGTGCAGGTTCTCGAGGTCGATTTGCTTCAGCCACCGAAGCCCAAACAGCTCGAGAAAGTGAAAAAGTTGGAATCGGTCAAGTCGTATTCGGCGGAGAGAAATCGTATAAAAATAAATTTTGAGGGGGACAAAGCCGCTCAGGTGAAATTGCTCGCATCCCTAGTGAAAGATGTCAGACTCCAAGTGGTCTCATTTAGACCTTCAGTAGCAGCACTGGAGGAGCTCTACCTACGGCTGGTCGAGGAGTGAAAAACGATGGCACTACCCTCATCTCTCAGACAAGCGGGCACCGTTGCGAAATATGAGTTATGGAAACATCTGAAGGGTTGGCGTTTGATCGGGCTCGTCATGCTCGTTACAGTATTTTCCGTGCTTGCTGTCAAAGGAATGGGGGGGGCCGGGAGCGCCGTGGAATTTAGTAAGGGGTTTTTCAGCATCCCAGCGTATTTCCTGATTACAATTGCAGGGGTTGTCCTCGGTGGGGATGTTCTAGCTTCAGAGTTCGAACGTAAAACGGGCTACTTGCTTTTTTCGAACCCCATGAGGCGCGTCACGTTGGTTGCTGGGAAGTTCACGGCTTCCTTCATTTCAGTCCTATTGATGATTTCAATCTTCTATTTAACGGGGATAGTTTTCATGCTCAACACTTACGGTGGAGTGCCAGCCACGCTTCTAGGTTCCCTCGGGCTGGCGATCCTTTACGGGTGCGCCGTGCTCAGCCTGACCTTTTTCTTCAGTTCGATCATGGGGGGGACGGGGGCAACGATGCTCTCCTTCTTCACGTTTTTCCTGATAATGCCCTTTTTACAGTCCTTCCTGCTCTACGAGATGGAGGTTGAGCCGTGGTATTTGTTGACATATACTTCGGGGACGATCGGCGCGTTTATCGACCCATCTGTACAGATAAATTACACATACCCGGATTTCACGGTCAGCGTCCTTGTCATGTTGGCATACCTAATTGGGGCGTTGATTTTGTGTGCGATCGCCACCAAGCGGAGGGAGATGAGGTAGGGATCTCTCTGAAAGTTTGAGGCACATGAAATCGTTTCATAAATCCTATCTCTTATTTACAAGTGTTGCGATGCCCACTTAAGCCAGAGCCACTATTTTTACTTGGTGCCAAAAATGCGGGAGCGAAGGGTACGCCAGCCGATAATCTCGATGTTGGGCCACGTCGACCACGGAAAGACGCTTCTATTGGATAGCATTAGAGGGACCGCCGTTGCCGCACGCGAAGCGGGTGCAATAACCCAACACGTAGGTGCGAGCGAGGTACCGGTGGGCACCGTCAAGCAAATTTGCGGGGATCTGCTCGAAAAGTTTAAAATAAAAGTGACGCTTCCGGGCCTCCTTTTCATCGACACCCCCGGGCACGAGGCATTCACCAACTTGCGCCGCCGCGGGGGGGCCCTAGCCGACCTCGCTGCTTTAGTTGTCGACATCAACGAAGGCTTCATGCCCCAGACGCTCGAGTCACTGACGATTTTGAAATCGTATAAGACCCCCTTCATGCTCGTCGCCAACAAAATCGACCTCCTACTGGGGTGGCAGCCGTCGCCCAAGGCATGTTTTCTTGACTCCTTCGCCCGCCAACGCATCGAGGTGCAGCGCGCGCTCGACGACAAAATTTACGAGCTGGTCGGCAAACTCCACGAGCTTGGCTTCGAGGGCGAGCGCTTCGACCGGGTGAGCGATTTCCGCAGGCAGGTGAGCATCGTGCCCGCGAGCGCCAAGACGGGCGAAGGGGTGCCCGAGGTCCTCACGGTGCTCACCGGGTTGGCGCAGCGGTTTCTCGAGCGCGAGTTGATGGTCGAGGTGACGGGCCCGGCGCGGGGGACTGTGCTCGAGGTGAAGGAGGAGGTCGGGCTGGGGAAGGTCATCGATGTCATCGTGTACGATGGTACGCTCGCCAAGAGGGACACCTTTGCCGTCGGAGGGCTCGATAAAGTAATCACCTCCAAGGTCCGGGCCCTGCTCCAGCCGAAACCACTCGATGAGATTCGCGACCCAGAAGACCGATTCAAACCCGTCGAGCGCGTGTCCGCGGCGGCCGGGGTTAAAGTCGCAGCGCCCGATCTCGAGGGAGTCATCGCTGGGGCCCCGCTGTGGGCGATCAAGGATGCATCGGAGGCTGGGAAGTTATGGCAGGAGCTCCAGCGAGAGATGGAGCGCATTCGGATAAGCAAGGATATCAATGGGGTCGTGCTCAGGGCAGATGCTTTGGGCTCGCTTGAGGCGCTCGAGGGGCAGCTCCAAGCCAAGGGGGTACCGATTCGCCGCGCGGATATCGGTGACGTTTCGAGGCGTGATGTGGTTGAAGCTGTGGGCGTAGCGAAGAGCGACCCCCTGCTCGGAGTGGTGCTGGCATTCAACGTGAAGGTCTTGCCCGACGCGCAGACCGAGGCGGAGTGCGAGGGGGTGTCCGTGCTGCACGATGAGGTCATCTACAGGCTCTTGGAGGGCTACGAGGACTGGGCGAAAAAGCGACGCGAGGAGATCCGGGCGAAGAGGCTCGAGGTTTACATCAGGCCCGGGAAGTTCGCGCTCAAGCTTGGCTTCGTGTTCAGGCGCAGCCGCCCGGCGATCGTGGGGGTCGATGTGCTTGGGGGAGTGCTGAGGCCCAAGTACCCGCTCATGCGCAGGGACGGGCGCTCGGCGGGGACGATTCGCGAGTTACAAAAGGAGAAAAAATCCGTGCAGGAGGCGAAGCTGGGGGACGAGCTCGCCGTCTCAATCGAGGGCGGGGTGGTCGGGCGCAACCTGCAGGAAGGCGATACTCTATATGTCGACGTGCCTAGAGACCATGCGCTCGCCCTGAAGCGGGACTTGCGGGATCTGCTCTCAGGGGACGAGCTAGCGGTGTTGGACGAGATAATCGCGATCAAGCAGCGTGAGGATCCGACGTATGGGGTGATGTGATGGTATTCAAGGTCGTGGTCGCTGATCCCGAGACGGGCAAGAGCCATCCCCTAGAGGCTCGCGAGCCGGATGCGCGGAGGCTCGTCGGGCTCCGGATAGGGGACAAGTTCGACGGGGCAGTCGTGGGGCTCCCAGGATACGAGCTCCAGCTCACGGGCGGCACCGACAAGGATGGCTTTCCCATGCGCCCGGACATCTACGGCCCCGGCCGAACGAGCGTCCTGCTGGCTAGCGGTCCGGGTTTTTCACCTCGGAGGCGAGGGGAGCGTCGGCGAAAGAGGGTCCGGGGTTCGAGGATCTCCGACGCGATCGTGCAGGTCAACGCGAAGATCGTGAAGCGAGGGGAGAAGCCGCTCGAGGAGCTCTTGGCCCCCAAGGAAGCCGAGGCGAAGGCGGCCTAATCGTCGGCAGGAAAATTCACAACCTATGTCATACAGCAACTTCACAGCTGTGCTTCACAGCTGCGCTTCACAGGTGTGCCTCACGGCTATGCTTCACAGGTGTGCACTCCGACCAAAGCCTGCGCGTTTTATATTGCTTGAACCAAAATTTGAGCAAGGTGTGTTAAAGTGTCCCAAGCGGTAGTCAACATAGGTATAATCGGGCACGTCGACCACGGAAAGACGACGCTCGTTGAAGCCATCTCGGGCGTCTGGACCGACGTGCACAGCGAGGAGATTCGTCGAGGGATCTCGATCCGTCTCGGCTACGCAGATACATCATTCGCGCGTTGTCGAGAGTGCGGGCGGTACAGCGCGAGGGAGAAGTGCCCCCACTGCGGGGCCGCGACGGAGTTCCTGCGCCGTGTCTCATTCGTCGACGCCCCGGGGCACGAGATGCTCATGGCCACGATGATCTCTGGGGCAGCGATCATGGACGGAGCCGTGCTCGTGATAGCGGCGAACGAGCTCTGCCCCCAACCCCAAACGAAGGAGCATCTGATGGCCCTGGATATCATCGGGGTGCGCAACGTCGTCGTGGCGCAGAATAAAATCGAACTCGCCTCGCGCGAGAAGGTGATGCAGAACTACGAGCAGATCAGGGAGTTCCTTTCGGGCACCTCTGCCGCGGATGCCCCGGTGATCCCAATTTCTGCGATTCACCGCGCGAACGTCGACAGGCTGATTCAAGCGATCGAGGAGCACATCCCGACGCCGAAGCGAGACCTCTCGAAGCCGGCGCGGATGCACGTCGCCCGCTCGTTCGATGTCAATCGCCCTGGTATCAAGCCAGAAAAATTGGTGGGGGGGATTTTGGGTGGCTCACTCCTTTGGGGAAAGCTTCGCGAGGACGAGGGAATAGAGATACGTCCCGGCATACGAGTGAGCCGGGAGGGGCGAACCACGTGGCAACACCTGGACTCAAAGATCACGAGTCTGCACGCGGGGGGGAGCCGGGTCGAGGAGGCTGTTCCGGGTGGCCTCATCGGCGTGGGAACCGGGCTCGACCCCTCGCTGACCAAAGGCGATTCGCTCGTGGGCTCGGTGGCGGGGGTGCCCGGGAGTCTGCCCGAGGTGCTGGAGACGCTCGAGCTCGAAGTTCACCTGGTGAAGCGCGTCGTCGGGCTTCCCAAGGAGCTTGAGGTGAAGCCTCTGGTCACGCGGGAACCCCTGATGCTCAACGTGGGGACGGCGATGACCGTGGGCGCGATAGCGAGCGCTCGAGGGGACCGGGCCACCATCAAACTCAAGTTGCCGGTCTGCGCCGGACAGGGGGCCCGGGCAGCGCTGAGCCGACGCGTCGCTGGAAGGTGGCGCCTGATCGGTTACGGCGTCATAAGTTGACGAGGAATTTGGTTGCGGGTCATCGCGGACACGAGCTTCTTGATGGTCCCCGGTTTATTCGGCGTTGATGTTGTGGGGGAACTCGACCGTTTGCTCGAACGACCCCATGAACTCGCTATTCCAAGTCCGGTCCTCCAAGAGCTCAAACTAATCTCAGAGCGGGGCAAGCCCAAGGAGCGAACGGCAGCCAAAATCGGATTGATCCTAGCTAAGCGTGGGAAGGTCATCGAGGTCAAAGGTGCAGCGGATGATGCGATCCTAGGGCTTGCGCTCAAGGGGCGCTACACGGTGGGAACGACCGACGCCGCCCTGCGGAGGGAGCTTCGGCGCCGCGGAGTGCCGGTAATCTATTTACGACAAAAGTCTCATCTTGCAATAGACGGTTGGGTTTAGAAGTGAAGTTTCTCAAGGGGTCGTGAGATGGTCGAATTTGAACCCGTGATGCTGGCGCCGATAGCGGGTGCTTTGGCCCTCGCGTTCGCGGGCTACTTAACTTTCAAGATTCTACGACAGTCTCCCGGAACGCCGCAAATGAGGGAGCTCTCCGGCACCATCTACCGAGGGGCGATGATTTTTCTGAACAAGGAATACCTGGTGATGGTTGTTTACGCGGTCATCGTGGCGATAATCTTGGCTCTGGTTGTGAACTACCAGACCGCCACGGCATTCACGGTCGGGGCGTTTTTCTCGGCGTTAGCGGGCAACGTCGGGGTGCGCGTGGCAACCAAATCGAACGCTCGAACGGCGGCCGCGGCGAAGCGAAGCATAGGCAGAGGGCTCATGGTCGGGTTCTCGAGCGGCGCAGTCATGGGGATGTGCGTCGTGGGTCTTGGGATCTTGGGCGTGAGCATTTTCTACTACTTGTTCGGGGATCCCCAGATAATCGTGGGCTTCGGCTTCGGGGCGAGCTCGATAGCGCTGTTCGCGCGCGTGGGTGGGGGTATCTACACGAAGTCAGCGGATATGGGCGCGGACTTGGTTGGAAAAATCGAGGCCCGGATCCCCGAGGATGACCCACGAAATCCAGCCGTGATTGCCGACAACGTGGGTGACAACGTCGGGGATGTAGCGGGGATGGGGGCCGACCTTTTCGAATCGTACGTGGGCTCAATTATTGCCGCGATGGTGATAGGTTTCACTGGGGTCTATATAGGGGGCGTCGCTCTCGGTCAGACCGATGTCGTGGTGCTCCCGATGCTGCTCGCCGCGACCGGAATCTTCTGCTCGATTGTAGCAACCTTCTTCGTGCGGGTGGGAAAGGGTGCCGGAATAAAAACTCTTCATGCGGCTCTTAACAAGGGGGTGTTCGGAAGCGCGATTCTGATGGCGATCGCTTCCTTTTTCTTGATCTGGTACACCGTGGGTTACCTAGAGATTTTTTACGCGATGTTAGCGGGATTGATCGCGGGAATTGTTATAGGGCTTTCAGCGGAGTACTACACCGAGAATAGATTTTCACCCGTGCAGTCGATCGCATACTCCTCCCAGACTGGCCCCGCGACAAATATCATAAGTGGATTTTCGGTGGGGATGATAAGTACGTTAGTTCCGATCATCGCGATAGGTGCGGCAATCCTGTTCGCTCACCATTTTGTCGGTCTATATGGCATAGCGATCGCCGCTGTTGGCATGCTTAGCACGTTAGGTATGACGCTCGCCGCTGACACCTATGGTCCCGTGGCCGATAACGCCGCGGGAATTGCCGAGATGTCGGG
>JAUWBN010000035.1 GCA_030601675.1 Hadesarchaea archaeon | reverse complement strand
TAAGCTTGAGGACAACCTTTACGTAAGCATCAGAACTATCAGCCCCCCCGATCCAACCACAAGACTAGTCGTAGCTGAAATCGGGAGATCTGTCACCGAAAATCTAATCCAAGCCATTATCGGAAACCTCGGGACCGTGGTGGAAAATGGAATAAAAAAAGCTGTAAGTACCGGAACAGTCAATGAGGTAATCTCAATCCTCAAGGCGCGGGTTGACCCCACTGGGCTACTTGGCGCACTATTTAGATCTTTGGGAGAAAATTTGGTTCTTTTTGAAATCGCTGGCCTATCGCCCGAAGAAGCTGAAACCCTCCTAGGCAAACCCGGACGGCTTGAGATTTTCTTCGAAGGAGAACTCCTGCTCCGCGGCGAAGATATCGTAAGTGTGTATGCACCAGGGCCCAGTACGGATAAAGAACAGACCGCCGATTTACCTTTTAGGTTGACCGATGATGGCGCTGCACGATTTAGTGCTGCGGCCGCAGGCAAAGCCAACTATCCCACGGTGATCTACGTTGACCGCCCCACCGACGCCATAGTGGTCTTCGACGACGAAATTTTAGGCGAGCTCCCACCTTCGCTCGAATACGATCCCGATGAGAAAATGTTCAAGGGAACGACGGTAGAAGGGATGGAATACTTCCTACACGTCTCAGCTATCGGGACAGCAAAGGATGAGCTTTCACCCCAAGCACAACAATTTTTGGAGGAACAAGCGGGGTTAAAGCTCAAGGTCCTCTTGGTCGGAGATTTCTCACTAAATATCATTGAAAATTTTTCCACGCTTTACACAGTCAAGCCCATCTCCCGACTGGAGGAGGAAAGTGCTGAGGAGTGGGTCGAGAGAGCATGCGGGGTCAAAAGTGTGGTAACCATCAGCTCCGACTTGGCCGCTAACCTCGCTAAAGGAGAAATCGCGAATGAGTTGAGAATCACGATCACTCGGCCCTCCCTGGAAGAGGCAATTGACGAAGCTAGAAATTTGCGGATAGTGCTGTCCGAAAGACTGCCTGTCGGGATATCATACGAGAGCGAGACCTCGATAGAAGCCCGTTTGGGCGCTGAATTTTTAAGGGAAACCCTCATCGCAGGAATCGTTGCCCTCGGGGGAGTCTGGGCCCTCGTTTATCTCCGATATCGACATCTGCTCATCGGCTTCGCGATCAGCGGGACCATGATCTGTGAACTCGTTATCACCCTCGGCGCGGCATCGGTGTTAGGATGGACCATCGGGCTGCCCGAGCTAGGTGGCCTAATCATCGTCATCGGTACCGGCATCGACCACCAAATCATCATAACCGACGAGGTGCTCCGGGGTGGCTTGCCCGGGGCAAAGGTGGTGAGCCTGCGTGGGAGGGTCTCGCGAGCGTTCGCAGTGATTTTCATTGCGGTTGCGACGACAATCGCAGCGATGGTATCGCTTGCTTGGCTGGGCTTTGGCGCGATGCGCGGCTTCGCCTTGATCACGCTAACGGGAGTATTCATCGCCGTGCTCGTGACGCGGCCCGCCTACGCCCGAATAGTCAGCGCTATCGTGATGAGGAAACAATCAAAAGCGACAAGTAGCTAAACTGAGGTTCCAAACTGCCTCAAAACAAATAAGGCTGCGGACAAAA
Organism: Hadesarchaea archaeon; assembly: GCA_030601675.1. Classification (GTDB taxonomy): domain Archaea; phylum Hadarchaeota; class Hadarchaeia; order Hadarchaeales; family Hadarchaeaceae; genus DG-33. Next base: position 11 of record JAUWBN010000035.1, on the reverse strand, counting down.
TTGCGAGAATT
>JAUWBN010000032.1 GCA_030601675.1 Hadesarchaea archaeon | reverse complement strand
GACGAAGACCCAGCTCACCCAGGTAGCGCGGGAGCGACTTTAACACCAACATTTTTAGATTTCATGCCAAGTTGTTATCGTGCGGCCGTGGTCCAGCCTGGTTAAAGCTAAGCGCTGCCAAAGGACTCAGGCTTCCCATGCGGTTTCGGGAAAAGCCTGCTGCGCGGGTTCGAATCCCGCCGGCCGCACCATTCAAAATATGTAGGATGGGCCGACCTGTACATTTGAACCTCAACTGGTACCAGGCATAATACTGCCATGATTGAGATTAATTTTATGACAAATCGGCAACATTTTAGCCCCCAACTACCTAATTCTTATCAGGGGGGGGCGTGGTTTGGAGATGTTTAAAAAAATGAGGCACCGCACATCAAAAATGCGCTCCCGAGCTTTAATCGTGGCTGCTATCACACTCGTCATCTTTGCTTACTCTGTACAGGCCCCCTTTGTGCAGGCTTGGGGTTGGACCACCCATCGGTTCATCGTTAATGAAGCCAAGGATGTTTTTTCTGATGGTTCCTTTTTCTCCGTTCACTACAGCACCATCTACACTTACAGCACCCAGCCGGATGCATGGAAAAGCAGCGACCCTTATGAGCAATATCGGCACTGGTACCACGTCAATTATCCTCACGGAGAGGGCGAATATTGGGATGGTGTATTACCCTGGGCGGTGGAGGACAACTTCGCAACGCTCGTTCAGAGCCTGGAAAGTGGGGAGTGGGAGCAAGCGGCACAGCTGATGGGTGCCATAGGCCATTACACAGGAGACGCCACCAATCCCCTCCACGCGACCTCAGATTATAGCCCAGGTGGCAATCACGGGAACTACGAGGGTGAAGTAAACAATCGTCTGTATGAGATATCGATCCCGGATTATGTGCCCCAAGAGCTCGGAGATATCTTCGACGCGACCATGGCAACGCTTGAGGGGAGCTTTGATTTTACGGATGAGGATCCCGAAGGTGGCGTTAATTTAAGCGATTTTCTGGAGCAGGATATCCTGTGGAACGATACCATACGGGATATTACTGAAAACATGCTACGGGCATCTACCCAATTTACGGCGAATCTCTGGTACACTGCGATGATTCAGGCAGGACTGACCATCCAAGCTCCAACGCTGCTCGGGCCCGGGAATGGTGCCACCATCAGCGACGACACTCCAACTTTCGGGTGGTCATCCACCGTCGCTGGTTATCAGCTCGAGTATGCTACTGACCAGACGTTCGCGACTAACGTGACTATCGTCAAAGATATCACAACCTCCTCATATACTCCAACCACACCCCTGGCCGAGGGTACTTGGTACTGGCGCGTCAGGTCAGGTGACGATTCCACCAGCGTTGGCCTTTGGTCGGGCGCTTGGCTGTTTACTATTGCCAGTGGGGTCATGGAGGTCGATGTATCTATCTCGCCGGGCTACCAGAGCGGGCCGCCAGGGGATAACATTCTTTATACTGTAACCGTCGCTAACACAGGCGATGTCCCAGACAGCTATGACCTAATCGTAAGCGACGACTTGGGATTGCAGCTATCGCTGGACGATAGCCTGCTATCGGTTCCGGCGAGCGAGAACAGGACGACCATGCTTGGGGTAAAAATACCAGACAATATGGCGCTTGGCACGGAGGACAACATAGTTGTTATTGCCACCTCGCAGGGGGATGACACGGTGAGCGACAATGATAGCTGCATAGCACGCGCGTTTATTCCGCCGGTGTTCGAGCTCGAGGATCTGTACAATGTTAGCCTAGAGAAGAACATTTGGCTCGAGAGCGGCTCGAAGCTCGTCCTCAAGTTCTACACTTGGGGAGGTGCCTTCCAAGGTGAGAACGTCGTCTGGAGCGGAGCGACGCCCGACAACGTGAGCATCTCGAAAATCGTGCCGCACCCAGAAAGCAAGGCTGTGGAAAAGGTTAGGCTGGATCTGACTACCGACAACACCGAGACCGTGATATTGACAGTAGAGAGTTTCATCGTCCAAAGGGTCACGCTGGAGACGAGATCCGTGGAAATACCGGTGGAGTGGTCGTTGGCTCAACCGGCGGAAAGGGTGAAGCTTGAAACAGAGTTTATGAGAATACCAACGCAGTGGGCACTGGCCCCGTTCTGAAGCGACAGACAACTGAAGTGAGCATGTTATTTTGGTAACAATTGTCTTAGACTTCACCGCCGCCTTCGGAAAGCCGAGATTAGCATGAGGAAGAAAATCAACATGAAGAAAGACGACCCCCCGAAAAACGCCCCGCCCCCATCGCTCGGGAGTGGCGCCTTGGACGCTCCAAGTTCGAAGACGTTTTCTTCCACGATCTCGTAGGCGGAGAGGTCGGAGCGCATGAACTTGGAGGGGGTCCACCCAAAGGGGTTCGTGCGCCCAGTGCCTTCGGCCCATACCCAACCGTCCTCGCCATTGAATTCCCAGTAATTGTTCGCCCCAGGGTATTCGGGCAGGTGGACGAGCGCTGCGGCATGCTCCGGGGCAAGCACCACGGCCGACCGGAAGCCCGCCGCGCGGAACATCACCGCAAGCAGGACGGCGTAGTCCTCGCAGTCGCCGCGGGAGGACCCTTGGGATTCAATCTCCTCGGCCACCTCGTCGGCGTTGCGGGCAAACTCATCGTATCCGAACTGAATCGCGTCGGATGTGTAGGTAACGTGATCTCGAGCATAGGCGAAGATTTGCTCCGCGAGTTTGTTCCGATCCGAGTACTGCCCCGCAAGCCTCTCGCCGACCTCCCATGCGATGTCTTTTAACTCGCCAATTTTCCCTACGCTTTCGAACGCAATCGCCGGGCGGAAACCCTCCTCGGTAACCTGAAAGAATCCATCATCATCCCAGCACCGGGTCCGGTAGACGTCCCAGTCGTCGTATTCCTCCCCGCCGCTCTTGTAGAAGCCGCTCGATGGGGTTGCGAGGCCGGAACCCGCTGAGGCAAGCGAAGTGAGTAGCAGGATGCAAGCGAGTGCGAGCTTTTTCACTCACAACACCTAGAAGGCGGCTGC
>JAUWBN010000013.1 GCA_030601675.1 Hadesarchaea archaeon | reverse complement strand
CTTCCTATCTCCACGGCTTTATAGGTGTCATCCCCGAGGGTGACGCGCTGCCCCAAGTAGAGGCAGGCAAAGTAGCCAGCCGACCCCGCGACTACCGCAGAGATGATAACCGCCAGAACCCAGAATTTTCCCTTCATTTCCCTCACCAGTATTTGCTCTCTCACAAGTAACTTAAACACATTTTGGAATTATTGTGCAAAGCTCGTTCGTGAAACTAAATTTAAATAATTAAAAGAGGTGAATTTTACCGAGAATGAAAAATGAGAAATGTCCAGTTATCGCTGGCGTTAGTGTCCATACTGTTGATAGTTATCGTGTTGTCGCTTAATGCCGTCAGAGGAAGCGCGATGGGAGAAGGGGACCCGGAGATTGAGCCGTGGATGTCGGTCGAACGATCATTCGTTACCGAGGAGATCTTCTGCCCCGGACCGCTCGGATATTCTATTAGTGTTGACATCACTAAGCCCGGTGAAAATGTCACTGTGTGGTTTTATGCTTGGAAGCACGCAGTTGATCTCCCCGGCCCGGTGGAACTCAAACTCATTCAAATCGATGAGGAGGGAAACTTCGTAAGGGTGGTCGATCAGGAAAACCGGGAGATTAAAACAGTTGGGGACGTTAGATGGAGAACTAGGGTTCCCGACGTTGCCCCGGCGCATTACAAGTTCGGCGTGGTGATTAGGGATGAGAATGGTGGCGTGTTTGCTAAACTCATATCGACTTTATACGTCCCTTCGCAAGAACTCAACGCCACGATTTCACTGAACAAAGAGGAGTTCACTAGCAGCGATAATCTAGTTTACACCATATGCAATGAGGGCCAGACGCACCTCTCGTTTGGGACGGAGTATAATATCCAATACCTCCATGAAGGCAGGTGGATGCTAGCTAAATGGGTGATGCCAAGCGTTTGGGCTCCAGTGGGGGTTGAGCTGAGGCCGTGGGAGAATTACAGCCACGCCGTGGAGCTGTTTCCGGTATACGCGGGAACCTACCGGGTAATCGTGGATAACGTCAGAGCCTCGGGGACTGACTTGTTTACTACCCTCATCGCGACTTTCAAGGTTAAGGAGGCAACCCCTCTGGAGGAAATACCAAGAGCTAGCCTCCCAGAGGACTTCTGGGAAGAACTCCAAGAATTCTGCAGGGAGAACATCCCGGAAAATTGGGAAAAGAAAGACGTTGCCGACCGGCTCACACTGATGTTCAGGGATGTCGTCGAGCGGGCCGATCCCGAACACAGGTTTTTTATGCATTGGGGCGGTGTGGAGAGGTTCTCGGTGGGGGTCAAGCACGCCACGGAAGAGTTCATTGAGCGCTGGCCTGAGGAGTGCCATGAGGTCGAGATCGAAGTCGATGTGGTCTCTTGGGCTCTCACAGAAAGCGAGGCCCTTCCAAAAGGCGTGAACTGGTTGCTCGTGACTGGGGTGGTCGTGGTGGCGATCGCGGTGGTCAGCGCTGTACTCTTTTCCGTAAAAACGCGCAAGTGAGCGATTTCGGCGATAATAGATTCGGGTTAACTGCCATCCCTACAAATTTCAGGCTTCGAATACGTTCAGCTTCCTGCCCCGCCTGATTACGGACTCCTCCCCGCCCTCCAGCACGTCGAGTACCTTGGTTTTTATGCTCTCCTTGTAGATGTCGCCGTTTTCAACGATTTTTAATTGTTTACTTGGCTCGGTCGCGATCACGTTTTCGCTGTCCCCGAGGATGACCATGTCCGGATTCGAGGTCACGACTATCAACTGCTGGTTTGCTTTGAGGTCCCGCAGCCTCGGCACCAGATAGCTGGAAATGACTTCCTTGTCCAAAAACGATTCGGGTTCGTCGATGACCAGGGGGCCGAACGAGTCCTGGCTCATCAGCACGATCATGACGACCACGTTTCTTTCGCCGGGCGTTAGCGATTTGAACTTCTTTTTCTTCGCCCCGTCGCACACCAAATAAAGGGTCAGCACGTCGTCGATCGGTTTTCCGCTTTTTATCGCAGTCAGAAGCTTCTCCGTGTTCTGGTATACCCCTTTCTTCGTTTTTAGCTTCAGTATGGGTTCTCCGCTCCGGTAGCTGTAGATTTTCTTGAGTTCTTTCTCGAATATTTCCCCCATCTTCGAAATGCTGCCCATGCACTTCTTGAGCCGGTCCACCAATTTGTTTATTTTATCAGGGTCTTCGGTGCTCTTGATTTTTTCAATGAGGCCCTTCTTTTTCTCCCGCAATTTATAAAACCTTTTCTCTCGGCGGGTGTTGGCGAAACACACCCGTCTCAGGAAATCGATTAATCTGTCGCTGTCCGTGAACCTCTCCATTGCCAGTTTGGAGTTAAAAAGCCTCGGAAGCTTTAAATCGATGCTGTTCGCGTCTATCGGCTTCCACTCGCCGTCTTCCCCGAGTTTGTAAACATCGGGCTTGTCAGCACCGCATTTTTTCGAAAAGCAGTGCACCTCCGCGTTTTCGACGTCCTTTTTTACGAACGCCTGAACGTCGTAACCCAATTTTTTCAGGTAGGAAAAGTCCTCTTTCTCCTCTTCTCTGACGCGGCCGAGCGCGTCCGTCAGGAGTTTCAGTATGGTCGACTTGTATGAGCCCAGGCGCCCGACGATGCAGTTGAGGTTTTCGTTGAACCTTATGCACTGTATTTTGTTTTTCTTCCGGATGCACATCCCCAAGATGAAGGTCTTGCCCGTGTGGGGTCGAATCTCCCCCTTGAGCCTCAACCTCGTCTCCGGGTCGCTCAAGGCGTTTTGGATCGAGTAAAAGGACGGTTCTTCCATCTTGACGTGCGTGAACCTCCTGCCGATTTCCGTGAGCGAGTGGCCGTCTGAGTTCTGGATGAACGCGATTGGATATTTGGGTGGTTTTCGTATCGCGTTGAAGTAACCTTGGACGGTTCTGGATTTGAACCTCCTCCTGCTGGTTCTCAGGCCTTTCCTGACTATCTCCAGGGCGTTGAGCCCCGGCTCGTTCATTAAATTCACATAAATCGTTCCGGGTTTCTTGTAATGGCTAAGCATCGCCTTGTTCCCGCCGTCTATGTGCGCGGGGATGCCGATTCCGCCGCTCTCGGTTATCATCCTGATCGTTTCGAGGACGCTCTTGCTGCCCGTTCGCGCCAGTATCCCGTAGTCTTCCACCTTGAAGTTGCAGGCCCTGAGCATGAAAGCGATCCGGTAGGCGCTGTAAGCGTCTTTTTCGATCGACTCCTCGGGAAGCAGGATTGCCAACACGTGCGCATCGTCTGTGGAAATCTCGCACCCGGGCAAAACCACCAGTTTACTGTTCGATTCTTTCACGGCCCGCCTGATCAGGGTGTACCATGTCTTTGAACCTATGTCGAACCGATTCACATACCCCGGGCTGTTGTGGTCGGTAACGGCGATCAATGACAGGCTTTCCCTCGCGCAGGCTTCGACGATCTTACCGGCGATCTCCCTGACCTCTCGGTCTATCCCCGCCTCACCCTTCCTTTTTTCGTACGAGAACCCGTATTTGTTTGAGGCCTGGGCGTCATTAGAACCGGGCGTGTGGACGTGCAAATCAACTTTGCAAAATATTGCCCCGCACCCCTGATCCATCAATTTTTTGTACCTACTAGAAATTGTTTTCGCTTCACGCGACAATCCAACCCCCTGTCAAATCGTCGTGGTTCAAATGGAATAAAGCTTACGACTGGTGACGGTCCCGTTGCAAAATCGTTTCTGTTTTTCCTCATGTCCCAGTTTTTGTGCGAACACGGCAATTTATGTGCAGGAATCAATTTATGTGCAAAGCCGGTTGACGCCATTGCTCACGGCTCATGGTAAAACTTAAGAAAGAAACAATGGCAAGATAATTATTGAAATAACACAAGAAAATTGGAAAAGTAGGGGGGTGAAAAATGGCAGAACCAAAATTTGAGGTCTACAAGGATGCGAAGGGCGAATACCGATTCAGACTGAAAGCACCGAACGGAGAGACGATTGCGACTGGCGAAGGGTACGTGGCTAAGGCGGGCTGCATGAACGGGATAGAATCAGTCAAAGAGAACGCTCCGAAAGCCGAGATAGTCGATATGACTTAAGCCCGCACGTGAACCCCACGACGGGGGGATTGCCCGAGGGGGAATGCACCCGCAGGTTTGCGTTGTCATATATCCGCTTCAACCGCTCGGGACTGAAGTCAGTGTAGTGCCTCGCCAAGACCGACTTCGGAACTCGACGGCAAAAACGCGCCACAAACCAAGCAGATTAGCAACGCCTTTTCTTTTTCGGCTTTTTCTTCTTTCGCATCATAGATTTCACCCCTTTAGAACATGTTCTGAGAAGATAAAAGACGCCCATAAGTTCATCACCTTGGCTTCGCAATCTCATCAATTTTGGGCGCCTTTACACGAGAGCCTTCAAGCCCGCCTTATCGTAGACTCGCTTTAATCGTTCGGGACTAAAATCTGTGTAATGCCGTGCGAGCACAGACCTCGGCACGCGCCCCGCGTTCGCAGAAAGCATCTACATATTTAAATAGCACTCTTAGCGCGCCTTTTTTTAAAGAGTTTTTCTAATGTTCTTTCTGCTTCCCTTTAGAGAGGCGAAGGAATTTTGGGCAAAGCCATGGAGAAAAACAAAGAGCTCTACAAGTTCGAGAGGACGCTCGAGGAAAGCCGATAGCGAGCCAATTTATGTTAGTGGGTTGCACGCGAGCAATAAGTAAATCCGAAAGGGAGCGGGCCCGTCGGGATTTGAACCCGAGCCGCAAGCTTGCTGCCGTTTTCGACCGCAGGCTTGTGTCCTGTCTGGGTGTTTGCTTGGCCACTATCCAGGCTAGACTACGGGCCCGATTTAATCATATACGACAAATCAAATAAAACTCACACAAAGCGTTTAAGCGAGCCCAATAAAAATGAGTGGAGTCACGATGACGGCCGTATGCACCTCATGCAATCGCGAGATCGCGCAGGGCGAGCGGGCGACGCGTTTCCCTTGCCCCAGCTGCGGCTCCTTTGAAATCTGGCGCTGCTCGAAGTGCCGAAGGCTCAGCAACTCCTACCGCTGCCCAAGCTGCGGGTTCACGGGGCCCTAGGTGTTTGAATGGGCGAGGTAGCGGTCACTCTTAGGTTGATGCCGGAGAGCCCGGAGGTGGATCTGACCCGCCTCGAGGCCGCGATAAAGGAGCGCGTCAAGGTTCACTCGATCTCCCGCGAGCCGATTGCTTTCGGGCTGGAGGCGATTCGCGTCGTCGCGGTCGTTCCGGACGCGGCGGGTGGGACCGAGCCGCTCGAGCGGGAGCTTGCGAGCCTGCCGGGCGTTGGCAACGTTCAGGTGATAGGCCTAACTCGATTGCTTTAACCTTCGCGGAGGATGGGTATGGCAAAAAGCGTTGAGGAAGTTCGGGCGGAAATCTCGTTCCTGCGCACTGGTATCATCTACTTGGACAACGCTGCAACGACGCCGACGCCTCAGCCGGTCGTTGATGCGATGCTCGAGTATTTTCGCGAGTACGGCGGCAACATCGGCAGAGGCCTTCATCGCGTAACCCGACGCGCGACCGAAGCGTTTGAGGCGACCCGTGAAAGGCTCGCCCGAGTGATTAACGCGAAGCCCGATGAAATAGCCTACACCAAGAATACTACTGAGGCCATCAACATCGTCGCCCAGGGCCTGAAGCTACGGAAGGGGGACAAGGTCGTGGCGACGGTGCTCGAGCACCACTCGAACCTCCTCCCATGGCAGCGGCTGGAGCGCGAGCGGGGCGTGAAGCTCGAGCTCGTCCGGGTGCCGCGCGAGTGCCTGATTGATCCGGCTGCGGTCGAGGCTGCGGTCGATGATAAAACTCGGCTCATAGCAACCCATCACGTCTCCAACGCGGTCGGGAGCATCCAGCCCGTGGAGGAGATCGGTAAGCTCGCCCGGGATCGCGGCTTGCTTTACCTCATCGACGCGGCTCAGGCGGTCGGCCACATGCCCGTTGACGTTCGAAAGCTCGGGTGTGATTTCCTAGCCGCCCCCGGGCACAAGGGATTGCTTGGACCCCAAGGTACCGGCTTCCTCTACGCGCGCGAGGACCGCTTGGCGGAGCTCGAGCCCCTCTTGGTTGGCGGGGGCATCGTCGAGCAAGTTGAAGAACACACACACGATTTGGTCAAACCGCCCCAAATTTTCGACGCCGGAACCCCCAACATCCCGGGGATCATCGGGCTTGGCCGCGCCTGCGAGTACGTGCTCGAAATCGGAATAGAGCGAATTGCCGAACGCGAGCGAAAGCTGACCGAGCAGATGCTGTGCATCGCGGACCTCGAGCACGTCGAAGTCTACGGCCCCCGTGGCACCGAGCAACGAGGAGGTGTCGTGAGCTTCAACATCAGCGGTTTGGGGCACCACGATGTGGCATCAATGCTGGACGAGCTTGCTCAGATAGCGGTTCGCTCGGGGCATCATTGCGCCCAGCCGACCATGCGCCACCTAGGAGTTGAGGGCACCGTGCGAGCTTCGGTTCACTATTACAACCTCGAAGGGGAAATCGAGCGCTTCACGACGACGCTCGAGCAGATCGCGCGCGAGTTTGGCGATTGACCGGCACGATTTCGCTAGTCAGAGAAATTCATCTTAAATTAAACAACTCTTGTGGGAAGTTTTCAAACCGGGATCGAACCCGTCTCCTTCTCCGTCTTGAGCACGACCAGCGTTCGCGTGCTGCTGACCCCGGGGATTCGGTCGATCTCGTGCAGGACCTTGTTCAGCCCCAGCGTGTCGTCGATGATCAGCTTGAGGAAGAGGTCGTGCTCCCCGACCACCTCATGGATCTCAAGCACCTCGGGCCTTCGGTTGAGTTGTGCGATTACCTCCCCGCAGGTGCCGGGTGAAGTGGAAACGCCGATAAAAGCCTTCAACTTTTTCCCGACCGCCTGAGAGTCAACCACCGCCACGAATTTCTTGATGACCCCCGCATCCACCAACCGCTTCACCCGCTTGTGGATCCCCGAGGAGCTTATGCCCAGCCGCTTGGCGAGCTTGGCGTAGGGCACCTTCGCATCGCCCTGCAGGAGGCTGAGCAGCTTTCGGTCGGTCTCGTCCAGTTCCATGATTTCCACTTTTCCAGCCCGCACGAGGCTCAATCATACCATCATTGTGGATAATATTTAAATTTTTCGCTTTTTAGGAAATAATTTATCCTAAATCAAGAAACTAGTAAAATTTATATACGAAAATGACCAATTCAGGCAGGGAATACCATGGGGAAGTCCCTCGAAGTGCTCGTGAAGGAGTCGAGCTACGCGCTGGTCTTAGGCATAGGTGGAGGGGGCGATGTAGTGGGAACTCTACCGACCTCACGCTACCTGCGCTTGCTGGGAATCCGAACGCTGGTCGGTGGGCTGACTTGGGAGCGCTACGTGAACGACCCGGAGCCGGGCCCCCGCAAGATGGAAGAGATAGTCGAGATCAAGCGGCTCTCAGCGACGGTAGGGCTGGCGAACGCCCGAACGCGAACGACCAAGGGCATCCGCTTCACCGAGTCGGTCGTGGCCGAGGTGCTGGGCGAGGAGACCGTGCTCGTGGACCTCAACCGCGGGGTACAGGGGACAATCGATGGTCTGAACGAGGCAATCGAGCAGCTGGGGGTAGATCTGTTTGTGGGGGTCGACGTTGGAGGTGACGTCTTGGCCGAGGGTTCGGAGGTGGGTGTTCACAGTATGTTGGCGGATAGTATGGTGCTGGCTTCGATGGTCAACCTGAAAGTGCCCGTGGTGCTGGGGGTGCTGGGTTGCGGCACCGACGGCGAGCTCAGCTTCGAGCAGTTCAACCAACAAGTCGCTCGCATCGCCGGCTACGGTGGATTTTTGGGCGCCCGGGGCTTGACCCCCGATGATTTGAAGGTGCTCGATGAGGTGATCCCCAAGACCAAAACTGAATCAAGCGCGCTGGCGGTCAAGGCGGCCCGGGGGCTTCAGGGGGAGATCGAAATTCGCGAAGGCCGTCGCAAGACCCTGCTGACCCCTATGTCGGCGATGACGCTCTACTTAGACCCTCGGGTGGTATTCGATCGGATAAACGGGGTGGCGAAGGAGCTGGTGCCCACCCGCAGCTTGGAAGAGGCCCAAGGGGTGCTCAAGCGCCTGGGGGTGCCCAGCGAGCTGACGTACGAGCGGAAATACGTGTGGAAGCGCCGCGCCGCCAGCGACCGACCCTCCGGAGGCAAAAAAATGATTTCAAAACGCGTCAGTGGGATGCTGCGATCGCGGGTTTCGTATCCGCTTGCCCGCGAATACGATGTCAGGGCAGCGGGGGCCATCAACCTCGCCTCCAACGAGAGTCCCTACGGTCCATCCCCCCGCGTGCTTCGAGCGCTCAAGCGGGAGGCGGCGCGCGTTGGTTCATACCCCGACCCCCGAGCCACGGAACTCAGGCGCGCGATAGGTAGCTACATCGGCGTCGAGATCGAGTGCGTGGCGATCGGGAACGGCTCAGACGAACTCGTGGACCTCTCATGCAAAGCTTTCCTTAACCCCGGCGAGCGGGCGCTAATCCCCCTCCCCACGTTCGCGATGTACGAGCTCGCGTGCCGCGTCAACGGAGGGGTGCCCAAATTTTTCGAACTGTCGAACTTGGAGTGGCGTGCGGCCGAACTCAAGCGCGCCTTGGAGGGGACGAAATTGGCGTTCATCGGCAGGCCGAACAACCCAACCGGCAACGGCATGAGTTTGAGAGACCTGAGGAGGCTGCTGGCGAGCGGAAGGCTGATCATCGTCGACGAGGCGTACGCCGAGTTCGCGGGCGACTCGGTTGCAAAGCTCGCGACCAAGACGGGAAACCTGCTGGTGCTCCGCACGTTCTCCAAAGCTTTCGGACTCGCGGGTTTGAGGGTCGGCTACGCGGTGGGCGACCCCAAGCTGATCGAGGCGCTCGAGGGAATCCGCGCGCCATTTAACGTCAACCGCCTAGCCCAAGCCGCGGCGATCGCGGCCCTACGGGACAGGCGATATATGCGCAGGGTCGTGGCGAGGGTGAGGCGGGGAAGGACGTACATACGCCGCGAGCTCACGAAGCTCGATTTCCGGGTCCTACCATCTGACGCGAACTTTTTGATGGTCGATGTCGGTTCGCTTGGGCTGGATGCGTCAGAAGTTTGCGATTTTCTCGCCGAGCGTAAAATTTTCGTGCGGGATCTCTCGAACTTTCGCGGCGCTGGTTCGGATTACATCCGGATAACCGTCGGCACGCCGCGGCAGAACGAGCGGCTCGTGGAGACGATAAAACAGTTCAAGGGAGGTGGTTAGGTGGTGGTGAAAATTGCAGTTCCAAAAGGGCACCTAGAGGAGCTAACGGTTCGCCTGCTTGAGGACTCGGGCATTGGGATCGTCGACAAGGGGGCTCGCCAGCTCTTCGCGCGTACCCGCGATCCCGAGGTAGAGCTCGTGTTCGTTCGAGCCCAAGACATACCGGACCTCGTGGCGAAGGGAGCAACGGACCTCGGCGTCACGGGTCGCGACTTGGTAGAGGAGAGCGGGGGCGATGTGGTCGAACTCTTGGACCTCGGCTATGGCCTCGCTCGGATAATAGTTGCAACCCATGAGAAGTCGGGCGTAAAAACGAGCGGGGACGTGAAGTCTGGCATGAGGGTCGCAACCGAGTTCCCAAGGCTTGCTGAACGCTACTTCGCGGAAAAGGGCGTCGAGGTCGAAATCGTGCGCGTCACGGGGGCAGCTGAGATAACCCCTCTGATAGGGGTCGCTGACCTCATCGTGGACGTAATGAGCACGGGCACGACTTTACGCACGCATGGGTTGAAGATTGTGGGCACGATCCTTGAAAGCTCGGCCAGGCTAATCGCGAACCCTCGAAGCCTGCAGGAGAAAAAGTCGAAGATCGAGGACATCGTTATGGCGATGAAAAGTGTGGTCCAGGCGAGGGGTCGAAAGCTCATCCTCATGAACGTGCCTGAAGCCAAGCTACCTGAGATAAGACGGATAATGCCTGGGATGGCTGGACCCACCGTTTCTAGGGTTGAAGCTGCCGAGCCCATGCTTGCTGTACAGGCGGTCGTCGAGGCGGATAGGGTCTACGAGGTCGTGCGGCGGGCGAAGCAGGCCGGGGCACGCGATGTCCTCGTCCTGCCCATCGAACGGGTATTGCCGTAAAAAATAAATAGGGGTGTTGATCGTGCTGGTGATCCCGAGCGTTGACATCAGGCGCGGACGATGTGTGCAGCTGGTCGGTGGCAGACCTGAGACCGAGCGGGTTTACGGCGACCCCGTCGAGCTAGCGCAGCGCTGGGTGGCCGGGGGAGCGACCCACCTGCATGTGGTCGACCTCGATGCCGCGATGGACGTGGGCGACAATTTCACAAAGGTGGCAGAGGTATTGGCGAGCGTTCGCGTTGGCGTTCAAGTTGGCGGCGGCGTTCGGACCCTCGAGCGTGCGTGCGAGCTCCTCGGAATAGGGGCGAGCCGCGTGATATTAGGCACGGCTGCGGTGAAGAATCCAGAATTCGTGCGTGAGCTCCTCAAGCCTGCAGGGGGCAAGCGGGTGATGGTGGCGCTCGATGCGCGTTCGGGCAAGGTGGCGATCGAGGGCTGGCGAGAGCAGACGGAAAAATCAGTGCTCGAGCTCGCGCGGGAATTCGAGCGCATGGGCGTGGGGTCGCTGCTCTTCACGAGCGTCGATGTCGAGGGAAGCATGCGAGGCGTAGCAGCGCGAGAAATAAGGGAGCTCGTGGGGGCGGTCAAAATCCCGGTCTTCGCATCGGGCGGCGTTGGGTCGCTCGACGACGTGCGCATCGCGCGGGAAGCCGGGGCGGCAGGCTTGGTGGTCGGGATGGCATTATACGAGGGCAAGTTCACTTTAAGGCAGGCGATGGAGGTGATCCGATGAGGGTTGGCAGGGGCAGGCGAAAGACGAAGGAAACGAGGGTTGAGGTTAAGATAAAATTGGATGGTTCGGGCAGGACGAGGGTTGACACTGGCATAAAATTCCTCGACCACCTGCTCGCGAGCTTCGCCAAGCACGGCTGTTTTGACCTCGAGCTTAGGGCGCGTGGCGACTTCGAGCACCACGTCGCCGAGGATGCCATGATCGCTCTGGGCGAGGCTATCGAGCGGGCCCTGGGTAAAAAGGTGGGCATCCAGCGCATGGGCGACGCGGTGGTGCCGATGGACGACGCACTGGTGCTCGCCGCGGTCGATCTCAGCGGGCGAGCTTACCCGGACATCGAGGCAAAGTTCTCGAAGCGAAAGCTGGACGATTTGAGCAGCGATATGGTCGTGCACCTGCTCGAAACCCTCGCGACGAACGGGAGGTTCAACCTGCATGTGAAAGTGCTTCGCGGCAAAAACGACCACCACAAGGCAGAGGCGATCTTCAAGGCGCTGGGAGTAGCGTTAGCCCGAGCGGTGAGCAGGGCACCTCGGAGGCGTGGCGTGCCGAGCACCAAGGGGGTACTGTAGTGTACAAGCGAATAGTCCCCTGCATCGACACGAGACACGGGAAACTCGTCAAGGGCGTGTGCTTCAGGGACGTGGAAGAGGTCGGCGACCCAGCTGAGTTCGCCAAGCGTTACGAGAAAGATGGGGCGGACGAGCTAGTGCTTCTAGATATCGCGGCAACCCCTGAGAACAAACCGACTTTGCTCGAGGTTGTTCGAAAGGTAGCAAGTGTGATTTCAATCCCGCTGGCCGTCGGTGGAGGCATACGAAGCGTTGAGGATGCTAGAGCTATCCTAGATGCCGGGGCTAGCAAGGTCTCGGTGAACACCGCCGCAGTTAGAAGGCCAGAGCTCATGCGTGAACTCTCTCGCGAGTTCGGTAGGGAGAGGGTGGTGAGCGCCATCGATGGAAAGGTCATTGCAGAAAAAAAGTGGGAGGTGCGCGTCTCTGGCGGGATGAAACCCACTGGAATTGATATGATAGAGTGGGCGAGGCGGGTCGAATCGCTGGGCGCTGGTGAGATCCTCTACACGGGTGTGCACACCGATGGCACGCAAGAGGGTTACGATATCGAAGGAACGCGCGCGATCGCTGAGGCAGTAGACATACCGATCATCGCCTCAGGGGGTGCTGGCAAGCTCGAGCACATCTACGAGGTTTTGACCGATGGCAAGGCGGATGCCGCGCTAGCCGCAAGCATCTTTCACTTCGGCACCTACACGGTCGAAGGGGTCAAGCGCTACCTGCGAGAGCGCGGCGTGGCGGTGAGGGTATAACTGGGGGCTCATGATGTTGAAGATCGTTCGCCTTTGGAAGTGCTCGCAGGCGGAACGGGAAGAGCTGCTCAAACGCTCTGAACTTGATGTCTCATCGGTCATGCCAAAAGCGGCCAAAATCGTGGCCGACGTGCGGGAGCGTGGGGACGAAGCCCTGCTTGAGTACACGAGAAGCCTCGATGGCGTCAGGCTTGATCGAAAACAGCTTCGCGTTAGCGGGCGGGAGATCGATGCCGCTTACAGGCAGGTCGACGGAAAGACGGTAAAAGCGATCAAGCGTGCGGCGGCGGCGATCGAGAAATTTCACCGCAGGCAGCTTCCCCGTGAGTGGTCGATGAAGCTCCAGCCGGGCATCAGGGCAGGGCAACTCGTGCGTCCCTTGGCGAGGGTTGGTATTTACATCCCGGGCGGATTGGCGAGCTACCCTTCGAGCGCGCTCATGGCTGCAATCCCAGCGCGAATTGCAGGGGTCGGGCAAATAATAGCATGTACTCCGCCCAAGAAGGATGGCAGGGTTAACGCGGTCGTGCTGGTGGCTGCTGACGTGGCTGGCATCGATGCTGTCTTCAAGGTCGGCGGCGCTCAGGCGATAGCGGCGATGGCATATGGCACCGCGACGATCCCAAAGGTCGATAAGATAGTCGGGCCGGGAAACGTCTATGTGGTAGCCGCTAAGCAAGTTGTCGCACCAAATGTCGATGTAGATTTTGCCGCAGGTCCGAGCGAGGTTTTGATCATCGCGGATGCTTCGGCTAATTCAGCGTACGTCGCGGCGGACATGTTGGCACAGGCCGAGCACGACCCAGCGGCAGCGGCGGTTCTCGTGACGACATCTCAGGAGTTAGCGTCCAAGGTGCGTGAGTCCATCAAGGAAATGCTTGAGGGAAATCCACGGTCAGCGATCGTCAGACGGGCCCTCGAGAAGTACGGACGAGTGATAGTGGCGGCTAACCTCAAGCAGGCGTTGGGGTTCGCGAACGATTACGCCCCCGAGCACCTCGAGCTAATGGTAAATCGCCCGAGGCAAGTTTTGAGGCGGGTGAAGAATGCGGGTGCAATTTTTATCGGACCTTACTCGCCGGTGGCAACGGGCGATTTCGCGGTAGGGCCCAATCATATCTTGCCAACGGGTGGTGGGGCTAAGAAACGCTCGGGACTCTCGGTGCTCGATTTCGTCAGGCTGCCCACCTTCCAGACTTTAACCAAGCGTGGCCTGAAGCGCGTGGCGGCTACCGCAGAAAGGCTTGCCGAGGCTGAGGGTCTTCCGGGGCACGCCCGAAGCATCCGTGAAAGGTTAAAAGGGCGATAATTTGAAGTTAACCCCCCTTAAGGCAAGAGAGGTCGTAAAAGTTCTTAACTTCAGGGATGGCTTCGTCACAGCCGTTGCACGGGACTTCAAAACAAAACAAGTGCTCATGGTAGCACACCAGACCAGGCAGGCGGTATTGAAGACCCTGACTACAGGTATGATGCACTACTGGAGCCGATCGCGGCGCAAACTATGGCTGAAGGGCGAGCAATCGAAGCACTACCAGCGAGTTCGTGATGTGTGGGTCGATTGCGATGGCGATGCATTGGTCTTCGATGTCGAGCAGGTGTGTGCGGCGTGCCACGAGGGCTATCGTTCCTGCTTCTACCGTAAGGTCAAGCGGGGCAGGCTAACTCGGGTGCTGAAGCGGAAGTTCAAGCCTGAGGATGTTTACGGCTAGCAAGCGCCGAGGTGGAATGGTGAACCCCGCGAGGAGGACGCTCGACGCTTTCAGGCGGAGTTCCTCGGCGATATCTCTCGTCATCGTCTTGGGCCTGCTCGTGATGGCCCTGAGCTCTGCCTACTATATCCTAGCTTACAAGCCATCCGAGTTCTTGGAGCAACCGGGGGCACAGGAGTATAAGAACGCGGTCGAGAACGTCGGGCGGATGGACGACTGGGCGCGGACGCAGTATTATTGGTCCCACAACTTGAGGGTCGCCGGGCTGTACGTGGCCGGAACCCCAGCCTACCTCAGCTTCCCGTCGCTACTACTCGGCGGTTACTTTACTGGGATGAACCTCTCCTACTGGTACCACTTTGCAGGGGCGGGGGTATTCCTAGCGTTCGTGGCAGGCATCTTCGTTCACGGCGTGCTTGAACTCACGGGCATCTTCATCGTCGCGGCGATTGCACTGCGGGCGGCTTGGGCCCTCTGGAAGGGAATGGGACACATGGCGGCGGTGGCGAAGCGCAGTGGAAATCTATGGACGTGGGGCTTCTCGAGGGAGGAAAAACGGGAGCTTCGGAGGCACAAGGGTGAGGTCAAGGAGTTCTTGGTGGATTTCCTCTTGGTGGCCGGAGTGGGCGCGTTTTTGATTTTCCTCGCGGCACCGATTGAGGCTTACGTTTCGCCCGAGATCTTCTGGAACTTCATGACGATGCCACTACTCGCGGTGGTTTTCTTAGCAGTTGTCGCATTTCTCTACTTTTCAGTGGTCGTATGGGGGATCAGGGGAGTGCGGAAGAATATGGGAGCGACTTACAAGGACCTCAAGTTTGTTTTCAAACGCAGGTGGCGGCCAGCACAGCTTTCAATTTTGATGTTCGTGGTGTTTTCCATCATGGTGTTGATCAGCTTCTTGACCTGAGTGGCTACCTACGAGCGAACCCCAGCCCCTCGACCCGGATGCGTCCGGGTTGCCCTCGCTGCCCCTCGACCTCAAATCTCACGCCCAAGATTTGCTCGACCAGCGCGATGTTCGTCAGCGCGTGCGAGGTGAGTTCGGCGCTCGTTATTTCAGATGTGCCTTCAGCGAGCGCTAGGTAGGGCACGAGTTGGTCGGTCAGGTGACGGTCGACCGCGCAGCCCGTTTGAAGTTGCTTGAGCAAGCTCTCTGCAGCCTCTCGCCCAACTTGTTCGGCCGGCTTTCCCCGCTTGCCCAGCGAGCTCGCCCCTAGGATCGCGCCGCCCTCGGTTTCGGCCCAGAGGGTTATCCCGGTCCCAGGGCCGAGGTGGGGGTCTCGGGTTGGGGGGTAGGATTCGGCTTTGATGTCGACCTTGGCGTGGCCGGCCTTGATCAACGCCATGCTCGCCGCGTGGGCCATTCGGGTCGCGATGTGAGCCGGTAGGCGAACGCAGTGCGCTACTCCCGCGATGCGAACCACCCTCCCGGGTTCCGTTAACCTGAGCGCTCCCAGTTTTTCGACGGGTTCGATCCGCGCGCGCACGATCCCTCCGCCTCGCGGGTAGTGGCCCCGCTGGACGCATTCAACCTCACCCCGATATCCCATCTTGCGCAGCGTGGGTAGGGTGATGTTTTTTAAAAAGTCGATGGGGGGCGCGAACGGGTTGTCGGTCCCGCCTGTGATTTCAACCTCCACGGGCTTGCCGGCGAAAGCCGCGGCCGGCATCAAGATCTGTAGAATTAGCGTGGTACTTCCCGCGGTCCCTATGTCGACGCGATATCTGCCACCCTCTATGGCGCTGGGCTCGAACTTTAGCTCCTTCGAGTGAAGCTCCAGCCCTTCAACTCGGGCGTTCGTGAGCTTGCTGAGCGCTTCGACACCCCGCAGGTGTTGGGGCTGGAGCCCGGGCTTCGTCCGTTTCGCGCGGATGTTGTAAATGTGGACGGGCTTCCAGCTGACCGCGCTCAGTCCCAGTGCCGTCCGGAGCACCGCCCCGCCGCCCTCGCCCATCGAGCCATCGACCTCGATCATCAGCAGAAGTTAGGTCCTTCAAATATAAGAGTTGAAAGCGAATATCCTCACGAATCAAATGTCGAGATTTCAGGCAAGCGTTTTGGAGTTGGTATCAAAGGTCCCCAAGGGCAAGGTGACGACTTACAAGGAGCTTGCGCGAGCTCTGGGCAGGCCTCGCGCGTGGAGAGCCGTCGCCAATGCTCTGGCTAGAAATCCTCACCCGATAAAAATACCCTGCCACCGCGTGGTGAGGTCGGATGGTAAAATTGGAGGTTACAAGTTGGGCACCAAGCAAAAAGCGAAACTGCTCGCTGCAGAAAGCATCGAGGTTCAGAACGGTAGAATTCTACTCCCAAAATATTTATTTCAGTTTTGAAACTTTTTCACCAGACGAAAAAATACGCCTAGGTTTTGGATTCTCCTTTTTCGCCGGTGTATTTGTAAATATGGCTGGGCTTCCCCCTGCCTCCGAGCCCGTTTGCGGCTAGCTTGGTCTGATCCGTTGACTGCACTAGCCCCCGTTCAACTAGTTTCTGAACCGTTCGCCAGACCGTGACTTTGGAGGTCTTTGTCAGCTTCATGAGTTCGGGGATGGTGAATTCCTTCAGCTCCATTATGTGCCCCACTATCTCCACATCTCTCACTGTCATGTCGTGGAGTCCGTGTTCAAGCAGCGTTGATGTTGCGTCGCCCCACATCTGCCGATACCCGGCCCAAACGGCGAGGACCACAATTCCCATCCCGATACCGATGCTTGCGGCGATCGGTAGGGCATCGATCGGCTTTGTCTCCGTAGTCGTAGTGTTGAAAACAGTGACCGGTTCTTCGGTTGCTTGTGCTCGTTCATAGGCTTCTTTCGGCACGCTTGTCGATCTCGTGCCGCCAACCCCTTCACCCGCTGGAGGGGTCTCTACATCAACCGTCGTGTAATGTATTAAGTAATAATCAGCTGTACCAGTCCAGGTTTCAACCGGTTCCCAATTCTCCACCTCATATCGGACGTTGTCTATGGTTACCTGCTGTCCCGAATTCTCGATAACTACAGTTTGGGTTAAGGTGATGACGTATTTTTCACCGTAGAAATGGTCGAGGACAACGTAGGACGTGACAGTAGCCGCCCCCAGCACCGCCAAAGCTATCATCGTACCAAGGAGCCAGTGACGCATGCTTAGCACCGCATAAAGTATCATTTATGAAACTTATAAATTATGTTTCTTTTACGAAACTTAATTTAAATCTAGGGTTTGACCATCTTTCATTGGTGAAACAAAATGAGGCGCTGGCTTCCGCCCGTGTCGGCATGGTATTTGATAGAGGCTAAATTATCGTTTGTGGCGGTCGTTCTGATCGGGGCCACTGTGGCAGCTTTGGCTACCCCAATTCTCATCACCGCGGCGGGGTTGATCGCTGAAGAAGATATGAGCCACAGTAGACAGAATTACTTGAAGAAATTTTCATCTTATGAGGAGCTGGAAAATTTTGTGAAGGGAAGTGTCGGTTATGGCGACGCTTATTATTCTGAATCAATCCTGCCGGTTCCAATGGTTCCAAGGTTCGGCTCGTTAACGGAGACATGGACAGGCACAAAATCTGGTCTCGTCGCAAATTCAGCCGCTCAAATAGATTCAGATTATTCAACGACTAATATCCAAGTTGAAGGCGTTGATGAGGCGGACATCGTAAAGACCGACGGAAGATACATTTATGTCATTTCTGGAAGCAAAGTGGTCATCGTTAACGCATATCCCGCCGAAAACGCTAGAATCCTTTCCGAGATAGAAGTGAGCGGAGATCCGGTTGAGATATTCATAAATGGAAACAAACTCGTCGTGCTCGGATGGGCGTATGTCAAAGTTTACGATGTTTCAGACAGGGAGAACCCCCTCCTAACAAGAGACATTTCTTTCGATGGCCACTATTTTGATTCGAGAATGGTAGAGAGTTATGTTTACGTGATAATAAATTCACCAACAATTTACTATTGGGCGGAGAAAATAAATCTGCCCCACATTTCTTCCAATGGCAACACCAAAACAGTTTCAGCGACTGAAATTTACTATTTTGAAAACATTCACGATTATTCGTACGAGTTCACGACCATAATGGCGATAAACACGCAAGAGGATGGCGAGGAAATAACAAGCGAAACGTTCCTCATCGGCGTAACCCAGAACGTCTTCGTTTCCTCAAACAACATTTACATAACCTACACTAATTACTGGGTATATCCACTGAGAGATTGGTCAAGCGAAATGAGTGACTGGGAGACGGAAAAAACAATTATTCACAAAATATCCATAGCTGATGGGACAATCAAGTACAAATGCTGGGGCGAAGTTCCGGGACATGTTTTGAATCAATTTTCTATGGATGAGTACCAAGAATACTTCAGAATAGCCACCACCACGGATTGGGGTAATGGGGCCCGAAATCACGTTTACGTTCTTGACGAAGATCTTAACATCGTCGGGAAGCTGGAGGACATTGCCCCCACCGAAAGAATTTACTCCGCGAGGTTTCTTGGGGATAGGGCTTACCTAGTAACATTCAGAAGGGTTGATCCATTGTTTGTGTTGGATCTGAGTAACCCCCACGACCCAAAAATTCTTGGAGAACTGAAAATACCTGGGTACTCGGATTATCTCCACCCCTACGATGAAACTCACATAATCGGTGTGGGCAAGGAAACCGGAGTGAAGATAGCCCTCTTCGATGTGAGTGATCCCGAAAACCCGAGGGAGATATCGAAATATGAGGTAGGTAGTTGGGGAACTGATTCCTACGCTTTGCGAGATCACAAGGCATTCCTGTTCAGCAGGGCGAAGAACCTCCTCGTGATGCCAATTGGGTATTATTCCCAGCAGGACGCCTACGTATTTGGTATCTCATTGGAAGATGGCATCGTGCTCAAAGGGACGATAACTCATGCGAAATACGATGAAATTTGGCCACGTGACAGTTACATTTATTCCTCTTACCGTTATTACCACGACTACTCTGTCAAAAGATCTCTTTACATAGATAATGTGCTCTACACCATCTCGGATGAACTGGTGAAAATGAACAACCTAGAGGATTTGAGCGAGATAAGTGAAGTAGAATTATAGAAAAAGAATTTTGTAGCCTCACTTGAGCAAATAATCGGTTTTCGACAAGTCCTTCAGCCGCTCGACCGCCTTGATCTCCCGCATCACCCCGACCACCGCCTTCGGTACGAGTTCCTCCCATCGCCCGCCTTTGGCCATCCGGTCTCGAATCTCGGTCCCCCAGTACTCCTTGCGCTTGAACATCGGCGGCGCGCGCGTCTTGAACCCGGCCTCCTTGAAGAGGCGTCGGACCAACGGGTTGCCCGAGTAGACGGTCGAGAAGGGCGGGGAGAGCGAGAGCACGTGCGAGACCCAGACCGCATTGTTGTTCACGTCAGGGATGGGAATTAGGTGCACGCGCGAAAGGTCGATCTTAGCCTCAGCTAGCGCACGGGTTAGCATGAGCACCCGCTCGCCCGCGGTGAATGGGTTCTCGAGCGTGTGGCTCTCCTGCGCGCTCCCTATCCCCACGATTAACTCGTCAACCTCGCGCAGGATCTGCTTCGAGACCTCGATGTGCCCCTTGTGCGGAGGCTGAAAACGCCCGATTATTATCCCGCGTTCGACCATCAGACCACCTTCTGTATTCTCAGTTCGCTTCCAATTTTAACTTTTAGTTCATTGGCCAAATTGCCCATATTTTTTGCCAGCTCGAGCATCCCTGAACTTCCGACATAACAAAGATACTCACCAAACCCGACTTCGCCGAAAGTGCGAGAAAACTTCACGGTCAACACCCTCTTCGCCACCCTCACGGCAAGGAGCTCGCCCAGCCTGGCAAACTTCGAAATCGTGGGCCCGTCGATGTTCGTCGCCAAGTTCCCAAAATCGTCCACGCTCACGACGGATCCCAGTAGTTTTGTTTTGGTCGCCACCGGTCGCGGGAGTTTGAGCCGTTTGATCATTTTCAGTTCGGGCCCGACTTCGCTGGATTTGAAGCCGAGGCTCAGGTGGGCGGCGACGGGAGCCATAATGTCGCGCCCGTGAAAAGTTGGCGAGACCTCCGGCATCATCAGCTCCCGGTTGGTTATCTCGTAAAGTTCGGCGACTCCGAGTTGCTCGGCCACGAACGTCAGAACTCCGTTGTCGGGGGCGATGAAAAATAACCCGCTCTTCGTCTTGAGCAGCACGCACTTCCGCTCGGTCCCAACGCCGGGGTCGACAACCGTGACGAAAATCGTGCCGGCGGGAAACGCTTTCGCGGCATGCACGAGGATGAGCGCCGCTCCTCGAACATCGTACTTCGGCACCTCATGTGTAAGGTCCACGATTTTGGCGTCAGGATTCACCGAGAGGATCGTGCCCTTCATCGCCCCGACGAAGTAATCTTTAGCCCCCAAGTCGGTGAGGAGGGCAATAACACTGGACCTCATTCTACCCCATCGCCTGCCGCAGATTTGGCGCAAGGGGAGAGCGCTACTTCTTCTCCCCTTTGGTCTGATCGTACTGCGTCCAGTTATTTGCCCAGTCCTGTTTTATCTTGCCAAGCCTGTCCAGGACCATGGTTCGGATCTCGCTCGTCGGCATCTGGTCGCGCGCTGACTTCTCGATCTCGTCGGCTATGCTGGCGGCGACGTCTGCGGGGGCCCCTACGGCTGTACACGCGTTGACTATTTTCTGGCGCTGAAAGGGTTCGGTCTTGCCATCTTTTTTAACTACTTGAACTGCCATTCGGCCACCTCCAGTTTCATAACTAAACCTCCGGACTTAAAAAATGAAAGCCTTTTTCAACTCGGGCAAGCACTTTGTATCGAGGCCAAATTATGCAGATGGAGGAGGCCAAGCGCGGCGCGGTGACGCCCGAGGCGGAGGCGGTCGCGAAAGCCGAGGGAAAGCCAGTTGAATTTTTATTACGGGGGCTAGCGGCGGGTAGGTTGATCATCCCCCGCAACGCGAGGCGTGAAAATGTCAGCGTTCGGGGCATAGGCGAGGGATTGCGGACGAAAATAAACGCCAACATCGGTACCTCGCCCGACTACGCGGACATCAATGAGGAAGTCGAGAAGGCAAAGGTCGCGGTCAGGTATGGGGCCGACACGGTGATGGACCTCAGCATAGGCGGCGACATC
The DNA here is from genome assembly GCA_030601675.1 of Hadesarchaea archaeon. GTDB lineage: Archaea > Hadarchaeota > Hadarchaeia > Hadarchaeales > Hadarchaeaceae > DG-33. The sequence continues at coordinate 15,534 of JAUWBN010000013.1, read as the reverse complement.
GATGAGGTCAGAAGGCGGATTCTCCGCGCCGTGAACGTGCCCGTGGGGACCGTGCCGATCTACCAAGCCGGCATCGAGGTGGCCAAGCGGGGCGATATAGTGGACATGACCTCAGACGATATTTTCAACGCTATTCGAAGGCATGCCGAGGACGGCGTCGATTTCGTTACCGTGCACTGCGGCGTCACCAAAGTTGCGATCGAAGCTCTGAGGCGAAGCGGCAGGCTGCTCGAGGTCGTGAGTCGTGGGGGTTCCTTCCTCGCGGCTTGGATAATTCACAACAACGAGGAGAATCCACTTTACAAGGAGTTCGACTATCTGCTCGAGCTCGCGCGGGAATTCGACCTCACGCTCAGCCTAGGGGATGGGATGCGCCCCGGGTGCCTTGCAGACGCCTCAGATGTTGCCCAGTTTCAGGAGTTGCTTACGCTCGGCGAACTTGTCGAGCGGGCTTGGGCCAAGGATGTGCAGGTGATGGTCGAGGGGCCCGGGCACCTGCCGCTCGATCACATCGAGGCGAACGTTCGACTCGAAAAAACTATCTGCAAAGGGGCGCCGTTCTACGTGCTTGGACCAATTGTGACTGACATAGCTCCAGGCTACGACCATCTCGTCGGTGCGATTGGAGGCGCGATTGCAGCGTGGGCGGGGGCCGACTACCTCTGTTACGTCAGCCCAGCTGAGCATCTTTGCCTGCCGGACATCGAAGATGTGAAGGAGGGGGTGGTGGCCACAAAAATCGCCGCTCACGTGGCAGACATCGTCAAGGGCATAGGTTGGGAGCGCGACGACGAGATGGCGAAGGCACGGAGGGCGCTGGATTGGACGAAGCAGTTCGAGCTCGCGATTGATCCCGAGAAGGCACAAGAGCTCAGGAAGCGGAGGCCGCCGACGCTTGATCCAAAGGTCTGTGCCATGTGCTCCAAATACTGCGCCATCAAGATGGTTGACACTTACTTAAAGAAAAGTGGTGAAACCCATTCACCCAACGTGGGGAAAAGGTGACATGAAGCTCTTCACAGTCGGGCCAGTCGCTTGCCGACCAGAAGTTCTGGAGGAGATGAAACGCCAGATGTTCAGCCACCGCAGCGAGGAATACAGAGAACTGCACCGTGCAACCGTTCAGAGGCTCCAGAAGTTCCTCGAGACCAAGAACAAGGTCTTCCTCTTCCCGAGTTCTGGCTCTGGCGTAATGGAGGCCACGGTCCGAAACTGCGTCGAGCGGAAAATGCTGTGCTGCATCAACGGGGCGTTCGGAAAGCGTTACGCTGAGGTGGGAGAGTCCAACGGGAAAATTGTCGAGCGACTTGAGGCAGAGCTCGGCAAGCCCACGACCCCAGAACTCCTTGATGAGAAGCTTTCCTCGGCCCCCGATGTCGAGGCGGTTGCGATAACCTATAATGAGACGAGCGTGGGGCTTCTGAACCCGCTTCTGGAGCTTGCAAAGGTCGTCAAGGAGCACGGGAAGTTCCTCTTCGTCGACGCGGTGAGCGCGATGGGCGGGGTCGAGCTCAAGGTCGATGGGTGGGGGATAGACGTCTGCTTCGGGAGTTCGCAGAAGTGCTTCGGGATTCCACCGGGGTTGGCCGTGGCGAGCGTGAGCGAGGGGGCTCTCGAGCGATCGGAGCGGGCTAAAAACAAGGGATGGTATTTCGATCTCAAATTGTACGAGAAGTATCAGGAGGGGGAAAGCAGCACCCACATGACCCCACCCATCTCACAAATCCTCGCCTTGAACAAAGAGCTGGAGCTGATCGAGGCCGAGGGGGGCAAGCGGAAACGCTTCGAGTTCTACTCTGAGCGGATGCGGAGGATTAAGGAGGGGATCGAGAACTTGGGTCTTTCGCTCTTTCCCGAGCGGGGGTACGAGAGCCCGACCGTAGCTTGCCTGAACGCCCCTGAGAGGGTAAGCGGGTCCGAGGTGTACGAAAGGATGCGCGAGCGCGGATTTGAGCTGGCGAAGGGATACGGGGATCTGAAGGAGCGGACCTTCAGGATAGGGAACATGGGATACATTCGCCTCGAGGATGTGGCCGAGATGCTTCAGGCTCTTGCGGAGGCAGCGAAGTAAGGAACCTCCAACCCCACGACGGGTGATGCTTCTAATAGGAAAATTTCAGGGATTGACACTATCATTATAAAGAAGAGGGAAAATCGTGTTGTGAGGCAGATGGGATTAACACCAACGAAGTTCATTTGGATGGACGGAAAACTCGTTCCGTGGGAAAAGGCAAACGTGCACGTGCTCACCCACACCCTTCACTATGGTTTGGGTGTCTTCGAGGGTATCCGCTGCTACAAAACCGAGAAGGGCCCAGCGGTCTTCAGACTCAAGGATCACATCCAAAGGCTGGAGGATTCGGCAAAACTCGTTGGGATGAAACTCCCGTACTCGGTCAAGGAGCTGGTAAAAGGGGTCAAGGAAACGATAAAGGCGAACGAGATAGATGAGTGCTACATCCGCCCCATCGCCTTCTACGGTTACGGCGTCATGGGGCTGAACCCAGAGGGCTCCAAAATGAACGTGGCGATAGCGGTCTGGCCTTGGGGTACCTACCTGGGTGAGGAGGGGCTCGAGCGCGGAATCCGGGCGAAGATCTCCCCTTGGCTTCGAATTCACCCTCGCATCCTGCCACCCCAGGCCAAGCTGGTCGCAAACTACGCGAACTCAATCTTGGCGAAAGTTGATGCTCTTAACTCGGGCTACGATGAGGCGATTCTCCTGAACATCGATGGGTACGTGGCGGAGGGTCCGGGGGAGAATTTGTTTATCGTTGAGAAAGGTACACTCATAACCCCACCGCTCTCCTCAGGCGCGCTCAGGGGCATCACCCGGGACTCAATTATAAAAATTGCCCGTGATAAAGCGATTCCATTCAAAGAAGAGGATATCTCAAAAGATAGACTTTACCGCGCCGACGAAGCTTTCTTCACGGGTACCGCGGCAGAGGTAACGCCCATCCGGGAAGTGGATGGCAACCGTATAAGGAGCGGGAAGCGAGGGAAAATCACCGAGGAGCTCCAGCACATATTTTTCGAAGCTGTTCGTGGGAGGGAGCCGAAGTACGGGGATTGGCTGGATTACGTGAGGTAGTCAAGTGGCGCGATACATAAAAAAAGCGCGTGGCAAGTGTTTAAATCTAGACAAACGCTAAATCAGATTGAGGAAAGTTGGGGTGAAACCTTGGCGAAGAAGAAAAAATCGCGGCGAAGAAAAAAATTGGAAGAAATGCTTAAAATGCTAGACGAGAGGCTCGTCCGCGGTGAAATCTCCGAGCCCACGTACAAGGAACTCAAAGCGAAGTATAGCGCCGGATTGGAGGAGATTGCAGAAAAACCAGCCGCACCGAAAATTGCCGTGGCAGAAAAGCCCACAGCGCCTGCGCCTGCGGTGGAAAAGCCCCCGGAAAAACCAGCACCGAAACCTGAGAAAACTCCATGGGGGAAGTGTCCCGTATGCGGTGGGGAGTGGCCACCTGGACTAGATGAGTGCAAGGGATGTAAAGCTACAGCGTTGGCCGCGCACTCGATTCACAAAAATCGTTCATTGCTTGTGTTGGGCCCACGTGGTAAACGTGCCAGAGGTTTTGTGCACGTCGAGTATGGGGCGCGAAGAATCGCTTTTCTGATAGATTGGTTGCCGATCAGCGAGTTTTCAGATGGTGCCACCCTCATCAAGAGCTATAAGGATGGCACGAACGATTGTGCCCGCTTTAAACTGAAGACTCGGGAGTGGGATGTACATTTTCATAAAGGCATTACCAATCCAGAAAAAATACTGGGCTTCTTTACCCGCCCATCAGAGCGCCCAGCAGAGGTCGTGCCGAGCAAACCGGCGGAGAAGGCAAACATCTGTCCTAACTGCGGCGCGAAACTGGAACCGGGTGCAAAATTCTGCCCAAATTGTGGACGCAAAGTGGAACCATCCAGAGCGTAAACGCTTTCCGGCATGGACAAAGGGTCCTCCTTTCATGATGTGTTTAAATTACGGGGAGTGCTAGAACGTATACCCGCCAAAGTTCTAGAACCAAAGGATAAAAGCCCAGAAAACATTTAAAAGAGCAAAAACAACCTTCTTCGGAGGTAAATAATTGAAGCAAAAAGGAATCTCCGCAATGGGTATCGTGATAGTGATTATTGTAATCGTAGTTGCAGCGGGCGTGGGCACATACTTCTTAGTGCTAAAAGGACCGGGCGGCTTTGGCGAAGCATACATCACGGGGCTCGTGGACGAGGACGGGAACACAATAGTTAGCGGTGGCACAACCGACCAAAGAGTGCAGCAAATCAAGGGGACGGTGAAGAACCCCCAACCAGGTGAAACGACATTTAGGGGCAAGGTCTATCTGAACTTCAATGGTGTGGACGAAGAAATTCCTGCATACGATGACGGCACCCATGACGACACGACGGTAGGTGACGGCATTTGGGCATTTAAGGAGACGCGCGTGCTGATAAGCGGCACAAATACGTTTTGGATAACAGTCAAAGACGAAGCAGGGAACACCGTTGCCCAAAGCGATGAATTCAAGGTAACCGCCAACATCCCGGTGATGGACATCTGGATACAGCTCACGTGGGGCACCGACGGAACGGATGTCGATCTACACGTATGGGACCCAGATAACGAGCATACCTACTTTGGACAAAAAACTGAAGCCGCAGGTGGAATATCGGGCGCGGAACTGGATGTCGATGATGTAAATGGTTATGGCCCGGAGCACTTTACGATGCAGAGCGCCCAGGTTGGCGACTATGTCGTTAAAGTAAGATATTACAGCGCTCATGATGTTACTGCAAATACCACTGCAACGGTCAGGATAAGCATCGCAGGGGGAGCATACCACACATACATACACACTTTCACTCCCGATGACGTTACAACAGAGACCGGCTACAGCACTACTTATGGTTATGACTGGCATGTCGCGACGCTGTCGATGACGGGCACCGGTGGCGGCACAGTTACTGCTGGTACATGAACAAAAGGCAAAGGGGGCTCTAACACGGCTCGTGGCCCCCAACTTTTTTATTTTGTTGAAAGCCTGCACGCGCAAAGGTTAATTTAACCGTCCCCTAACCAACTTCGTGGTCGAATGCGGCTAGGCAGGAACTTCACGAATTTGCTCTACTTCGAGTACCTGAGTGAGGCGGACAAGCGCAGGCTCGAGGCCGGTGAGCTAAGCGTCGCGGACATGGATGCCACCGTTCAGGTCACGGCGAAAGGAGATATCGCTCGACAGGTCCAAGTGGCCAAGGCGATGGGTCTTGACCACGTAGAGCTAGATGGTGCGGTGCCGAACCCTTACCTCACCTTCACCGGGGAAGCCAGGCGGGAAGCTAAAAGCGCGGCCGAGCGAGCCAGCATATCCCTCTCGCTTCATTTACCATACACCTATGTCGGCGCTGGTGTCTGCGCACCCGATGAGATCGACCGTCGGGCGGCAGTTAAGCTCCACAAGCGTTACCTCGAGTTCGCCTCCAGCATAGGGTGTGAATACTGCATACTTCATCCCGGGGTAGTGCCATTTTACCACACGAGCGGCAAGTACCTCGATCTAGTTCGGGCTAGCTTGGTCCGCAGCGTGCTCGAGCTGGGCGAGTTCGCGGCTGCTCGGAAAGTCGTGCTCCACCTCGAGAACAACACGGCCTTTGACGCTGTGTTCGTAGAGCCCGAGGAAATTTCTAGCGTGATCGAGGAAGTTCGAGGGCAAGGGGTAGAGGTCTACTTCAACTTCGATATCGGGCACTGGTTCACCCGCGCGGATGTCGGTAAGCCGGTGCCGGATCCGCCGGAAAAAATCATCGAGGAAATCCCCGATGGCATGTTCAAGGAAGTGCACCTGAACGACTACGTGCCGGGCAAGCGCATCTTCCACCCGCCGCTACAGGAGGGCCTGGGTCTGTTCAAGCGAGAGAATCTAGTGCGTTATGCGCAGCTCGTTCGCGACAAGGGCGCCGAGCTAATCGTGGTCGAGACGGCGATCAAGACAAAGGAGCAAGTGATGCGCCGCAACGAGATCATGCAGGGGGAGAACGGGTTTTTAAGAACGATCTTCGGGTGAGCCCTTGCCTAACGTTTTTTTGATCGGCAGGCCGGGCTGCGGGAAGTCTGTGATCTATCAGATACTCGAGGAGGAGCTTCGAGCGCGGGGCTATGGGGGCGAGCTCAAGCGCATCGATGATTTTCCGTTTTTGAAACACATCTTCGACACGGATGTTGAGCACAAAAGGCACCGCCCAGCCCCAGGGGGAGGGGTAAAGATCATCGATGACACGGTTTGGGACGACCTCGCGCGAGCGCTGAACCAAGAGGCGCTTAAGCTACAGTCACCGAGCCGATTGTCGTTTATCGAGTTTTCGCGCGATAATTATCGACGGGCATTCAAACACTTCGATCCCGTGTTGATACGCGGCTCGCTCATCGTTTACATTGACTGTCCGTGGGACATGTGCTGGGAACGAAATGTTCGGCGGGTCAAGCTGGGGAAAGGATTGGATGCACACCTAGTTTCAAGGGAGGAAATGGAGATTACTTACAAACACGATGATCACGGGGAGCTCTCAAAACACATCGGGGCGCCCGTGCTCGTGGTGAGGAACGATTCGGACGACCTCGAGAAGTTGCGGGGGGAACTCCAAAAAGTTATTGAAAAACTCAAGGCGATGTCAAAAGGGTATTTTAAGAACTAATAATAAAGAGAAGCAAGTCATTTTTGTGGGTCGCGTGAATATCGATTTTAAACCGGTGTGGTTCGACTCTCTAGGCGCCAAAAGTAGTTGCACCCTAGTCCGTACCCCTGATGTTTCGGTCCTTATCGACCCGGGCGTCGCGGTGATGCAGCCGAGTTTCCCGGCGTCTTGGGCGAAGAAGCTCTACTGGGAGGCTCGGGGAAGACGCGCGATCGGAAAGGCAAGCCACAGGGCTGATGTTGTGGTGATCTCTCACTACCACTACGACCACTTCACCGACTTCGACCGCGGACTCTATGATGGAAAGCTCCTGTTAACGAAGAACCCGAACGAGTACATCAACGACTCCCAGCGGGGGCGGGCCGAGCACTTCTTCGATAACCTCTGCCGTGCGTTTGGCGGGGTCGGGCTCGAGGAGGTACTGCAAGAGCGTGAGCCAAAAACCTACGGCGACCCGCTCGAGGACATCCCCCGCGCCCGCGACAAGGACTTCGGCGACTATAATCGGCGTCGGAGGGAGCTTTTCGGAAAAGGGCGCAAGTGGTTCCAGAATCGGGTAAAGAATTGGAAATCAGCAAAGTTGATCCCCGAACTGAAGTTCAAAAATATTGAAGTGAAGTTTCCGGAGGGCAAGGAATTCAAATTTGGGCGCACCAAACTCAGGTTCACTCCCGCGCTTTTCCACGGTATCGAGTTCTCACGCGTGGGTTGGGTTTTCGCGACAATCATAGAGCGGGATGGGGAGAAACTGATTCATTCCTCCGACCTCGATGGCCCAATCATTGAGGATTATGCAGACTGGATCATTCGAGAAAACCCGGATGTGCTGATTCTAGACGGCCCCATGACCTACATGAGGGGTTATTTGCTCACGAAAACCACCATGAGACGCGTGGTAGCAAACGCCGTGCGGATTCTAGAGAAAAGCGACGTAAAGCTGATGATTTACGATCACCACTTGCCACGCGAGCCGAAGTTCAAAGAGTGGACGCGAGAGGTATGGGAAGAGGGTAAGCGCCGACGGAAGAAGGTCTTGACAGTTGCAGAGTACTTGGGTAAAAAGCCAGCGGTCTTGGGCTAAGCTATTCTAGCGAGGAGCACAAAAATTGTTTTGGTGTAATACTGTCTGCAGTAGTGGGATCTGAAGAACTCTTAAAGCAGCCTACTGTTAGACAAGCCATGCTGAGTGAGCAGTTGAGCGACGGAAAGGTGCAATGCAACCTCTGCGAACGGCGATGCAAGCTTGCCCCTGGCGCGCTCGGCTTCTGCAAGACGCGTAAGAACATTGGCGGCAAGCTCTACACGCTCGTCTATGGCGACATAAGCTCAATCTCTGCGAATCCCATCGAGAAGAAGCCATTCTATCATTTTTGGCCCGGCAGCGTTGCGCTGACGATTGGAACATACTCATGCAATCTCACTTGCCCATGGTGTCAGAACTGGCACATCTCGAAGTCTCCGCCCAACCCAAAGCTTGCCAACTACATCAGCCCCGAGGAGTTCGTCGCGCAGGCGCTGCGGGAACGATGTCAAGGCACCTCGATTTCGTTTAACGAGCCAACACTGCTTTTCGAGTACTCGCTCGATGTTTTCAGGCTGGCGAGGAAGCAGGAGTTCTACAACACCTACGTCACGAATGGCCATATGACGCTCGAGGCGCTTCGAATGCTCCACGGTGCTGGGCTGGATGCGATGTGCATAGATGCCAAGGGCGATGCGGCGGTGGTTCGCAAATATTGCGGCGGGGATACCGAGGTCGTGTGGCGGAACGTGCGCGAGGCGAAAAAACTAGGGATGCACGTAGAAGTCGTGAACCTCATCATCCCCGGCATCAACGATCGAGATGAGCAATTGCGCGAGCTGGCCAAGCGTCACCTTCGTGAGGCGGGCAAGCAAACGCCGCTCCACTTCACCGCTTATTACCCTGCTTACAAATTCGACGCTCCGCCCACGCCGGTGGCAACACTTGAGCGGGCACGCGACATGGCCGTGTCAGAGGGCATCGAGTTTGTCTACCTCGGCAACGTCCCCGGGCATCGGTACGAGAACACTTATTGCCCGGGGTGCGGGGAGCTGCTGATTGAACGTCGTGGGCTGGAGCTCGTCGGGGCCAGATTGGTAAATGGACGGTGCCCGAGCTGCGGACGTGAAATTCCCATCATTGGGGGAGTTGATAAAACAAGGCGATGATAACCTGCCTAAACTATTTGCCCCTCCATCCCCTCGCCCATTTCGTGAGCGATACCCTTTTGCTCACACCATAGCCCATCCTACTGATTATCCCCTTGTCCTCGAGCCTTTGCAGGATGCGTGACATGGTCGCCTTGGAGATGCCCGTTTTGTCACATAACGCCTTCTGGGTCAAGTCGTCTTTCTTGATTAGTTCCTCTACGATTTTTTTCTCGTGAGCTGTCAGCATCCCCAATATTTTTTTAACATCCTCCTTAGGGAGTGTTGGGGGAAGCTCCACTTTTTTAGATATTTTTTCTTTGGGCTTCCTCGTCGATTTAATTTTTAAAAACGCTCCAACCGCTGCCAAGGACGTAGCGACTCCCGCCAGAAAGACGAGGTATGGGGATAAGGGGGCCAGCATCAAAGGGGAGGTGGTGAACTCTTCGTCGCCTGAAACCTCAGTATTTTTCGTCGCATCGCCTGACTTCACCCTGTAGTGATAAGTCGTGCCCGCCAACAGATTTGTCAAAGTTATGGAGTGGTTCGTGACTAGAGAGTTGTCCGATTGGGGGGGCAACTCATAAGTGGTAGTCGTCCCGTACTCCACGACGCTGTCGGCAGGCTCATCGGTGGTCCATTCGATTGTGATTGAGTTCTGACTGACGTTCAACTCCGTTAACACCGAGATCGTGGGCGCCGTGACATCGACTCGGAAGGAGCGCTGCGAGTTGTCCCCGACGTTGCCAGCGTTGTCCTTCGCCTGAACTCTCCAGTACCACACACCCTCAGCGAGCTCGGTCGTGAGCTGGTAGTTATGGCCTAGGATCCAGCCACCAGAGTTATCGTTTTCATATGGGAACTCAGAATTGTCGCTCACCGCAACGTAATAACGGACAGGCGTGGTGTTCTCAATTGAGTCGAGGTTCTCCCAAGTAAGATTTGGGGCATTCTCGTTTATGTTCTCGTTGTTATCCGGTGAGGTGAGTGAAGGCGCTGGAGGCGCCACGGTGTCAACGCGGAAGGATCGGACGGAAGAGAATATACTTACGTCCGCCCCCTGATACCCACGAACGCGCCAGTAATACACGTTGTCAGCGAGCCCGGTCGCGGGAGTGTATGTGTTCTCGGTGCTGTTGTCAACGATCGTGGTCGACCAGTCAGCCTTGTTGTCGATCCATATCTCCCAGTTGTCGGCCACAACTTTGTTCTCCCAACTGAAGGTTGGAGTATTGTCATTCGTATTCTTGCCATCAGCCGGAGAGAGAAGTTGTGGCATGAGGGTATCGACCCTGAAAATCCAGTTCTCGGACCAAGAGCCTAGGCCGTCAGTATTCTCCGCCCGAACGTGCCAATAGTATACTCCATCGGGTAGCGCGTTCTCGTCCGGAACCGTATATTGGCTTACACTCCCCACGTTATCGTTATCCACGTTGGGTGAGGAATAATCGCTGTCGTTGTCGATTTGTATGTGATAATTGTCCGCTCCAGTAACGTCCCCCCAATCCATAAGGGGTGTATTGTCATTCATGTTCTCGTTGTCATCTGGTGAGACGAGTGTCGGCTGGCCCGGCTGCGCAGACGCAGATAAATTAATGATTAGAAGCAGCGCTAGGGCCAAGAGCATGCCGACGACGAAGCGCGATCTTCGTATGCCTGTCACCTCCTTAGAGCGGGAAGTGCCCCTTGAGGACATCAGAGAGCCTCACCACCTCGATCGATTCAATCCCTCCACTCTTTTGCATCTGCTCCGCTATCTCGGTTGCTCGCCCATCGTCAGCGCCAGCGCCGCCATCTGAGCGTGCAGCCGGTTCTCCGCCTGGTCGTAGATCATCGAGTGGGGCCCGTCCATGACCTCATCGGTCGCCTCCTGCCCCCTGAACACCGGCAGCACGTGCATGATGATCGACTTCGGGTCCATCAGGTCGACCAATTCCTGCGTCAAAATCCATTTCTTATACTTCTCATGCAGCTTGACCTCGTTTGCCTTGCCGAACTTGTTCATCCCCTGCATCACGCACGCGTGGGACGCCCAGCTCCGGGGGAAGACGATGTGGGCACCCTTGAGTGCACCCTTGAGCTCATCGGTGACCTCGAAGTCCGCACCGCTCCCCTTCGCGTTCTTGCGGCAGAGGTCCATGATTTTCGGGTCGAGCTCGAACCCCTTGGGGGCCGCGACCGAAACATCGATCCCGTAGCGGCTCATTATCAGCGCCTCCTCCTGAACGCTCCCCCAAGAGCGAATCTTGTCCGAGTAGGCCCACATGATGACGTAGCGCTTCCCCTCGGGCTTCGGAATTTTTTCTTGAACGGTGAGCATGTCCGCGAGCCCTTGGCAGGGGTGATAGACATCGTCGGCCATATCGATTACCGGAACCTCGCAGTGTTTCGCGTACTCACGAATCATCGCATTACCCCTGCCGTAAACGTAGTTGACTGCAGACTCCAAGATGCGGATGCCGAGGCCATGCCCATAGCGCTCGTACATTCGTGCCATATCCTTCGGCAGCTCCCCCTCGCCAGCCCTTGTCGTGGTGACATCCACGAACTGCGCATGGCCCCCCAGAGCTGTCATCGCCGCCTCGAACGATGCGCGGGTGCGGGTGGAAGTATTGTAGAAGAGCATGAAAAACGTCTTGTCCTTGAGGAGGGGCTGAAGCTGGCGCGCGTAGTATTTGCGCTTCAAATCCTTCGCGAGCTCGAACGTCGCGTCGAGTTCCTCGCGCGACCACTCCTGCGTCGTTATCAGATCACGGCCATAGAGCTCGACCATTTGACCACTATTTGTCATAATCCGCGACGACGTTTTAGCCTTTCGCTAGCCTTCGGCGCTTGCCAGATTTCGCGCCACATCGGTCAACCAAATTTTTCAGAATATTTTTATGTACATAACCAAATTGCTAACCATGCGCGAATCCATCGTCATCGAGGGGCTGAGCAAGTACTACGACGGCTTCCTAGCCCTCGACAAACTCTCGCTGAAAATTAAGAAGAATGAGGACGTTGCACTTCTCGGCCCTAATGGCGCGGGAAAGACCACCACCCTCAAGCTCCTATGCGGGCTCCTTCGCCCATCCGCGGGTACGGCCTACATCAACGGCGTCAACGTCATGGAAGAGCGCGAACGAGCGATTTCGATGGTGGGGACCATCTTGGAGACACCTGAATTTTATCCCTTCCTAACCCCCGTGGAAACCCTTAGCTACTTGGGGAGACTCCGGGAAATGAGCGGGCGGGAGTTGAAAAGTAGGATAGAGGAGGTCATCAAACTTGTCAGGCTTGAAGAATGGGCCAAAGTCAAAATAGAAAAATTCTCGCGCGGGATGAAACAGCGCCTAGCCCTTGCGCAGGCCTTGCTCCACGATCCGCCGATCTTGATCCTTGACGAGCCAGCGTTAGGCCTTGATCCCAGGGGCATGATGGAGGTGCGGGAAATCCTAAAGAAGGCGAGAAAAGAGAAAACGGTCTTCTTGTCCTCACACCTCATTACAGAAGTCGTTCAAGTGTGCGACAAAGTGGCGCTGATCGATCACGGTCACTTGCTCGTCTATGACAGTATCCCTCGCCTGAAACGTAAGTATCGAACGTCATTGGAGGGTGTTTACCTCAAGCTCACGGAGGCGACCATTTGAGCGAGTTCGAAAAGCTGAAGATAGTGACGAAATACGAGTTGCTGAAGCAGTTCCGGAGGAAGAGATTTTACGGAGCTTTGGTGCTTACCCTCCTCGCCGTGATTTTAGTCATAGCGCTCTACAAAGGGTTGGATATCCCTGGGAAGTTACCAATCTCCGATTCCCCTGAATTTTTTGCGTTATTCGTAACGTCGGCAGGTGCAACCATACCAATTTTTGCAGCCGTGTTCTTCGCCGGTGACTCCATCGCTTCAGAATTCGAACATAAAACTGGTTACATCCTTTTCCCAAATCCGGTAAAGCGAAGCACCCTTGTCATCGGGAAATATATCGCATGCCTTACTGTCACAGCCCTTATTGTCATTTTGGCCTACGTCGCCACGATGATAGCGTTAGTCGGGATATATCAACAGTTACCAATCGAGGTATTTGGTTCGCTTGTCCTCGCATTGGTTTATGCGAACAGCGTGCTAGGTATAGCATTTCTCTACAGCTCAGTGCTCAAGGGAAGCATGGGTGCCACGATAGCCACACTTTTAACAATAATGCTAGTTTTTGGTGTCATCGAAATCAGTTTGATATTTGCAAACATTGAACCGTGGTTCATGCACGGATATGCGGGCGATTCGATTGCTAGTGTGTATGGGATTTCTTTTGCGGCGTTCGGTGGGGCGATGCCCGGGGGCGGGATGGAGAGGAACCCGAATCCTATCACAAGCTTTTTTGTAATGTTAGGATACTTTATCGTCCCCTTCATCCTAAGCATCTGGCTGGTGAAGCGCAGGGAAATGCTATAGCCCCTAAAACCTTTTGCTTCGGCACGAAATTGTTTTGGGAGTAAGCATGCCGAAAAATCTGCGCGAGGCGTTAAAGGGGCAACTGTCGGACGAGGAGCTCAAGCAGCTAGGGCGCGCATTCGACGTCATTGGAAATATCGCGGTGGTCAAGCTACCTGACGGGCTTCTCCCCAAAAAACACCTCATCGGCGAGGCCCTGATGCAGGTTCACCGCCACGTCCGAACGGTCCTCCGCCAGACGAGCGCGGTGAGGGGCGAGTTTCGGACGCGTGAGTTAGAGCTCATAGCAGGCGAGCCCGAAACTGAAACAACGTATCACGAGAGTGGATGTAGCTTCAAGGTCGACCTTGCTAAGGTGTATTTCTCACCTCGGCTGGCTCATGAACGTCTTCGCATCGCCCAGCTGGTTAAACCCGGTGAAACGGTGACAAACTTGTTCGCTGGTGCGGGGTGCTACTCGGTTGTCATAGCCAAGCACGGCCAAGCTTCGCGGGTTTACTCAATCGACAAGAACCCGGCGGCATTCGACTACATGCAGGAGAACATCCGCATCAACAAGGTCGGTGATAGGGTGGTGCCGATTTTGGGAGACGCGCGAGAGGTGATTGAATCCCGCCTGAAGGGGAAGGCGGACCGCGTGCTCATGCCTCTGCCAGAGCTAGCACGCGAGTTCTTCGATGTCGCATTGCTCGCGCTGAAGCCCGAGGGAGGCGTGGTGCACTTCTACGATTTCGGAGAGGAGCTTGAGCTTTTTGCTCCCTCACTCAAGTTTGCTCGCGCTGCCGCGGCTGCGAAGGGGAGAAAGGTGGAGTTGCTCGAGAGCAGGGCGATTCGCTCCTACGCTACTCGAGTCTACCACGTAGTGCTCGACTTGAAAATATCTTAAGCTCGGCGCACGGTTATTCGATCCCCCGTCCGAGCGACCCTGAATTTTTCAACACCACTTTTTATTCGAGCGAAGGTGTTCACGGGGCTGACGGGTTGCGAGCGGCCGAAGAAGATGCAGAAGCCCGGCCCCTGAGGCCAGTAGGAGACATCACCCGCTTGAGTTTTGGGCGTTGGGTTTTCTGGTTCAACCTTTACCGAAATCTCGAAGTAAACCTCCTCCTTCCAGATTTCTACTTCTGCATCGAACGGCAAAGCTTTCCAAATTGCGTCGCAGGTATTGGGGCACAGCTTTTCCAGTAGCTCAGCCTCGACCTCAAAGTCGCGGCACACCATCTTGATTTTCCTCATAATTTACCAACTTGGTATCGCAACTCGCGCTTAAAATTTTGTTATTGGGTAATTTTTCTCCCTTATAAAGAACCTCCGCACTGATATGAGGACCATCCTCACACCATTATCGGACAGCTTCGTGCGAGATAACAAGGACGCCCCACTCTGGCCGAGCGAGGAGGAGTGGCTGAATTACGACCTTTAAGGTCTTTTTTCGGCTTTATAGGCACGCCCCAGTTACCACCCACGGGGTGGCTGACGGCTGGGTTGGGCTCCCTGCCCCTCGTCCGGGCCAAAAATTATTCAAGTCTCCCAGGTCACACAGGTTAATGGTTGACGGCTGGGTTGGGCTCTTGTGCACATTTTCTTTTTTTGATGAGGACGAGTTTCCAACATTGGCTATTTCAACCAAATTTTCACCCTCCGCTTGAGAGGTTTGGAGGAGTATTTAAGCGACTTTGGGGGAGAGAGGTCACCGAAAGTAATATATAAATAGCTTTTGGAAAGGGATTTTGCTGCCCCCCTTCCAAAAAATGCCAATTTTTTGTAAAATCGATTTTTCAATTCCAACTGCTGGCTAAAAAAGGAGGCCGATTAAGGCTCCTTTTTGGAAATTTCACCCTATTATTCCCTGAAATCCATGAAGCTGACTTGAAAAATTAAAAAAGAGCAAGAAAACTGTATCAAAAAGAGTTGTGGATCAAAAGATAGCAAAAGCCCTCAATGTGGACACTTTTTATGACTTTTAAAAATGGTTTTATCAAATGACGATAATATCACATAAGTTTCATGCGAATTGCAAAATTCGATTAAAATCGGGATTTTTCGCGTGTTTTTGGTCTCTCTAAAAATTCAAATTTATATCAAATCAGCAAAATTGCACTTTCCATTTTATTCGATTTGGATACGTTTTTATCGAAACTGGACAGTTAAGATCTTGGCTAACTGTTTTTATTTCAGCACTTTTGCTCACTTTCGTTTCTTATCTTGTAAGCCCAATCAATGCTTTTCTTCACTTTTAACAG
>JAUWBN010000010.1 GCA_030601675.1 Hadesarchaea archaeon | reverse complement strand
CCCGAAAGATAGCATCCGACCTGTCTCACGACGGTCTAAACCCATCTCACGTTCCCCTTTAATGGGCGAACAACCCTACCCTTGGCCGCTGCTGCACGGCCAGGATGGGAAGAAACGACATCGAGGTAGCAAACCGCGGGGTCGATATGAGCTCTCGCCCGCGACAACTCTGTTATCCCCGGGGTACCTTTTCTGTCATCTCGAGCCCTCATCAAGAAGGACATCGAGGTTCGCTAGGCCAGGCTTTCGCCTCTGCGAGCCTTGGTAGTGAGCTCACAGTCAAGCCGGCTTTTGGCCTTGCCCTCCACGGCGGATTTCTGACCCGCCTGAGCCGACCTTTGGGCGCCCTCGCTATCTTTTCGAGGGCCTGCCGCCCCAGCGAAACTGCCCACCTGTCGCTGTCTCGCTCGCGCGGTTAGAAACGCAATCGCAAGAGGGCGGTGTTACATTGGCGCCTCCACCGGATCCTGAGACCCGGCTTCGATGGCTCCCGCCTACACTCTGCACCCGCAACCGCGCCCCAACGACAGACTGCAGTAAAGGTCCACGGGGTCTTCGTTTCCCTTCGGGAATCCCCGGCACGTTCGCCGGCCAGTGGGTTCACCGGGTTCCAGACTGGGACAGTGGGGGGCTCGTTGATTCCTTCATGCAAGCCGCCAATTAAGCGGCAAGGTATTACGCTACCTTAAGAGGGTTATAGTTACCCCCGCCGTTTAGCGGCGCTTCTACCCGTTGAACCGGGCGTTCACGTACCGCCACTGGGCAGAATTCACCAACTGTACTCAAGCTTTCGCTCTCGCAGTTAGCTACGTTTTTATTAAACAGTCGACCCCCCTTGGTCACTGCGACCTGCCTCTCGCGAGGCAGGCACCCCTTCTACCGAAGCTACGGGGCCAATTTGCCGAATTCCCTAGCCTGGTGTCTCCCGATACGCCTTAGGCTTCTCACCTAGGGGCACCTGTGTCGGATCTAGGTACGGTCACCCAGGGTCCCATTTCCCAGCTCCCTTTTCACGGGCTCCAGAGATCGGCCGAACCCACCTAACGGCAGGCTATTCCCACCTTCGTTCAGTTCTCTCCATTACGGAACTCCCTGAACTTGAGAGGTTAAATGAAGCGACAACCTCACTCGACCTACCCCAAAGCGTCAGAAGCTGAGCTTGCGTTACCGCAGGTACCTGGGTGGTCCCGGAATCTTGACCGGATTCCCTTTCGATGGCCTCTGGTTAAGGGCCACCTTAGGACCGACTAACCCTCGACTGACGATCATTGTCGAGGAACCCGAGCCCCTTCGGCGGCTGGGATTCTCACCCAGCTATGCTGTTACTACCGCCAGGATCCTCATTTCGACGCGGTCCACCCGAGCTCACGCCCGAGCTTCCGCCCACGCCGAACGCCTCCCTACCGGATCAGCCTACTAAACTTCGGCTGCCCCGAGGTATCGGCAGCCGGCTTAGCCCCGTGAATCTTCGGGGCCCCCACCCTCGACGGGTCCGCTGTTACGCGTTGTTTAAAGGATGGCTGCTTCTGAGCCTACCTCCCCGCTGTCTGAGGACGAGGACGCCCTTTAAGGTTAACACTTAGCCGGCATTTAGGGGCCTTAACCCCGGTCTGGGTTTTTCCCCTCTCGGAGCAGGAGCTTACCCCCCACACCCTGTCTCCAGCGGTCTTCGACGCCGACGGCTTTGGAGTTCGACAGACAAACCGGGGGTTTCCCCCCATATTCCATCAATCGGTGCTCTACACCGCCGGCTGCCTCGCGCTGGGCTTGACTGCGGCCAACTTCGGGAGGAACCAGCTATCGCCGGGCTTGATTGGTCTTTCGCCACTAGCCCAAGGTCATCCGACCGAATTGCACATCAGGACCGGTTCGGCCTTCCACCAAGCAAAGCTCGGCTTCAGCCTACCCCGGACTAGATCGCCCGGCTTCGGGTATCACCGCCGTGACTCCGGGCGCTATTCACACCCAGTCCCTCGCCCTTTCGGGCTGCGGACCTTTCGCTTTCGCTTCAGCTCCGGAGTTGAACTCCTTAGCCTCGCCACGACGATGAACTCCCTGGCCCGTGATTCTAGACGGACGGTGCGACCCCGATCCGCTCCCCTCGTACCACCGCCTCGCGACGGCGTCCTTCGGGGAGGATCAACTCTTTCGAGCCGCACCCAACAATCGCCACCTGGTTTTAGGCTCTTTTCACCCCCCTTCCGGGGTGCTTTTCGGCTTTCCCTCACGGTACTGCGTCCGCTATCGGTCTCGAGTCGTATTTAGGGTTGGGAGTTGATGCCTCCCAGCTTCGGACACCAATTTCAAGGCATCCTACTCAGGATCCTCCCCCTCGTACCCTGCGCAGTTACACCTACGGGGCTTTCACCCTCTAAGGCGCGAGTTTTCAACCGCTTCAGTTTTCCGCGCGAGAGATTGGAGGGAGTCCTACAACTCCACATCCCCAGTGGCTCTCACCACCAGGTTCGGTTTGCCCTACACCGGTTTCGCTCGCCGTTACTCCCGGCATCGCAATTGCTTTCTTCTCCTCCCGGTACTAAGATGTTTCAATTCCCGGGGTTCCCACTCGCTGCTGCGAGCGACGGGGGTTACCCCCCGCCAGGAAGTCCCATTCAGCAATCTCGGGTTCAAGGGCTGCTTGCACCTCGCCCGAGCGTTTCGCCGCTTGCCACGACCTTCCTCGGCGCTCGAGCCGAGCCATCCCCCAGGCGGCTTAGCCTAAGTTCCTTTCGAACCCAGCTAGCACTATGGGCGCGACCTATGCATGACAATCATCACTGACAAAAAAATATTTGTCAGCTTTCGCCCTTAACTGACGAGACGTCTTCGCCAGTCGCATCTAAACATAATATTGTGCCAAGTAGGTTAAAAACCCTTTGCAATTTTTGAGCGTCAAACGAGAGTGGACCTGCCGGGACTCGAACCCGGGACCTTCGGCTTTTTTGGCTAAATGCTTGCAAAGCCGACGCTCTACCACTGAGCTACAGGCCCTCAAGGTTAAAGTCGGTCTATTCACATCTAAATTCTTTCCGTTGAACTTCATTTTTCCTTCTTCTGTCTCTACTGAGCCACCATTACAATCTCAATCAGAAGGACCAAAACAATGAAAATGGCGGTTTATTCTTGGAAATATCGATTAAACAATCAATTTCCCGGTTAGCATTCACTACAGGACCACCCACATTGGGGCCTTTTCAGGTCTTTTATCCTTTACTAAGTTTTATGATACTCGCTCTCTAAACTTTACACTAAGCTTTACAAACTTTATGCGTCTATGACTTAGGGGATGAGACCTCTTGATGGTTCTGTTAAGTCAATTTTAGCTTGGAAAATGGGAACCTTAATTGGTTTATGAACCTATTTGGATTTTTCAAGGACTGGCGCATGAGGCAGGTTATTTGAAGGAACCTCTAGACCCGTTTCAGAACCCGAGTTTTTCAAACCATCTTAAAATATTTATGCTTACACGCGGATGGTCGAATAGGTAGAGTGTTGAAGGGCCAATCTATGAAAAAGAAAACTAAAAAATTAACATTTCGTTATTATATGGTCGTCCTCACCATTTGCGCCGTGGCTATTGTGGCTGCTATTGTGGTTCTTAGGGGCGGAGGGGAAGGCGGACAACTAGAAAGACAAGAGATACCAGGATTGCCCTCTTACATATCTGTAGATCCTTGGAATGATTTGCTCACAGCAGCAGATATCCCAAGTAATCTTTCAGAGCAAACTCAATTTGAGTGGGAGTTTTCTGACAATTATTGGTATGGTATCCCGTTCGATAACGCGGCTGCTAGATATTGGATGGATTCCCTTGGAGAAGTAGCCGTTGGGGTTATGGGCTTTGTGTGCCCGACCGAAGCGGACGCTAGAGATTTGCTTCCACTGATAGGTGAATATTGGGAAACATACTGGCAAGCCGATGGGGGCAGTATATCCCACACAAGTTTTCCTTTATACGGGGAAGAAAGGGAGAGCTTCAAAGTAACCATCCCTGGTGGTATCGGTTACATAATCAACTTCAGAATGCAGAATGTCGTGGTATCAGTGATTGCCACTCAAGTATCAAAATCGGAAACTGGGAACTATTGCTCGCTGGTGGAACAAAGAATATACAGTTGAGACATCGGACAGTGACTCTACAACAGTTATTTTTTACTCCGAACCCAGCTCAGGGTCTTTTCCCCTAGACCTAAGGCACCGATGATTGCCAGAATGCCTCCAAGGATGGCTAACCACGCGCCGAGCCCTACATTAAACCCAATATCAGTATATACTCGATAGGTCTGTATGCCAGTAAACAAAGCCAAGAGTCCACCTACTGGAATCATCGCGCCAACGCTCGTTATTTCGAGCTCTTTTACTAAGATAACGCCGAGTATCACCATGACGGCACTAGCTATAATGGTCACATCGTATACGTCCCACGCTGAAGCATTTGCCGACGGATTCCAAGTGACGAAGGTCGAAATCAAAATTAGAATTCCGCCGAGGAAGGCAACCCCGAGAAACCGCTCGTCCAACAGCCTCACCTTCATTCCTTTTTTCCACGCACAAGCTATTAAAGTTCGCCCCGTATCCCGAAAGTTAATGGGCATTTTAATTGATAATTCTTCCTTCTTTAAAGCCCAAAAATAAGAAAGGTCCGGTACCCCAAAATTGCATCGTAGGAGGTGATCGAGCCGCAGGTTCCCCTACGGCTACCTTGTTACGACTTAGCCCCTCTTGCAGAACTCGGATTCGACCAGCCCAACTTGAGCAGGCCTCATACGGACCCCACTCGAGTGGCTTGACGGGCGGTGTGTGCAAGGAGCAGGGACGTATTCACCGCGCGGTGTTGGCACGCGATTACTAGGGATTCCAGCTTCACGAGGGCGAGTTACAGCCCTCGATCCGAACCGAGCGCAGGTTTAGAGGCTTGGCTCCCCCTTACGGGGTCGCATCCCATTGTCCTGCGCATTGTAACCCGCGTGTAGCCCAGGGGATTCGGGGCATACTGACCTACCGTCGCCCTCTCCTTCCTCTGACTTAGCGCCAGCGGTCCCCCTAGAGTGCCCGGCTTCCCACCGATGGCAACTAGGGGCGAGGATCTCGCTCGTTGCCTGACTTGACAGGACGCCTCACGGTACGAGCTGACGATGGCCATGCACCACCTCTCAGCTAGTCAAGCAAGGTCGTCAACCTGGCCTTCAATCAACTGTCGCCCCTGGTGAGTTTTCCGGCGTTGAATCCAATTGAACCGCAGGTTCCACCCCTTGTGGTGCTCCCCCGCCAATTTCTTTAAGTTTCAGCCTTGCAGCCGTACTTCCCAGGCGGCGGGCTTAACGGCTTCCCTCCGGCACCTAGCGCCCTCGAGGAGCGCTAGACACCTGGCCCGCATGCTTTACAGCTAGGACTACCGGGGTATCTAATCCCGTTCGCTCCCCTAGCCTTCGCCCCTCACCGTCAGGTCCGTTCTGGTCGGACGCCTTCGCCACTGGTGGTCCCCCCAGGATTAGAGCATTTCACCGCTACCCCAGGAGTACCTCCGACCTCTCCCGGCCTCGAGACCAGCAGTATCCCTTGCACGCCGAACCGTTAGGCGGTCCGATTTCACAAGGGACTTGCTAGCCCGGCTACGAGCGCTTTAGGCCCAATAATCGTGGCCACCACTTGGGCTGCTGGTGTTACCGCGGCGGCTGGCACCAGTCTTACCCAGCCCTTATTCCGGAAGCTTCTTGGACTTCCGAAAAGCCGTCGATCAAAAGACCAACGGCACTTGGGATCCCCCCGTCACGCTTGCACGCATTGCGGAGTTTTCGCGCCTGCTGCGCCCCGTAGGGCCTGGGGCCTTGTCTCAGTCCCCATCTCCGGGCTCCGACTCCCATCGCCCGTACCCGTCGTAGGTTTGGTGGTCCGTTACACCACCAACAGCCTGATAGGCCGCAGTCCCATCCTTGGGCGCCGGAGCTTTGGGCGAGAGGGCATCCCAGCGTCCCTCGCCTATCGGGGATTAGCCTCAGTTTCCCGAGCTTGTCCCCGTCCCAAGGGTAGGTTGACTACGTGTTGCTGAGCCGTGTGCGGGGCCACGATCTTTCGACCGCGCCCTCCGCTCGCATGGCTTAGCCGAACCCCAATAGCAGTGGCCTCCGGCAGAATCAACCGGAGTTAAAGCAACCACAAAGCATCGAAATTGGCTTGGGTACCAGACCTATCTCGGACCCGAGCTCTTCCAGTAGCCTGGTTTGTTCGGATCCACATTTCTGAATCCACACCAAGAGTACAATCTCTCATCGCGGGGCTATGCGCGCTTGCCCCGTACTCGGATCGACGCCGTTCACACCGGTGTGGACAATACTATTTACATTATTCTTACTTAAAACTTTATTCCTTAACTTCCTCAAGCGATTTTTAACTCTCGAAGTGGAACTTGCGTCCCAAACGCGTGTTTTTTGCCATCGAAAGGACTAAAAACCTCACGCGCAAGTTAATGGCGAGGTGACCTGATGAGGAGATTGTCCGAACTCTACGGTACGCGCATCTACAGCGATCGGGCGCACTTGGTTGGAACGATTGAAGACGCGGTAATCGATGATAAGGAGGGCACGGTGGTGGGATTTGTCTTCGGGCATAGGGAAGGCAAGGCGATATCCATCCCCTACAACGGCATCATGGCGATCGGCGACATCGTGCTCGTGTACAGCAAGAAGGCCGAGCAAGCTGGCGCGTAGGCATGCTGGTTGAATTTGGTGGAAAAAGACCCCGCATCCACAAAACCGCTTTCGTCCACCCGACCGCCACGGTGATAGGTGACGTTACAATCGGCGAGCACTCAAGCGTTTGGCCTGGAGCTGTCGTGCGGGGGGATTTCGAAAGCATCAGGATCGGCCGATGCACGTGCATCCAAGATAACGCCGTCGTGCACTCGGGCGACCTCTATGATGGGAAGAAAACGAGATATCTGCCTGTCAAGATCGGGAACTATGTCATCGTCGGACATAACGCGCTGTTGCACGGGTGCACCGTCGAAGATAACTGCATCGTGGGGGGAGGATCGATTGTTTTCAACGGCGCAAGGGTCAGAAGGGGCTCACTGGTCGGCTTGGGCGCGGTCGTGCCCCACGATGTGGAGGTACCCTCACAAACGATAGTGGTGGGCATTCCGGCCAGGCCGCTGCGCGCACTTACGGATGAGGAGTTCAAAAGTATCCGCATGCGAGCTGAAGATTACGTCAAGCTCGCGAAAAAATATCGATGATGGGGGCCCTATGCGCTGGGGCCGCGCTTTTTCATGAACCCCAGCAAGAGATTGAGGTCGCCCGGGAGGAATTCCTGAAGCTTTTCGGTTTGATTTTCTGCGATCTTCATCCCTTTTGGGTAATGTATCGCGTAGAGGATTTTGGTCTTAGTGGTGATCCTGGCGAGCTCGACCCCTAGTACCCCTAGGAAGAGCCTGACGGGGGCCGAACCGCCCGCGTAGTTTATGATCACTTCATCCTTGTACGGGTCGATCCGCTCCAGAACCTCCCGGAGTGCCTCGTTGATCGATGCCGGGTCGAAAACGTTGCACCGCTGAAAAATTACTTTCGCGCCCACTTTCCGCGCGGCTTCCGTTATCACCTGCTTGTTGGGTTTCGAGTACTTCCTCGCGCGTGCGATGTAATTTAGTTGATAATCGGAGCAAATGACGTAGGTGACTTTGGGCTTTTCCCTCTTCAGAGCCAGCTCGATGGTCGCGGGGATCTCACCCAGACCCTGGATCAGTACCTTCATGGAAGCCCATATTACTTTGTAAAAGGAGGTTAAAATGTCATCGTTGGCTCTAGGGTGGGATGAGCTTCTGCCAGTTATTTCCTTTCTGCGAGCTCATGAACCCAATATTCTCTTTGCTCGGTCACTTCTTTCTTCCAGATCGGGACCTCTGCCTTGACCCGGTTCATTAACTCGGGGAGGGCTCTGAAGACATCGTCGCGCCTCCTGCCCGCCACCAAGACATAGATGGCATCCTCCCCGGGGGCGATCTGGTCGACGACGTGGTGGATCATCACGCGCCAAATGTCCGGGCGTTTCTCGATGTCCGCCGCTATTTGTTCGAGTTTTTTGACAGCGTCCTCGGAGGATTGATAACGAAGGAACTTGACTCGCTCCCCATCTTCCGAAAGGCCTCGCACTACGCCTACAAAGCAGCCGACTGCCCCTACGTTCTCTCCGATATCCTGCTTCAACTTCTGAAACAAATCGGGCAGGCTTACTTCGCCCTTGAGATGAATACCCACGTCCGGCATAAGTGCACCATAAGATGACTAATACCATCAAGGGTTTTCCTCCGAGCATAAAAGTTTGGGGCTCAAGCTTTTTATGCGGGGTGGCGGAGTTAGCCTGAGGCCGATTTGATGGGTAAGGTGAAACAACAAATTCAAAATATCGTGCTTTCGGTAACCTATGAGGGCGTCGAGTTCGACCTTGAGAAATTGGCCCGATCGCTGGAGGGGGCACGCTATGACCCGGAGGTTTTCCCAGGGATAGCTTATAAGTCGTATGAACCCCCGGCATCCTTCCTAATATTCGCGTCGGGAAAGATGAACTGCGTCGGCGCCAAGAGCATGCGTGACGCGAAGCTTGCGATAAAGAAGCTGACGAGAAAGCTCGGGAAGGCTGGCATCAAGGTAAAATCCGAGCCGAAGGTCAAAGTTCAAAATATCGTCGCGTCCTTCGATTTTGAGCGTGAGTTCGACCTCGAGCGGATCGCACGGGACTTCGAAAACACGGAGTACGAGCCAGAGGTCTTTCCCGGGCTTGTATTCAGGCTCGACGAACCCAAGGTCGTGGTGCTACTCTTTGTCTCGGGAAAGGGCGTCTGCGCTGGCGCGAAAAGCATGGGCGATATAAAAAAGGCTGCCATAAAAATAACCAAAATTCTCAAGCGGCGATACGGTAGGGACGAGCGGCGCCACTAGAAATTTTTAACTTGCGCCACCCATAAGACTACCAGATGCTATGCCGAAGACCATCATCGTGCGCTACGGAGAGATAGCGCTGAAGAGCGAGCCGGTCCGCAGGCGATTCGAATGGCGGCTAATCGAGAACATCAAATTGTCCCTTAAAGGGCTGGACTACAAACTCCGAAGAGAACGGGGCAGAATCTTCATCGACACCCGCAGACCAAGCGCCGCGACGGAACGCCTGGCCAAGATCCCGGGCATAGTTTCCGCCAGTCCATCACTCATGACAGACGCGAGCATCGCTTCGATCACCTCAGCGGTGGTGGGGGAAGCGAAGAAGATCCTCTCTCCGGGCATGACCTTTGCCATTCGGACCTCAAGGGTTGGGGAACACCCGTTCTCCAGCATGGATGTAAATGTGAGCGTTGGCTCCGCGGTCTTGGCTGAGGTGAAGGGTGTCCGTGTGAACCTCTCGGCCCCCGAGCGTGAGATATTCGTCGAGGTTCGAGGGGGGGATGCTTACGTGTTCACGAAAATCGTGGGTGGGGCCGGCGGACTGCCCCTGGGCACCCAAGGTAGTGTCGTCGCACCTTTTTCGGGGGGTCTGAACGGCTCCGTTTCCTCCTACCTCATGATGAAGCGCGGCTGCATGCTCCACCCTATATTTTTTGACCCTCGACCTCACGCCAACGGTCGAACACGAAAACTTGCGGTCGGCGCGGCGAGGATGCTTGCGAGTTTTTACCCGAAGCTCGAGCTGCGGATCTTCCCCTATGGCAAAATACTCCGCACCATAACCGAAAGAACGAAGCAGGGCCTAGCGAACTTGCTCTGCAAACGGGCGATGGTTCGAGCGGCCGGGGTTATCGCAGGGCAAGTGGGGGGAGCGGCGATCGTGGGGGATGAAGACCTGAAACAAATTGCCGAAGGAGGATTGGAAAACCTCCGCGTGATCGACGATGCCTGCGAGTTGCCGGTCCTCAGGCCCCTCGCGGGGATGGTCAAAGACGATATCGAAAAAATCGCCCATCAAATGGGAATTTTTGACCCATCCGCGAGCGCGACGAATACGTATCCTTCACCATCTTATCCCACCACCCCCAAGCTCGAGGAGGTGCGTGAAATCGAGGAGGGCCTGAATATCGATACCCTTATCGAGTCAGCACTCCCTAGGACTAAAATCATCAAGCTGAGGCGAAGTGCGTGGACCTGATAGTTCGACCCGCAGCGGGGCTCTCCGGGGAGCTCGAGCCGCAAGCGTCGAAACTGCACACCCAATTCGCAAGCGCGTTGGCACTGCTCGCGGGGGGCAAGAGCGTGATCGAGAATCCACTCCGTGTAAAGGATACAAACGTGATGCTCCAAGCCGCCGAGACGTTGGGTGTCACAGTAAAGCGAACCCAAGACCGTTGGTCCATCTGGGGAGCTGGCGGTAGCCCCAAACCCACCCAAAATGTCATCGACGCGAGAAACTCGGGGACCGCGCTAAGCTTGCTCACATCGATTGCGGCTTTGGCGTCCACGCTAACAGTGCTCAATGGCGACACCCAGCTGCGCTCCCGCCCGATGCCCGTGCTGCTGAGATCCCTTCACCGCCTTGGCGCAGATGTCCATTCGACGAAACCGGATGACAGCCCACCCTTCGTCATTTTCGGCGGGGGACTCGTGGGTGGGAAGGTGCGGCTCGGCGAGGTAAGTGCGCATTGCCTGCCTGCCATCCTTCTCCCATGCCCATATGCGGGAAAGCGGGTTGAACTCTCTTTCAAACGAAAACAGGGGGATCCCCAGCTTAGGGCAATTCTCGAACTTACAAAGAGGGCCGGTGTGGAGGTGAGCTCAAGGGGGAAGAAGCTCCTGATACCGAACCAGCCCTACCGTGCGTTCAATTTTAGGGTGCCACAGGAGCTCGCGGCAGCGGCGCCCTTTATCATTGCCGCGACCCTGACGAATTCTAAACTCAAACTTCGCGGAGTGAAAGGTGTGGCCGGTCGAGACGTTGCATTTTTAGATGTCCTGAAAATGGCCGGCCTCAGGGTGCGGGTGTCCAAAAAAAGTTTCGTCGCGGAGGGCAAACAGAATCCCCGCGCCGCCAAACTGGACCTTTCCCGGGTGCCTGAACTTTTGCCGATGATCTCTGTGCTCGCATGTAGGGCCAAGGGCAAAACGCTGATCGGGAACGCCGGTGAGGCGAGGACCATGAAATCAGATCGTGTTTCAGCCACGGCCCGAGAACTGCGCCGGATGGGAGCGAAAGTGCTCGAACGCCACGACGGATTGCTCATCCAAGGGCCAGCCAAGCTCAAGGGGTGCGAGGTCGACGGGCACGAGGACTACGCAGTTGTCACAGCCTTAATCGTGGCGGGGCTGCTTGCCGAAGGTGAAACAAAAGTAAAAAACGGGGCCACGGCGCTCAGAACCTCGTGCTCCCGCTTCATCTCCACGTTCCAAGGGCTGGGAGCGGACATCAGCTACGCGGTTTAGCGGGGAAACTTTAAACTTTCGAACCGATAGCTTAGCAGGGGGTAGATTGAGAGGCCAGCTTAGCATCGAGTTCATCGTCGTCGTATCGGGCTTGCTCATCATCATCGCCGCCATCACGATGCCCATGTACAGCCAAGCGCGTGCCGACGCCGAGAGGGTCTCAAAGCTTGCGGATGCGCGCGAGGCCGCAAACACATTGACAAACGCCATCAACATGGTTTACGCGGCGGGGGTCGGCTCTCGGCAGACGGCAGAGTACTGGCTCCCCGAAGGTGTCGTTTCGGTCTCCTTTGTCGATGGAGCTGAAAATCGTGTGGATGTTAAGATAGAATTGGACCTAGAAAGCGATAACGCGGTGCAAGTTAGCACGATTCTGCCGAGCAGGAACGATGAAAATCGCGTAATTGTTGATAACGAAAACTTCGATGTTGGCTCTGGTCTCCATCGGATGACCTTTACATACGAGTTCAGCGGTAATCTGAGGTACATTGAAATCAAGGTGGCTTGAGATGCGGGGACAATCGGCCGTCGAATATCTGCTTATTTTTTCGACAATGCTTGTAATCTTCGCTGCGGTCACGTTCGGGCAGATGATAAACCCCGCGCAGGAGGCCGGAAGGGACGCGCTGTACCTTTCCCAAGCTAGGTCCGCCGCCGATGCGATTGCCGGGGCGATGGAGTCCGTGTACGCGAATGGCCCAGGGGCGACGAAGAGCGTGGGCTTTCCCATCGACCAAAGCTGGAGTCTGCAGCTCACCGAGAACAAGCTCACGATAAGCCTCGAGCTTTCGAGCGGGACCCAAAATGTCGAGAGCAACCTCAGGTACGGGTTCAACTGTAATCTACAAAACCTTTCGACCGGCACCTACACGGTAATCGTGGAATGGCCGGGTGACCAAGAAAATATCGTCAGGGCCAACTATAATATTTACATCCGCATCCAGCCGCCGGAGGAGATCGAGGTGGAGGACTGACCATGGGACTTCGCGAGCGGGGGTTTTTCTCGATCGATGCGTTGTTCGCGGTAACGCTCCTTATCATGGTTTCAACGTCATTTTTGCATGTTTACGATGCGCGGAAGGGGGCGGCCGAGCTGATGGGTGCTAGGTTGGAAGCCCAAATCGTCGGTGAGAAGCTCGCGGCGGCGATAAACATCGTCTACGCGAACGGTCCGGGCTTCGAACTCGACGTCGACCTCCTCCCAAAAATAGGAAGCTACTTTTACCGGATCAAATTCGACAATACCGCGCGGCAGGTCCTCGTGGAAAATTCAGCCTGGGGAACTGTTGGTGCTGGAGTCGTCTGCAAAAACGTCGAGAACTTCGTGCTGGAACGGGAAAATTTGGAAAATACTATTCGGGTGTATTGGGTGGAAAACACCGTGATGGTCGTGAACGCATGAGGGGCCAATCCAGCGCAGAGATGATGATCCTCGTTGGGGCGATCCTAGTGGCGGTGGCGTCGCTCCTCTATCTGGGTGCTGGGGGCAACGAAATGGAAACCGTCAAGTCGGCTGCGCGCGCTGGGGCCGAGAACGCGATCGCCGACATCGACGCCGAATACGGGTGCGAAATCATTATCGAGGAGGTCGGCGTAGACGCCGGCACCATAACAATTTACGTGAACGTCAGGGGTGGACCCCCGCCGGACGACCAAACGATACGGGACAACATCAGGGCGAGCGCGCTCAAGTACATCTACCAAGCGGTGGTTGGTTTCTTCCCCGAGAATGCGGAACCTGTCAAGACGGGATACTACACCTACGACGTGAACGTGGAGATAAGGAGGGTGACGAAGTGAACGAGCGAGGCCAAGTCTTCACACTCGACATGTTCTTCGCGCTGACCCTGACGGTGCTCGTGGTGAGCTACTCGGGGCTGGCGCTCGAAGGGGCGCGCAGGCAAGCCGAAAGCTATGCGCTCCGTTACTCGCTCGAGCGCACGGCGAACGATGCCGCGGACGTGCTCGTGAAGACCTTGGGCAGACCTTCAAACTGGGGGGAAAATGCCGAAATGCTAGAAACCCCGGGATTTACGGAGGAGAGTGAGGGAAACCCCGTCCAAAATACTTTGAGCATCAGAAAGTTTGGGCAGCTCAGGCGTCTAACTAATAGCGATAATTGGGTGGCTCCGGTAAATGCCAACGCGGTAGAAGCAATAAAGAAGCTCTTTGGCGGGTCCGAGAATTTTGAAATTAGAATACTTGATGAGAACGGGGATGAGTTGTGGCACGCTTTTCCGGGGTGGGTCACCGGAGATGTTGGAGAGAAGTCGGGGGCTGAGAACTCCTTTGAGGTCGCGGTCGTCAGGCGTTCAGTCGCCATGAGATATGGAACTGCCATTAGAGTAGATTCTGAACGGCTAGTAGGTGAATGGTCACCTTGGGAGAGAGATGTGCATTTGGAGTTTGAGATTTATCCGGGAGAGCTTGATGCGTTTGACTTCTACATCGTCGTGATGGGTGGAGGCAATAATCCAAGGGCTAAAATCTGGGTAAATAAAGACGCAGAGTCACCTTACCAAAACCCCGACTACTCCTTCCCCAGTGACCCTAGAATCCTCCAGGAGACCTTTCCAGAACAACACGGGGGAATAGAGAACGATTCTGGAATCGACAACCAACTCACGGAAGGCCCAAACTTTCTAGGTGCCTGGATTAAGGCCAGCCCGGAGAAGAGTGAATGGGTCCGTATTTACGTGGTCATGGTCCCCGCGTGCTCAGATTGGGAAAGTGCGCCCCTCATGCTAGAAACATTGCCCGCGACGCTTGAGGTGAAACTATGGAGGTAGGCCCATGAGTTTTCGAAGGGATCGAGGGGGATTCATCTTCAGCCTCGACGCTACGCTCGCGATGCTCGTCGTGCTAATCGTGATGGCTGGGGTGGCGCGCGTGGCTGGACCTGAGCTGAC
This sequence comes from Hadesarchaea archaeon, assembly GCA_030601675.1. Taxonomy (GTDB): domain Archaea; phylum Hadarchaeota; class Hadarchaeia; order Hadarchaeales; family Hadarchaeaceae; genus DG-33. Next base: position 25,986 of record JAUWBN010000010.1, on the reverse strand, counting down.
CTACGGGCAACACGGCTACCTGCGCTTGGAGCGATACGCAAATGATGCGCTCGAGGTGATGCGGCTCACGGGCACGTTAGATGACGTCGTGGATCTGGTTATGGTGGGAGACAGCACTGGAGCCGAAATTCTGGCGCGGGCGGAGCTCAAGAAAATCCTACCGGACGAAGTGCAGTTCAAGCTCGTGGTTGGTGACAATCGCTTGGTGGTTTACCCGAGTGATGCGGGAGAACGAAAAAACTGGGGCAACGCGTTCGCAAGCGCCGAGGAAATCGCCGTTGCAGCCCGTGTTGTGGCGTTGGGTGGGCTCGACCAAGACAACCCCAACCGCACGGAGGGTAAGTGGCACGAGGTCGAGAACGGGAAGTGGTGCGCGCAGAGCTTTGTCGCCGGCCTCACCGGAGACCTCACCAAGGTTGTCCTGTATTTGAAGGTGGAAGGGAGCCCGGGGGAGCTAACTATTGAAGTCAGGGACTGCACGGCGGACAACAAACCGGGGAGCACGGTTCTGGCCAGCACGACCACAAGTGACGTCGCTTCCACCACCGGCGAGGAATACGAGTTTACCTTCCCCTCGCCCGCAGAGGTAACTGCTGGCGACCATTACTCCATCGTCCTGCCCGAGCTGGAGGGCGGCGGCACGTACTGGTGGGCCGAGTACAGGCCAAGTGATGGCGATATATATCCGTGGGGGAAAGTCTGGCTCATCACCAAGAGCGGCGGGAGCTGGTCGGAGGGCGGCGGCGGCCGCCACGACTTTTACTTCAGGACGTATGTGGGCGTCCCACCTGAGAACATATTTGATTCCATCACCCTCTACGTGTGGCGGGGGGCGGGAACATGAAACTGGGGCGGGACCAACGCGGATTCGTGCTGAGCGGGGTTGCGCTGCTGCTTGTGCTTCCAGCTATGCTGCTTGCGACCTCTTGCTTTGCAATAATCGAGATGGGTGGAGAAGCGGTCGCGCTGCAGACCACCGCTGACAAGGTGTTTTATACTGGGAATGATATCGAGCGCATGATTAAAAAAATGTGGGATGACGATCTATTGACCGATAACGAACCTAATACCAACGCTAAGTTTGCTGATCTTGCCGACAATTATCGCGCAGCTACGGGGTTGCTGGTGGATATCACGCCCACGTGGATGCTGTGGATCCATGTAGATACTGGGGACAATCGTTATGCGGGGGCCACCTACTGCAAGGTTGACCACGTCGCTCCGGAAAACTGGCGCTATTACTTCGAAGACGCAGAGGATGGGGACTACGATGAACCTATCCTGCTTGTCGAAAAACTCGGTGAAAATCTGCGAATAACTATCGAAGAATACGGTGGCGACTTGGACTCGAATGGCTCGGATGTTTATTATTCAGACCCCCCACCACTTTGGGAAGGAGTCGGTGGCCCTCCTCCGACCCATGTCGGGGAGAACACAGAGGTGGAAGGGGTAGTACAACTTAGAGTGTTTATTAACGTCAGAGACCCGCGAGGTGCCGCGCAGTACTTGTCGACAGTGGAGCTAGGGTGAGGCAGAAGAGGTCAATGTTTTTGGTGGAAAAATGGCAAGAAAAGGTTCCAAGGTGACCGATTTCTTCCGCAAGGTTGGTGACGCAGTCCTCGGTGTGGGGAAGATCCCGAGCAAGCTCAAACGGAGGGCGCCGAAGGTAAAGAAAAAAGCCCCGCCGAAACCCAAGCCCGAAATCCCCCGCGCGCTACAGGGTTTCTTCGAGCGGCGCCATGCAGGGTGGCCCGAATACATCATGCTCAAGGCGCAGCTGGCGATCCTCGCCCTCTTCGTGACAGCGGTGGTCTACATAGCGTTGCTGCCCGCGGAAGTCGTCATCTTCATTCCCCTGCTGCTCGCGCTGAGCGCCTACCTGATCTACCTTGCGGTGGGGCAGCTCAGGCGCGCATTCGAGCGGGACTACCCTGCCTACCGGAGCTTCGTGGGCATGTGCGTGGCCATCGCCTGGGTCTTCGTGCTCGCGCTCCGACACTCCCCAATCGAGTTCTCGATCGAGGCACTCCACCTGGCACTCATCCCCCCGTTGATAGCGATAGGGTCCGTGTTCGTGGCATTCGCGGCCTTCAGGCTCAAGTACGGCCGAAGCTTCACATACGGCAGGGTCGAGGAGGTCCGGGGGCGCCGGGCGGTGGTTCGAGTCAGCTATGACATCTGCAGCAACGTGAAGTCAGGCCTGTACTTGGTCGAGAGCTTCGCCAAAGTCGGAAAAGGAGACCTCGCGAAGATCAGCGTCGAGCGGCCGATGCTCGGGTTGCGGGGGGCCAAGGTTAAGGCGATTTTGGAAAGGGTTAGATAATTAGGGATAATGCGAGAATGAACGCCGCGATTTGAGCGTTTACACGCCTGCGAGCGCTTTGATGAGGCCCCAATACAGATCGCCGTAGAAGACCGCGATGAAGACACCTAGGCCGAGCGCGGGGGCGAATGGTATGCCCTTCTTGAGTTTCATGTAGTTTTTCAGCTTGCGCTCGCGAACGAGGCGCTTGAGCGCCCCCACCTGGTAGCGCGTGAGGCCCGCCGCCCGCCTGGGATTGGTGTAGAGACGATCGTAACGCGGCTTCAGCCCAAATTTTGAACTCCACCGCTCGACCCTGCCGTCTTTCTCGTAGATGGTTTCAGCGGGGATCATGCCCTCCCTGAGTTCGGTAATTTTGACCTGCTCGTAAAGCACGGCTCGCCCGCGAACACGGCAGATCACGGCGTAGATGAGCAGGATCGGCAGGATGGCGATGACCGAGTTAAATAAAATCGTGATGGGGAATGGATAGGGCACGTTCAGAACATAGGGTGCGGTATAAAATGGCAGCAGGGCCCCCAGTGCCGTGAAGAGTTTCACATCGCCTCCAGCCCACCCACCCGTTAACCACATCGCGTAGCCGATGATGAAGGCTATCGCCGCCCCGAGCGCCCCGGATATCATCGTCCAGAGGTCCCAGCGCCAAACGCCGAGGAGCACGTAAAAGGCGACGCCGACCACGATGAGCGGAAATGTGAGCCGGTTGGGGATGATTCGCTTCCGTAGATCTGTGTAGTTGGCAATGCAGACCGCTGCGAGAGCTATTGCAGCTGGGAGGAGGAGCTCGAACTCGGACGCGCGACCACCCTACTCACTTTTGCTCGATTAATAAGAACTTGGTGTCGAACCCCACTTACAAAAGCGTTCCGACTAGGCAGGGGATGATGACGTTATCCATCACATCATCGATCTGGCCGCTGACGTTTGAGCCCAAGGTATGAGATGTGAGGATGATAGAAGCGACTATGCCAGCCACGAGCATCAGCACTGCGCCGAGCATTAGTAAGTATTCAGTTGCACCTTGCGAACGTTCTTCCACTTCCACCCCACATTAGAATGTTTGTGTTGTTTACGTATTTATGCTCCCCTTCGATAGAATACTGGCCCCTTTGCGCTAATCAAAAAATAAAATAAAAGAAAATAAAAAATAATGATACTAGCATCGCTCCGCTGTTCTGTCTTGGGCCAACCATACTCTCGGCTAGGTCAGTCCTATCCATATATCGGCAGCATTGATAACCGCGCTTTTAGTTGTAGTGTCGTATCTTATTGTTACCGTGTCTCCCGTCGAAACATCGTCGGTTAAATTTGTTAACGGAATCTCATCGCCTGGACCTATCGTACCTGATCCCGATTGCCAGCTAGTTTCAGTGCCCCCCTTGTAGCTAAAGCTCCAGCTTGCATCAATAGAACATCCAGTTTCTCCCTTGATCGAAACTGTATTGTCTGCCGAGTTGAGTTTCGCGCTGGCGATAATCGTCGGTGCACCAGTAGTAGTAACGTAGTAAACTGCTATGGCGACGATAACCAACACTGCGGCCAGCATCAACAGGTACTCGGTAGCGCCCTGACCCTTCTTAAACATCCTCATTTGTTTTTTACCTCCGTGAAAATCCTCTTGAATATGGGATTATAAAGGTGCCGCCACATCCCTGGGTAAAAGTCGACATTTTTGTAGACACGTTTAAAACGTTTGATGTCCAACCTGTCTTGATAAACTTGCAGGTTCTGAGCTGCATCCGGCGAGCTGCGAACGTGCGGAAAGCCCTCGAGCGAGCCGCGACCGAACTCAACGAGAAACTCGCGAGCACGCGGGGATACATTACCAAGATGGACGCGAGGGTCGATTCGGGCATAGCGGGGGCAACGGTGCGGATAGTCACGGTTGTGGACGAAAGCAACATCAGACCAAAAAGCGTTCTCTGGGCAAACGAGGCGGGCAGCAATGAAAAGAGGGCCCTCAGCCGCGCCCAAGAAAAGATAAATGCACAGCTCGCGAAGCTCCGTGGGGAAATCGTCGGCTTTTACTGGAAATTCATCACCCCTCCCATCCCGAAACGCGCCTACGCTACGCTCATCGTCGCGATCAACGAAGAGATACCCGAGAAAGTGGGGAAGCTCAGCTCGGATGAGCGCCGAGAACGTCTAGCGGCGGCGCTCCGATTGCTCAGCAATGACCCGAAAGCGATCAACCTCGCACAGGTGGCCAAGACCTTCGGCGTCTCGCGTGACACGATCTACAAGGATCTCCAGGAGCTCGGCATCGAACGCTAAACCGGTGTTATGCTTCCGGCGATGAGCTGGGCCACTTTGAAGACGATCGCCGCGACGACCATGAAGGGTACAGCAAAGGTCAGGCCCTTCAACATTTTGCCGTAACGAATTACCCCGACCGCAAGCGAGCAGATGAGCGCCTGGATCACGATGTACGCCATGGCGATCGTGCTCATCTCCGCCGGCAGGCCCGCACCTGCCGCCGGGCCACTGCCTATTTGAACCCCACCCACTGCCACCGTGAGGCCGACTATAAAGGGAACTGCGAAGAGCGCTACGACAAACAAGAAAAGAACCTGCTGCATCGTCGCCGCCTGCCGCTCGCGCTGGATCGCGTGTACCTCCTTGATGTCCTTGGAGACGGAGTCGAGCACGCTGGCGAGTGCCGCGCCGCGCTCTATCCCCTCGACGATCAGGTGAAAAGCCCGCTCGTAAAGGGGTGAATTAGACCTCCGCGCTAGGGCCAAGAGGGCGCTGTCGAGTGTCCTTCCCCTGCGGATCTCCGTCACCACCCGATCGAACTCCTGCGAGAGCACGCCGTATTGCGATTTCACGATATCGTCCATCGCTGCATCTATCCCCACTCCAGCCCGCAGGGTGCTCGCTATCTGGCGGAGGGTGTCGGGTAGTGCGCGCTCCAGCTCGGCAGCCCTACGCTGGGCCAAGTAATAGGGTACCCCGAGCGTCAGCACTGGAAAGGTGACGAAAGCCGCGAGAGGTGCAAGCAGGGGTGCGGGAATTGGGAACTGTAGGAGCACACCAACGAAACCCACCACCACGCCCACGATTATCGTTACCAAGAACGTCACGCCCACGTATTCCTCCGCCGCGAGCGCAATCTTCGTTGACTCCAACCTGCGGTCGAGGTTGCGCAGGAATTTTTCTGGGAACACGCGCTTTGAAAACTTTGCCATTCGCCCGACTAATCCCATATTCACAACCTCGGCTCGAAGCGTTTGATCGTCATCACGAAGTAGAACAACATGAACGGTATGAGGATCAGAAAGAGAACAGCCGCACTTGCCGGGGTCAACATTGCCCCACCCATCCTGCTCCCCACCGTTATCGTGACCAGAAGCATGGCTGGGATGACCGCGGAGGCGAACATGTAGATCATCGTAAGCATGTTGAGCGACTGGGTGTAGTCACGGAGTTTCATGCGCATCTCGAAAGCCGTTTCGTCTGCCAACACGTTGAGGATATTTGCGAGATCGCCGCCAGTCCGTAGGGTACGCTGAATCTGACGAACCGCACGGCGGAGCGGCTCTGAATCCACCCTTCGGTCCATTGTCGCCAGCGCCTCCTCCGTGCTCATGCCCGTGTGCATGTCACGGATGACCCTGCCGAACTCCTCCGAAAGGGCACCGTAATCCGCCTGGCTGACCGAGGTCATCGTCTCGGGGAGACCTATGCCCGAGGAAAGCTGCGTCGCCATGTGTCTGAGAGCATATGGGATCACGCGATTCACCCCGACTACGCGCGCGCTAGCCCTGCGCCTCGGCTGGGTCCTGCCGAACGCCAACGCGAGCAAAAAAGCGAACATCCCGCCCACCAAGGCGATTGGGATGGGTAAGAAGAGGAGCATCGGGATGAACGCCGAGATCCCCACGATGAGGCTCATCCCGATCATGAGCGCCACGTAACGCTCTGGAGCAATCCTGAGGTTGGCCTTGTAGAGGTCCTCATCTAGCCCCTTGAAGAATTTAGCCAATCGCTGCGCCGGGCGCTTGAGAGGAGAATAGAAGATATCGGAGAGGCGCTCGGACAACGGCCTCTTTAGCTCCATGCGCTCCTCCCAAGTTTTCTCCTCTTTCAGCTTGCGCTCGGCTTTGAGCTCTTCCTCGCGCAGCGTTTCAAGCCGCTTTAGATCGTGTAGCCTTCGCGTGACCTCATCGGCCTTCTCCGGGGGTCTTGGACCCTTTGTAACTTTGACGGTCCGACTCAAACGCTGTGTTGCCTTTGCTGTCCCCCCGCCGATTTTTACCACGGCACTGCCGACCGTGTAGAAAAATCTTTTTGCTAGATCCGACTTTCTAGCTTTTTTCTTCGGCATGGAACCACTAACGACGCTTCGCACCCTTCTCGGCCCGTACGCGTTTCAGCATCCCCTCTGGATCTCGGTAATATTCTTGGATGACCCTGCCCACCTCGAAGATGTTTCGAATGCCCTGGCGTTTCATCCACTCGACCACCGTCGCGCGCTTCTCGAGTTCGATCTCGATGTCGTTGCCGCTTACCCCGCTGAACTCCGCTATTATGCGCTTGATCCTGCTCGGTACCCCAGTCGGCTCGACCACGTCCGTGCGTGGGTTCCACTTGAAAATACGGCTGAGCTGCGGCTTACCCCCCTCCAGACCCGTCACCTCGGCGACCTCGGTGATCCTTCGAATCTGTCCCTTCTGACGATGATACATGCGCTGCTGCATCACGATCACGTCGAGCGCCGGGATCATTATCTCGGGCACGTCCATCGGGGACTCGGTCAAGCGGGTGACCGTTTCGGCTGCACTATTTGAGTGTACGGTGCCCATGCAGCCATCGTGCCCAGTATTCATCGCGGTAAACATCGTCCGCGCCTCTGGACCTCTGACCTCCCCCACAATCATCCGGTCGGGCCTCATCCGGAGCGCGTTCTTGACGAGGTCGTCCATGACAATCTCCCCCCGTCCCTCAACGTTGGGGGGGCGGGTCTCGAGTCTGATCCAGTGCTTGTGCGGCAGCTGGAGTTCGGCTGTGTCCTCGATCGAGATGAGGCGCTCCCGCTCGGGAATGAAGGTGGTGGCGGCGTTAAGGGTGGTGGTCTTCCCGCAGCCTGTTCCCCCCGCGAAGAGAATGTTGGCGGGCTTGATGCCGAAACCATCCACGATCAACCATATGAAAGCTGCGACATCCGTCGAGAGGGTGCCAAAGTTCAAGATATCGATCATCGTGAGCGGGTCCTTGCGGAACTTCCGTATCGAGATCGTCGGTCCCTCGAGGGAGACCGGCGGGATGGTGGCATTTACCCTGCTTCCATCGGGCAACCGCGCATCGAGCAGGGGCGTCTGTTGGTCTATTCGCCTGCCCACAATGCGGGCCATCTTATCTATGAGGTACTTGATCGAATCCTCGTTTTCAAAAACCACGTTTGTAGAGCACATCCCATACTTTCGATGATAGACGTAAACGGGTTTGCCCACGGCCGTCACCATGATGTCCTCGAGCTTGTCGTCGGCTATCATGGGGTCGAGCGGGCCGTACCCCAGCATGTCCCGCACCGCCACCTCGCCGAGCTGCTTTATGCGCCCGGGCGGGAGGTGTGTGCCCTTGCTCTCACGCTCGATTATCTTCAGGACTTCGCGCATGAAAGTGTGTTGACGCTCGGTCGGGTCCGGAATCCTGTCCGGATCTATTTTTATCTCCTCTACAGCTTTTTCTTTCGCAGCATCGAGGAGTTTTTGTTCCCGACTCGTCAGCTCGGGCATTTTCAACTTGTAAAATGGTAGAACTTCGCCCTCCACCGATAGGATCTCGACTTGACCATATCTCTCCAGCACCTTTCCGGCTTCAGGGGCTTTTATCTCCTTGGCAACCGCTGGGGGCAACATGGGCTCGAGCACCGGTTTTTTTACAACGGCTTCGGACGCTCTTCGCGGTGCCTCCGCTAAAAGCTCCGAGAGGAATCCTTCTCCTTTATCCGCTAAGGGCTCAAACCCCAAGGCCGGGGGCTTCCTAGGCTTTCCAAGTTTTTTGCCCCGCCGAGTAGCCTTTTTCTTCTTAGGCATGAGGACACCATTATACACTAAGCTTTAAAATCGATAAAAGATTATCTAATTTGACCGTTTGGAGGGGTTAAGCTTAAATAAATAAAGGAGTAATCTCAACAGTTCGATGAGGTGGTTGAATGAGCGCAACGATGGGAGGTAGACCCGTACTCGTGCTTCCCGAAGGCACACGAAGGTTGGTTGGCCGCGATGCCCAGCGTATGAACATCCTCGCAGCCCGTGTGATCAGCGAGGCCGTCCGCACCACCCTTGGGCCGCGCGGTATGGATAAGATGTTAGTCGACAGTTTGGGGGATGTCGTGATCACGAACGACGGCGTTACAATTCTCAAGGAGATGGAGGTCGAACACCCGGCGGCTAAAATGATGGTCGAGGTGGCGAAAACGCAGGACGACGAAGTCGGAGATGGAACGACTACCGCCGTGATAATTGCCGGCGAACTCCTGCACGAAGCGGAACGCCTACTCGATCAAACAATCCACCCCACGGTGATCGCCTCCGGCTATCGGATGGCCGCCGAGAAAGCCCAAGAGATATTGAACGGACTCGCCGATAAAGCGACAATCGACCAAGAGGAACTCCTCAAGCAAGCGGCGATGACCGCGATGACCGGGAAGAAAGCTGAGAGCGCGAGAGAGAAGCTCGCCGACCTCGCCGTAAAAGCGGTGAAGCAAATAGCGGACAAGACGGATGGAGGGTACATCGCTGACATAGATTATATCGGCATCGAGAAGAAACCCGGCGAAAGTACCGACGATTCCCAGCTCATCCAGGGGGTAATCATCGACAAGGAGCGCGTTCACCCAGAAATGCCGAAGCGGGTAAAAAATGCCAAAATCGCCCTCCTCGACTGCGCCCTCGAGATAAAGAAGACCGAGACCGATGCCGAAATCAGGGTCACGAGGCCTGAGCAGCTTCGCGCGTTCTTGGATGAAGAGGAAAGTATGCTCAAAAAGATGGTGGATCAGATCGTCGCCACCGGCGCAAATGTCGTCATATGCCAGAAAGGGGTCGACGACATCGTCCAACACTACCTCACGAAGGCAAACATTTACGCGATCCGGCGGGCGAAAAAATCGGATATGGAGAAGTTAGCCCGTGCCACGGGGGGCAAAGTCGTCACGAACATCGAGGATTTGACGAGCGCCGACCTCGGCAAAGCTGGATTAATCGAGGAGCGAAAGATAGGCGATGACAAGATGACCTTTGTGGAGGGGTGCAAGGACCCCAAGGCGGTGAGCATACTTGTGCGAGGCGGAACCGAACACGTGATCGATGAGGTTGAGCGCTCCATGCACGATGCGATTAGCGTGGTCTCTGCGATAATCGAGGACGGTAAGATCGTCGTGGGTGGGGGGGCACCTGAGATCGAGCTCACCAAGCGATTGAGGGAGTACGCGGAGACCGTTGGCGGACGTGAAGCGCTTGCGGTCAACAACTTTGCGAGCGCTATCGAAACGGTTCCGCGAACTCTGGCGGAAAACGCTGGGCTCGACAGCATAGATGTCCTAGTTGACCTTCGCGCCAAACACGAGAAGCCAGATAGCAAAAACTTTGGGATTGATATTTACAAAGGTAAAACCGTGGACATGATGAAAATTGGGATCATCGAACCTCTGCGCACAAAGACCCAAGCGATAAAATCTGCGAGCGAAGCCGCGATAATGATCCTCCGAATCGATGATGTTATATCTTCCTCCAAAAAGGAGATCTCGCCGAAAGGACCTCCCGGAGTAGAGGAGATGGGCGAGGAGTAACCGCTAGCGGATGAACACGACCGCTGCTAACGCGGCTCCATGGTTCTCGACGATGTGTCCAGCTGAAATAGAAGTTACTTTCGTCGGCTCGAGTCCCCGCCTCTCCATCATATTTTTTGCCATCGTCTCGACGGTTATGCCAGCCGTCTTTTGGGTAACGCCGATATCATGATATTCTGAAACTATCCCGTGTGAGGCCTCGCTTATCGCGATGCCAACCGCGGCGGCGATCTGCTGACCTGGTGTCGAACTGGAGATTTTTGCCATGATGATGGGGGTGATGGTGCCCGGCTCAAGCTTCGGCATCTTGACGATTTTACACCCTATCGGCCAAATGCTCGAAACTGATACTAGGTTGAGCTCTGCGATGCCCGCCTTGCTGAGCGCATTGTCAAACGCCACCAACTCAAATGGCCCATCCGCATCGGCCGCGACCAAAGCAGCCTCCTTCGGGACATCCCACATGATTTCACCCCATATGAGGACGGTGCGTCATCTTTTCGAGCAACATTCCCCCTATTGTTATCGGTGGGCTGCGTTTGGCGATGGCTAGCGCATCATCGAGTTTCGCCTCATGCTCCGCGTAAATTTCGAGAAGTGGTTCACCTTTACTAATCTTCCGCCCCTCCTTGAGGATGACCCTTAATCCGGCCCCCTTGCCGCGGGGGGCACCTGTAGCACGGGCTATTTTATTGATGCTTCCATTATCGATATGCGTCACGTATCCGTCGTGAAGCGCGAGTATGACCTCTTTTTTATCGCCAATTGGGATGTCCTCCGGCTTCACGTCCGGGTTACCTCCCTGTGCCTCGATGATTTCGCACATCTTTTGGTTGGCCTTGCCCGAATTCAGTATTTCATGCGCCATCTGCCTGCCCATCCCCGCGCTAGCGGCCCCACCGAGCTCGAGCATTATGCCCGCCAAACTCGTCGCCTTCTCGACCAAGCTCCCTGGCCCGTTGCCGCGCAGGGTCTCAAGCGCCTCCCTAGCTTCGAGAGCTGGGCCAACCGCATAGCCCACGGGCTGGCCACCGTAAGTTATGGCTACCTCGACCTGCACGTCGAGCCTACGCCCAAGCTCCATAAAATCATGTGCAAAGCTCCGGGCTTGATCCGTGGTCTCAACCTTCGCCCCGGGCCCCGTCGGGATGTCGATCAAAATACGATCGGCGCCCACCGCTAACTTCTTTGACATCACGCTCGCGAGCAATTGACAGCGTGGGTCTACCCCGAGCGTACGTTCGACGCCGATGATGATATCATCCGCTGGAGCTAATTTGACTGCACCCCCCCACGCCAAGACAGCACCGACCTTCTGCACGATCCGCTTGATTTCATCCATGCCGAGGGTCACGTTTGCGAGGACCTCCATCACGTCCGCGGTTCCGGCCGCGCTCGTTATCGCCCGGCTGCTCGTCTTAGGCACCGCTAAACCGGCCGCTGCCACGATCGGAACTGTGACCAAGGAGTACTTGTTGCCCGGAACACCGCCTATGCTGTGGACATCTAGTACGGGGCTAATGCCCAGCTCGAGCTTGTCGCCCGAGTCGACCATTCGCCGTGTCAATGCGACGATTTCACTTGTGCTCATCCCTCGAATGCACTCTGAAACGACAAAAGCCGTCATCTCCGTGGAACTCAAGTTCCTCGCGACGATGTCATCAACTATCGCGTTGACTTCCTCGGTCGATAGCTGTTGCCCCGCCATCTTCTTCTTGATGAAATCGACCGATCGAGGCCTGGAAACAAGTGTGACGGATAGGATATCACCTGGTTTGAGGCCAAGAGCTTCCGTTACCTCGATGAAAGCACCTATCTCGCCTCGTTGCACCATTCGCTTCGTCGTGTTGGCGATCGCGACCAGCGTGGCTTTCGGCGCCACCAGCTTCACCCGATCGCCCACGAAGTGTCCGAGTTCCTCCGCATCCTGTTCATGGAGCACAACGATGTTCCGCCCGGTTTCCATGTCGAGCGACTTCGCCTTCAAACTTATGGATCTCATGCTATCAGGAAACTTTATTTTATAGTTCATCTGATTTAAACATTCACCAACTTGGGTGTGTAAGGCGTCAAGATTAATGAACTAAACGTGCAGCCGCTTTTAAAGTTTTTCCAAAGCGGTCGAGTTCCCGCAACATTTTTTGTCGATTCTTCAGATTTTTGGCGATCAAATTAACGAACGCGCTGCCGACTATTACACCATCCGCCCCGGCCCTTATGACCTCTTTAACATGCTCAGGCTTTGATATCCCGAACCCAACAGCGACCGGCACTCGTGAGGTCTTTCGAACATCGGCGATCAGCGGTTTTACTAATCCAGAAAGTCGCTCTCGAGCCCCCGTTACCCCGAGCAGGGAAACAACGTAAAGAAAACCACTTGATGTATTACATATGCGCTTGAGGCGCTCGGGGGTCGTTGTAGGTGCGACCAAGAGAATCAAATCGGCGCCCTGCTTTTTAGTCTCCTTCAGAACTTTACCTGCCTCCTCTACTGGTAGGTCTGGAATTACGATGCCGTCCATCCCCGCGACCGTGAAATCTCGCACGAACTTATCGACGCCCGGCTTGAACACTATGTTGTAATAGGTCAGCACCACTAACGGAACCTCACTCGTGCGACGAATTTGTCTGATTATCTCACGCACGGTCTCGGGAGTCGTGCCTGCCTTTAGTGCTCGGCCGGTCGCCCCTTGAATTGTGGGACCGTCTGCGATTGGGTCAGAAAAAGGAATTCCAAGCTCAATGATGTCCGCGTGCTTGGCGAGTGTCTGAACTATTTGCAGCGTTAGCTTTGGCTTTGGGTCCCCAGCGGTCACGAACGCGATCAGCGCGCCCTCACCCTTGCTCCTGAGCTCCTCAAACTTTGCACCGATTCGGCTCAAACTTTGACCCCCATCGCTTCCGCAGCCACCTCTGCATCCTTGTCCCCGCGCCCCGAGAGGTTGACCACGATTAGCTTGCTTTTGAACTTCGGTGGCATTTTTTTGAGGTAGGCGATGGCATGAGCCGGTTCAAGAGCTGGGAGGATTCCCTCGGTTTCGGAAAGCAATTTAAACGCGGCCATTGCCTCATCATCCGTCACACTATCGTAGTGGACGCGACCACGGAGTTTCATTAGCGCATGTTCAGGGCCCACCCCCGGATAATCGAGGCCAGCGGAGATGCTGTGGGTTGGTAAGATCTGCCCGAATTTATCCTGCATCACGAAGCTATAGGATCCGTGAAGTACGCCCTCGGACCCATCGCAGAGCGGTGCTGCGTGCCTGCCGGTTTTGAGTCCCTTGCCCCCCGCTTCGATGCCGTAGAGCTCGACGGAATCGTCAAGGAAATCATAGAAGATTCCGATCGCGTTGCTTCCGCCGCCCACGCAGGCGATAATCGCGTCCGGCAAGCGCTCCTCTGCTTTCAAAATTTGTTCCTTGGCCTCCCGCCCGATCACCCGCTGGAAATCGCGCACGATCATGGGGTAGGGGTGAGGCCCAACCACTGAGCCCAACAGGTAATGAGTTGTCCGAACGTTGGTCGTCCAGTCGCGGAGGGCCTCGTTGATGGCGTCCTTCAACGTGCACGAACCACTCTCGACCGGGATTACCCTTGCCCCAAGCAGCCGCATCCGGAATACGTTGAGCCTTTGGCGCTCCATGTCCTTGGTGCCCATGTAAACATCGCACTTTAGCCCTAGCATCGCGGCAGCCGTGGCCGTGGCGACTCCATGTTGTCCTGCCCCAGTTTCTGCGATCACGCGAGTTTTTCCCATGTATTTTGCGAGAAGGGCCTGACCCACCGTGTTGTTGATTTTATGGGCACCGGTATGGGCAAGATCCTCGCGCTTGAGGTAAACCTTCATCCCAACTCGCTTCGACAAGTTCTTCGCGAGGTAAAGCGGCGTCGGGCGACCGGCGTACTCGCGCAGGTAATAATCGAGCTCACGCTTGAATTTTGGATCGTCCTTGAGCTTTGTGTAAGTTTTCTCCAAATCCTCGAGCGCGGGCATCAGCGTCTCGGGCACGAACTGCCCGCCGAAGCGGTCGAACTTTCCTTTCGACGGGAACTTGTCTACGTACATCACGCTTCCCTCGCAGCCTCGATAAACTCACGCATGAGCCTCGCGTCCTTCTTGCCCGGGCTGGATTCCACCCCCGTGGCGACATCGACACCATACGGCCGCACGATTTTTATCGCCTGTCCAACGTTTGACGCATTAAGGCCACCCGCGAGGAAAATCGGTTTTTCCACAGCCTCACGAATTTCGCCGCTTAAGCTCCAATCGTGGGTGAGGCCAGTACCACCCCCACTAGGTCCCTTCGTGTCGAGCAAAACGTAATCAGCAACCTCTGCCACTTCGATGGCCCGATCGATGATTTTCTTGCGATTTTCGATTTCCCGAGGGATTGGGGTGACGACGATCAGTTCAGCACCGAGTCGACCCTTCAGCTCTAGGAGTTTTCCCGCTGGAAAGGTGAGGTGAATTTGGAGGTAATCCGGCTCCAGTTCCCGCGCCATTTTTTCGACCTCGCTTAAATCCTTCGGCATGATTACCGCGACTTTAGCGATGTCTCCAGAAGCTGCAGCTAAAATTTGCCTCGCTTGCTCCACTGTCACGTAACGGGAGGATTTTGGAACCAGAATCGCTCCGACCATGTCGATGCCGAGTTCGCACGCGACTTCGACATCCTCGACATTCGTAAAACCACATATCTTGACCTTGACCACGGGCTCACCTCACGCCCACCAACGATTTAACTTTTCCCTCTATATCGTCCGCTTGCATCAAAGCTGTGCCCACGAGCACCGCATCGGCCCCGGCCTCCAGCATCGCCTTGACATCCTCGGGTGAATGGATGCCGCTCTCGCTCACCAACACCACATCCTCGGGGACTATGGGGGCTAGCTCTCTCGTGCGGTCGAGATCGACATCGAGCGTCTCCAAATCGCGGTTGTTTATCCCGATAAGTCTTACCTCGGCCGAAACGGCGAGCCTTACTTCATCCACACTCGTAACTTCCACCAAGCATTCCATCCCCAGCTCTCCCGCTAAGCGCACAAATCTAGGCAGCTCTTGTTCCAGCACCTTCGCTATGAGCAAGACAGCATCGGCCCCGAGCTCGGCCGACTCGTGGAGCTGGTACTCGTCCACGATGAAGTCCTTGCGGAGAACTGGTACCTCGACGACGTCTCGAATTTCACGCAGAAAACTCGGGTCGCCCTTGAAATACTTGGGTTCGGTGAGCACGGAGAGTGCTATAGCTCCCCCCCTGAGCATAGCGCGTGCTACCTTGGACACATCCGCATCGGGCCTGATGTCTCCGGCCGAGGGTGAGGCCCGCTTGACTTCAGCTATCAAGGGAGCCCTCGGTGCCCGCTCTATCGCTGCAACCAAACTTCGTTTTGAAGAGCGATCTATCTCCATCGCTTCAATTGGCCTCGAGCGAGCTTGCCGCTTCACGCTCGCCCGGACACTTTTGACTATCTTTGCCAAAACGCTCAAATGCTCGCCTCCCAATCCCTCAACTTTTGAATGTCACCACCCGAAGCTTCAACGAGTTGGACCACCTTCTCGTATGCGCGGCCTGAATCTATTGCGTCGGCAGCCACCGCCAAGCCACCGCGCAGGTCACGAGCTTTCCCCCCCACGACCATGGCTGCCGCGGCATTCAAAAGCACGATGTCTCGCCTTGGCCCTTGCTCGCCCCGCAGCACGCGAATCGACATCCGCACGTTCTCCGCCAAATCCTTGCCCGCTATTGCCTCGGTGCTCGTCCGTCCGATTCCCACATCCTCAGGTTTAAGTTTGTATGTCCTCACTTCTCCATTTTTCAACTCCGAAATTTGCGTCTCACCTAACGTGGAGATCTCATCTAGCCCATCCAAACCGTGTACAACCATCGCCCGTTTGCACCCGAGCCTACCGAGCACGCGGGCGAGTTTCTCGGTCAGCGCCCCGTCGAATACCCCCATCACCTGCGCCTGGGCGTTCGCAGGGTTCGTCAGGGGGCCCAAGATATTGAAAACGGTGCGGATACCCATCTCCCGTCGTACGGGGGTCGCATACTTCATGGCACCGTGGAAGCGGGGGGCAAACATGAAGCCTATCCCAATCGTCTCGATGCATCGCTTGACCTCATCCGGCGGAAGGTCGATCCGCACCCCCATTGCTTCGACGACATCGGCACTCCCCGCCCTGCTGGTTACCGAGCGGTTGCCGTGCTTCGCAATCCGAATCCCAGCTCCCGCAGCCACGAACATCGCGGCCGTGCTTATGTTGAATGTTTTAACTCTATCGCCTCCCGTGCCGCAGGTGTCGACCATGATGTCGTCCACCTTCGGGGTTATCCGGGCGGCGAACTCGCGCATCACCCGAGCGAACGCCGTGATCTCCTCGATTGTCTCGCCCTTCATTCGGAGCGCGGTCAGGAATGAGCCTATCTGCGCTTGGGTCGCCTCACCAGACATCAGGCACTTCATCGCTCCCTCGGCATCCACCTCAGTCAGGTCTTGCCCGCCGACTAGTTTTTTTATCGCAGCCTGCAGGGGATTCATTCAACTCACCTCACAACTCCAAGAAATTTTTTATCATCAACTTGCCGTGGCGCGTGAGGATGGACTCGGGGTGAAACTGGACGCCGAAAATAGGGTATCGCTCGTGTCGGAGCCCCATTATTTCCAGGTGCTCGTCGACTGTCTCGGCCGTGATATTCAAGCATTTGGGTAGGGTCGCTCGGTCAACAGCCAGCGAATGATACCGCGTCGCCTCGAAGGGGTTGGGTATCCCCTCGAAGAGCTCGCTCCCGTTGTGCCTGATGCGGGAAACCTTCCCATGCATAAGCCGCTTCGCTTGTACAATTCGACCGCCGAAAGCGTACGCGACCACCTGATGCCCCAAACAAACGCCCAAGGTTGGGACTTTTTTGCCGAACTTCTGAACTACCTCGACTGAAATGCCTGCATCCTTCGGCGTCTTCGGGCCGGGTGAGATAACTATTTTTTCCGGTTCGGCGCGTTCGACCTCCCTAAGCGAGGCGCTGTTCGTGAAAACAACCGGCTCCGCCCCGAGCTCGCCTATATACTGCACGAGGTTGTACACGAAGGAGTCTACGTTATCTATCACGACCACGCGCATTCAAACCCCTGCCGCTGCGAGCAACGCCCGCGCCTTGTTCTCGGTCTCATAGTGCTCCTTCCAAGGGACCGAGTCCGCTACGATCCCCGCTCCCACCTGCACGTAGCCCTTCCCTCGTTCGGCAATTAAGGTGCGGATGGTTATCGCTAGGTCCACATCGCCGGTATAGCTGAAGGAGCCCACCGCCCCCGCGTAGATGCCCCTTCGGGTCGGCTCGAGCTCATCGATGATCTCCATCGCACGCACCTTGGGCGCCCCCGTGACGGTGCCGGCGGGAAAGGTCGCCCGGAGGGCATCGAAAGCGTCTCTATCCTTGCGCATCCGCCCGACCACATTTGTCACGAGGTGCTGAACGTGGCTGTACTTCTCTACATTCATGAACTCGGTCACCTCGACTGAACCGAACTCCGAGACCCGCCCGATGTCGTTCCGTCCCAAGTCCACGAGCATCACATGTTCGGCGCGCTCCTTCTCGTCTTCGCGGAGCTCGCGCTCCATCGCCGCGTCGTCCGCTTTGCTCCCACCTCGCCGCCTCGTCCCAGCTATTGGGCGAGTCGCCACCTTCCGCCCATCGACCTTGACCAGGATCTCGGGACTGGACCCCACCACGCTCCGCTCGGGGAAGTCGAGGAAGAACATGTAAGGTGAGGGGTTGATTCGCCTGAGGTTGAGGTAGAACTGCCCAAGTGGGGGTGCAGGCTTGAGTTCGATTCGTCGGGAGAGCACGACCTGAATCACGTCGCCCGCGCGGATGTAGTGCTTCGCCCGCTCAACGTGGCGCTCGAACTCGCTTCGCTCGACGTTTGAGCTCGTGACCATCCTAGTCCGCCGCTTGCCCGGGGAGGTGCCTTTTTTCACCTTTCTGAGTGCCTTCAGGTTGGACAGGGCTCGCCCGTAAGCCTCTTGGGTGTCGAAGTCATCGGTGAGCAACATCAACGAGCAGTAGTGGGTTTTGCGCGCTAGGTGGTCGAAGATTATCATCCGCTCGGGCAGCATGAACTCGAGCTCTGGCTGGCGGAGGTCGTCGATCGTGTGGCTACCGATGTCGACGAGCGATCGCACGAAATCGTAGCCGATGTAGCCAACCGCACCGAGCATGTAGCGCGGGCCGACCGCGGACACACTCATACTCTCCAAGAACATTGCCTCTTTAAGCACCTTGAGCGCATCGCTTCCCGCCGCCCCGACATTTTTCCCCGCCAGCCTCACCAGATCGCGCCTTCCCTTGATGTCACACCCTGCACCGTGAACCCTCACGTAAAGCAGCGGGTCGCAGCCGATGATCGAATAGCGTGCCGCCTCGCCGGGCCCCTCCGCTGACTCGAGCAAGTAAGATGGCCTGTGGGAGACCCTCAGGCTAAAATACAGCTTCGCGGGATCGGCGCATCCTTCGATAGTCGACACTACCGGGGTAAGGCATGGCCTATCAAGACCATCGGTGATCTTCTCGATCTCTCGGATGTTTGAAACCCTCAAGCTTTCACCCTCAGCTATGGTCCACCCTATTTTCTGTCCTATGTACTATTTAAGGCTTTAGTGTTCAATTTTGTACAAACCCCAAAGCATGGTGGATTTTTTCCTGCTTATAAAGAACCTCCTCGCAAACCTCGGCGGGAAAAGGTTATGATTAATCAAAAAGCTGGAGGTGAGAACCATGACAGAAGAAATCGAGGGAACCCAAGCCGAAACGCGAAAGCTCTCGACCCTGAGGATCGTCGCGAAGAGGCAGGGGGGCAAGGAGCCCTACACGGCCAAGATCCCTGTGAAGGGGGACACGTTTTCGTTGGTCCTCCCGAGCGGGTACGTCAACTGGCCGGATGGCAAACCCCACCCCGACTCGATCAGGGTGACGATCGACGAGACGAGGAGCCTGTGGGTGAACTTCGGCGTTTCGAAGGAGCACGGCTTCTATACCTCGTTGAGGATCGGCGAGGCTAGGAAGCAGGAGTAAATAGTGGCGTTGAGCCTGAGGTATTTCCTATGAAGGTTCAGCGTTACAATTTTCCTCAAATGAAGCATTGGAGGGACACAAAGTATTAATGTAACTTATAAGTTATAGTTTATGGGTGGGAGAGGTGGCAACTACGATTCAGGTGAAAGAAAGGAATCTGAAGCTCTTGGAAGAACTGAAGAAAACGACGGGCGCCAGAAGTTACGACGAGGTTCTGGGCAAGCTTCTAGAGGAAAAGCTGAAGGTTCCCGAAAGCATGTTCGGTGTGGACCGTGGCAAGCTCACCCCGTTCACCGAGGTCGATAGGTTGGAGGCTCGTGAGTGATCGTCTTCGACACCTACGCTTGGATAGAGTACTTCATCGGCAGCAAACGGGGCGCGACCGCGAGTGGGTACATAGAGAGCGGAGAGGGGATTGTAACCCCCGACATCGTACTTGCGGAAATCGCTAGGAAATATCTGCGCGAAAATATCAGCGCGAGCGAAGTGAAAAAAAGACTCTACTACATCGCATCGCGGAGTGAAATCGAAATCATCGACGTGGAACTGGGCCTGAACGCCGCCCAAGCGTGGCAAGAACTTGTGGTCAACGCGAGGAAGAGAAAACTGCGGGGGCCTAGTCTAACGGATGGGATTGTGCTCGCTGCGGCGAGGCGTCATAGAGCGAGGGTGTTGACTTCGGACAGGCACTTCGAGGGATTGATGGAAACACAAATGATGTGAGCACCAACCCTACGCTTGATCCGCAAATCTTTTCAAGCTTCCTATTTCCTACCTGCAAAATATCGATTTATCCCGTTGATCATCGCGTCTACACTAGCTATGACAACATCCTCCCGCACGCCCTTCGCGATGTAGAGGTTGCCCTTCTCGTCCTCTAGCTTCACCGTGACCTCGGCCAAGGCATCGCTTCCCCCGGTGATGGCATCGAGGTGGTACTCCTTGAGCCTGAGCGCCGAGATCTCTTTCATGACGTTTCGGATCGCGCTTATCGCGGCATCGACGGGGCCAACTCCTGTTGCAGAACCGATGCGCTCCTCGCCTCGAATCTCAAGCCGCACGGAAGCCGTTGGTGTTATCGTGATCCCAGTAGTCACGGTGACCTCCTTAAGCTCGACAACTTTTTCTTCTTTGGGGAGCGCCCCGATCACGCTCTCGGCTATCGCCCGAAGATCGACATCGGTCACGCGCTTGCCCTTGTCCCCGAGGTTTTTGACTCGCTCCGTGATCTCCGCCAGTTGCGCCCTGTTCGCCTTCACCCCGATACTCCTGAGCTGCTTTTCGACCGAGTGCCTTCCCGTGAGCTTGCCCAATGACAGACGGCGATGGTGCCCGACCAGCTCTGGCGAGATAGGCTCATAAGTGCCCGGGAACTCAAGCACACCGTGAGCGTGGATGCCCGAAACATGGGCGAATGCGTTCTCCCCCACGATCGCCTTGTTCGGCGGCACCGGTATCCCAGTCAGACGCTCAACCAGGTCGGAGGTCTCAGCGAGCAACTTGGTTCGAACCTTCAGTTTTGCCCCGTAAAGCGCCCGAAGAGCCATGACGACCTCCTCCAAGGATGCGTTGCCCGCACGTTCACCGAGCCCATTGACCGCTACATGGACCTGTTCGGCTCCAGCCTCGACCGCAGCGAGCGAGTTTGCCGTCGCTAGCCCGAGGTCATCGTGACAGTGCACGCTTATCGGCACTTTTATGACGGGTTTCAGCTGGCTGATTAGGTAATTCATGCCCCGCGGGGTGATCACGCCTACAGTATCTGGAACGTTGATGCGGTCCGCCCCTGCCTGCACGGTCGCTTGATAGATTTTTTTGAGATATCCCAAGTCGGTCCGCGTGGCATCCATGGCAGAAAACTCGACGGTGACGCCGTGGTCCTTGGCGTGCTCGACGTGCTCGACCGCTTGTCGGAGCACTTGTTCGCGCGTCATCTTGAGCATGTGTTTTAGGTGCAAGTCAGATGTGCTGATGAATACGTGAACACAATCCACCCCACACTCAAGTGCCGCGTCCACATCTTCTTTGACCGGCCTTGCTAGCCCACAGATCTCCGCGTTCAGGCCGGCTTTCGCTATCGCGGTCACAGCCTTCCTTTCACCCTCGGACGATACCGGTGTGCCGGCTTCAATCGTGTCCACCCCCAGCCTGTCGAGCTGCCGCGCGATAAGCAGCTTCTGGTCAACGGTAAATGATACCCCTGGAGTCTGGTCGCCATCCCGGAGGGTGGTATCAAATACCCTGACACGCCTCGGGAGCTTTACCCCCTTGCTCACCCGCTTGATGAAATCGCTTACGAAAGCCTCTCTCCGCATCCCGTTCCCTCAACAACTAATGTATGCGGTTAAATAATAACGTTGTTTATATTAGCAGCGAGGCGAGGCCATGAAAAAGCGCGCCGTAAAAGTGCTCGATACGACCCTGCGTGACGGGGAGCAAACGCCCGGTGTAGCTTTGGCCCCCGAACAAAAGCTCGAAGTAGCTAGAGCTCTTGATGACCTCGGCGTTGATATCATCGAAGCAGGGGCAGCGATAACCTCTGAGGGTGAACGCAAGGCGATAAAGCAAATCTCAAAAGCAGGTTTGGACGCGGAGATATGTAGCTTCGTCCGGGCCCTTCGAAGCGATGTGGATGCTGCGCTTGCATGTGATGTCGACAGCGTGCACCTCGTCGTCCCCACATCTGACATTCACCTAAAGCACAAACTGAAGAAAAGCAGACAGGAGATAAAGCGGGTTTCTCTCGACGCCGCGCGCTATGCCCTCGACCACGGGCTGGTGGTGGAGTTCTCCGCCGAGGACGCTACCCGCACCGATCCCACCTTCCTTCGCGAGTTCCTCTCAGCGGCCGTCAAGGAGGGTGTGCAGCGCATTTGCGTCTGCGATACCGTTGGGGTGCTCACCCCTGAGAAGGCAAGTGAACTTTTCTCCGAACTCACGAAGGCCGTAAAAGTGCCCGTTGCTGCCCACTGCCACGACGATTTCGGCATGGCGACGGCGAACACGCTCGCTGCGGTCCAAGCTGGGGCCCAAGAGGTCCACGTGAGCGTCAACGGCTTGGGCGAGCGTGGGGGGAATGCCGCGCTCGAAGAGGTTGTGCTCGCGCTCACGCACTTTCACGGAATCAAAACTGGGGTCAAGCTGAACAAACTTTACGACATCTCGAAGCTCGTGGAGCGCCAGACGGGGCTGCCGGTATCGCCGACGAAAGCCGTGGTCGGTGAAAACGCCTTCGCACACGAAGCGGGCATCCACACCCACGGGGTGCTCGTCTATCCACCAACCTACGAGCCTATTTCACCTGAAGTGGTGGGGCATCACCGAAAACTTGTCTTCGGAAAGCACGTCGGCTCTCATGCCATTGAGAACGAACTCAAGCGAATGGGCCTAAAGCCCACGAAGGGACAGGTCCAAGAGATCTTCGGACAGGTCAAGCAATTGGGTGATCGGGGCAAGCTGGTCACCGATACAGAGCTGCGCGCGATCGTCGATGCGGTAATGGGACGCGAACTGAAGGAGATTGTCAAGTTGGAAGAGCTCACTGTGGTCAGCGGCAACCGTGTTACCCCTACTTCCTCCGTTCGGGTTAAGTTCGGCGAGAAAGAAGTGGTGGAATCGGGATTGGGTGTCGGACCGGTGGACGCGGCGATGAACGCTATCCGCAAGGTCGTTGAAGGTATGTCGAATATCCGCCTGCAGGAATACCACGTCGACGCGATCTCGGGGGGGAGCGATGCGGTTGTAGATGTCGTAGTCAAGCTAACGGACGGACGGCGCATAGTAACAGCCCGGGGCACGAATGGGGACATCATCATGGCGAGCGTCCAAGCGATGTTGAATGGGGTAAACCGATTGCTCTGGGATCGTAAACTCGGGGGTGCCTGATGCCCAAGCGCAAGAAGCTGACACCAAGTGAAGAGATCGAGCGAATTCGGATGCCTCGCACGGACGAAGTTTTAGGTGTCGCCGAGCAGATGTTTGGCTTTGATCGCCTGCGCGTCAGGTGTAAGGATGGGTACGTGCGCACATGTCGCATCCGGGGCAAGATTCGCAAGCGGCTCTGGGTTCGGGAGAACGACGTGGTGATCGTCCGTCCCTGGGTGGTACAAACTGAGAAGAAGGGAGACGTCATCTACCGCTACACCAGAACGCAAGTCGCGTGGCTGAGGAAAAAAGGCATCTGGGAATAGGGGGCATCGTTTGTCGGCCGATTTTGAAGCACTCCTCAGCAAGCTCGAGCGTCGCAGACCCGAGCGCCTCGAGAAGGACTCCGAAACCTACAAGATAATGGCGAGCGTCTTCGATAGCTCGACACTGCTCACCCTCTACCACATGATAAATCGGGGCGTCTTCGATGTCTTTTACGGCGCTGTCTCAACGGGCAAGGAGGCAAACATTTTTTGCGCGCTCGACAAGCGAGGCAACTACGTCGCGGCCAAGATTTATCGGATCGCCACCTCCAACTTCAAAAATATGTACCGCTACCTGGCTGGGGACCCGCGATTTCGCCGCATCCAGCGCGAGCGAAGACGCATCATTTACTCCTGGGCCTCGCGGGAGTTCAAGAATTTGCAACGTGCTTACGAAGCTGGTGTCGCGGTGCCTAGGCCAATCGACTGCGAGAAAAATGTTCTAGCGATGGAATTCATAGGGGAGGAGGGTGTCCCATACCCCCGCATGAAGAATGTCCCACCGAAGGCGCCGAGGCGGGCGTTCGAGAGGCTGTTTGGAGCTATTAAAGTGCTCTACCGCAAGGCTGAACTCGTTCACGCCGACTTCAGCGAGTACAACGTGATGCTGACGCCCGAGCCCGTGCTCATCGATTTTTCGATGGCCACGGATATCGCGAACCCGATGTGCGATGAACTCTTGATGCGCGACCTGAGCAAGCTCGTGCACTATTTCCGCAAGTTGGGTTTAAAAACATCCGAATCAGCCGAGCTTTTTTCAGATGTCAAGGGTGAGTAAAATATGAGATTGGAACAGATCATAATGTTTTTGCGAGGGTGCGAAAAAGGTCTTGGGGTTGGCGTGGTCATTCTCTCCGGGAACAAATTCAGAGTTTTCAAAGAAAATGAACTCGTCGAGCGTTAGTTAGGGTGCTGCTAATGTATGCCCGATTGCCGAAGGAGCGCATAGGGGTGGCGATAGGCCCGGGAGGCGGGGTGAAGGAAGAGATTGAGCGCCGCACGGGCACGAGGCTCACGCTCGACAGCGAGACAGGGGAGGTGCGAATCGAGCCCGGAGAGGACCCGCTAGGGGCGCTCATGGCGAGGGAAGTGCTCCATGCCATCGCTCGCGGCTTCAGCTCCGAGCGGGCTTTCCGGTTGTTTGAGGACGATCAGCTCCTCGAGGTGATCAACATCCGAGACTTCGCCAGGCGCTCGGAGCGCGCTCTCGCCCGACTCAAGGGGCGGGCAATAGGAGAACGGGGGAAGACCCGGCAAATTCTGGAGGAGACAACGGATGCCTATGTGTCGATTTACGGCAAGACCATCGCGCTCATCGGGACGGCCGAGCAGCTCGCAGTCGCTCGGGAGGCCGTCGAGCGGTTGCTGGGAGGAGCCAAACATTCATCGGTCTATCGATTTCTCGAGCGAAGGCGGAGGGAGATGAAGAGGAGATTCATCATGCAGAGGTGAATCCCTTAAAGTGAAGCAGCGAAGCCTTTTAGACCGAAAGGGGGACTTTTGAGATAAATAAGCCAGAAAACTATAAGACAATAAAATAAAGGTTATCAGGTGACCTAATTGAAAACTATGGCAGATGAACTCTTCAAAGAGTTCAGAGCGCACAGCGTTAGCGAGTTTTTCCGGAAAAATGCGGCGATGCTCGGCTACACCGGCAAGATCCGCTCGCTCACCACGGTCATCCACGAGGGCGTCACCAACGCCATCGACGCCGCGGAGGAGGCCGGCGTGCTACCGAAGATTTTCGTCGCGATCAAGCGGGTCAACGAGGAACCCGAGCACTTCAGGGTGGCGATCGAGGACAACGCCTCCGGCATCCCTGAGGAGTTCATCCCCGACGTGTTCGGCAAGATGCTCGCGGGCACCAAGTTACATCGCCACATGCAGTCGCGGGGGCAGCAGGGGATCGGCGTTTCGGGCAGCGTGATGTTCGGGCAGATCACGAGCGGCAGGCCGGCAACGGTGATCACCTCGATGGGCAAGGGGGAAACCATCCGCGCAGATGTGATGATCGATGTCGACCGAAATGAGGGCAAGATGACGAACGTCGAGAAGCTCAAGGGGAAGTGGCGCGGCACGCGGGTCGAGATCGAGGTGAAGGACGTCGCTTACATGCGCTCCCGCTACGGCCCGTTCAATTACCTCCGAATGACCGCGATTGCTAACCCCCACGTCCACATAACCTTCGTCGAACCCGATGGGACGCTCACCATTTTCGAACACGCTACCGACGAGGTGCCCGAATGTCCAAAGCCCATGCCCCTGCACCCCTGGGGGATAATGTCCGACGACTTACTCGTGCTGGCGAAGCGCACAAAGGGTCGAACCGTGGCGAGCTTCCTAGCGGCCGAACTCTCGCGCGTCTCAAAGCGAAAGGCGGGGGAGGTCTTGAAGCTCTCAGGGGTCGACGTGAACAAGAAACCGGCCGAATTGACCTGGGAGGAGGCGGAGCACATCGTCTCGGCTTTCAAGCAGGTGAAACTCATGGCCCCACCCACCGCCGGCCTACGGCCAATTGGGGTAGCAGACATCGAGAACGGCTTACGCCAAATCCTGAGGCCGGAGTTCGTCTATGCCGTGACCCGTTCACCGAAGGTGTACCGCGGT
>JAUWBN010000030.1 GCA_030601675.1 Hadesarchaea archaeon | reverse complement strand
GGCTTTTGCCGTGAGGTTCATAGTAAGCGTCTGCTAAAGGTGTCGAATAATAAGTTTCATGGCTGAATGCACCACTTGTAGATTCGCGTTCAAACCACTTTTTCAAAACTCCATTCAAGTCTTTAGAATGCTCTTTTAAGTATTGTTCTAGCTCTACAATTTTTTTTGCTTTTTCTTCTTTTTTTTCTCTACGCCATTCTCTGATCATTCCAATTACCTCAATTACTACACCTAACGACAAACCGCCCGCAACAAAATTCCCGCCAATCCTGAATATTGGATATCCTTGCAACAACCATGCAACAATAAAGCCTAATCCAAAAGAGAATAGGGTGATAATAAGATACCGTGCGAAATGTCGTGGCCATTTCATAACTATCAAGTAAAGCAGTAAATCTATCAGTGTATATTGTTATCTTCCTAAAGTTACCGATCAACAAGTTTTTGACACCCCCAAATGCACCACTTGTAGATAAAACAGTCAAGAAATCACCCACCACCCACAGACGCGCCAGAACCCAAAAAATAGGATTTTATTAGCAACCCCCCGACTTTATGAGCAAAATCGATTTTATTAGCAAAGCCCGAGTAACCAACAACTTTATGGGCAAGAAGACGACTTTATGGGCAAGACTGACTTTATGGGCAAAGCCCCCTGGACCAGAACCTTTATAACTACGCGCCGTCGTGAAGCCCTACCTGACCCCCGGCCGCGCTTATACCACTCTAACATCGAAAAAGCGTCGTGTTATACCCTGCCATTTTTTTTGTTTCAAGTCCAAGAAGGCCGCGCGCAGAGGATTAAATCTTCATCTCGGCCTGCCTCTCCTCGAGCTTCTTTAGCCTAGCTTCTGAAAATCATAGTTTCCGAAGCCTCTCCTCGGGCCAGCTGGGTGCCGAAAAAATGACGCTAGGCTTTGAGCAAATCCTTGGGCTCCCGAACATGCTTAAGCCCTATCAAAATGAGCCTGCGCGTAACCTCGGCTCGATCTAACTTGGATTGCTTGACTAATCTCTCGATCTCGTCAAAGTCCCGCCGTTCGAGGCGGGTAGCTAGGTAAATCTTTCCCATTCACCCCTTGTGTCAATAAGAAACCTTTATTATTGTTCGTGTACATTGTACACAACTGAAAAAGAAGGGTGTGAAAAGTTTGGGCAAGACGAGTAAATCCGAGCCCCTAGGGATTTTGACATTCATCCTAGTAATGCTCTTTCTCAGCGTTATGCCAGTGGTGCGAGCCCAACTGCGCCCCCCAACTGAATTGGATCTTTCGCCGCCGACCTTCACGGTTTCATCGGGAGGAAACGTGACCCTAACCGCGACGCTCACTTCTAACGGTAACCCGCTAGAGGGCAAGGTAGTAGCGTTTACAGCTACAAATGGAAGCGCCAGTCCAAACTCGGGGACCACTGACTCGGATGGTAAGGTTTCAGTCACCTATACGGCTCCAGAGGTTAGTGCTCAGACCTCGGTGACAGTCACCGCGTCCACCGACCCGATTGGCTACCAAGCAAGTAGCGCTATCTCTTCTGGAACCATCGAGGTGACCCAGTTACTAGCCCCTACTGATGATGCTCACGTAGCTGAAGGTTATCCAGGAAATAACTACAGCGACACGGCCTTATACCTCCAGAGCTATACTGCTGACTACAAGAACGAGAGAATTTTCCTGAAGTTCGATCTCAGTAGCATCCCATCGAACGCGGAAATCGTGCAGGCAAAGCTTCACCTCTACTCATGGAAGGGGAGGTACGCGAACGTGGTGGCTCAGTGCCGTG
This sequence comes from Hadesarchaea archaeon, assembly GCA_030601675.1. Lineage (GTDB taxonomy): Archaea > Hadarchaeota > Hadarchaeia > Hadarchaeales > Hadarchaeaceae > DG-33. Next base: position 3,176 of record JAUWBN010000030.1, on the reverse strand, counting down.
CTGTCCAAGACGACACTTGGGGTGAAACTACCTTGACATGGAACAGCCAGCCAGCGTATGGAGAAGTCCTCGATACTGTTCTCTTGCAAGAGCTCGCGGCGGAAAATAAATGGCACTCTTGGGATGTTACTTCATTTGTTAGAAACCAGTTCAAAGGAGACAAAGTAGCGAGCCTTGCCTTAAGGGCGGAGGTCGAAGGGGCGAGCGGCCAGTACTCTTTTGAATCAAAGGAGTGGGTGGATGCCACCCTGCACCCCAACCTAGAAGTCATCATTTCTTACACCGAATACCCACGATTGCCAACCGATTTGGACCTTACACCATCCACTTTTACCGTATCATCCGAGAATTCATTAACTCTAACTGTCACGCTCACTTCCGATGACACCCCTTTAGCCGGGAAGACAATCTTGTTTACCGCTATCCTCGGAAGCGTTAGTCCAAACACTGGAACCACGGACTCTGAGGGCAAAGTCTCGGTTACTTACACCGCTCCTAAAATCAGTGTTCGAACCTCTGCAACAGTTAACGCCTCTTTTGCTGGTGATCTCGAATACAAGGCGAGTAATGCGAGTTCGTCTGGAACCGTTGAAGCTCGACCAGCTCTCCCGGCCGTGGTGACGATAACTACGGGGGGCGCTGCGTTTAGTATTCCAGAAACGATAAAGGACGATGTATCCAACTTCGCGGTGACGATTCCCGCAGAAATCCAGAACTTGCTTCCCGTGCCGGTGCCCACCACTGGCTTCCTGTTGGTCAATAAGGAGAACCTGAGCTTGGTGCTCGCCCAGGAAAGTGACAAGGGGCTGGCCAGCGTTGAGGGATGGCCGATAACACCGAATATCACGTTGGGTGGGTTTGACCTCGGCGTGATAGTCGCTAAAAGCGTTTCCTTCACCCAAGAAGGGACCACGGCGAGCATCGGCGTGATCATCGCAAACCCCGAATACTACGAACTCGAACTCGTTAAGATCGACGCCACAAGGAGGCACGTTTCAATTCTTTATGACCCTGACGACGGCTCTGGAATCGAGTTCCCGGTGACCGCTGGTTACTTGGTTGAAAACCCGGTTAGTGCCCCAGAACTCGTGAAAGCGGCGATAAGGCGTGGGAAGGAGCTTCTACTGAACTCGGGTAGGGACATCGTTCAAGGCATTCTCATAAAAGAGCAGACCCGTCTCCCTGTGTTCGACTTCGAGACCGACTACTGGATCGATAGCCCCGCTGTGACAAACGGGATAGTCTTGCTTCCCGGGAGTCGGATTCTGAGGTTGCTCGAGAACGTTGTGCCCGAGGCCGGCGAGCTGATTCAGGTGGAAGCGAACTTGCCGGTCCTCTACGATGTGAAAACCGATCTGAAATCAGAACCCGTTTCCTCGGTTCAGGAGATAAAGCAAAGCCCGGACGTATACCGGGACAAGGTTGTAGAACTTACAGTGTACGGGTACCAGGGCACGATAAGCATCCAAGAATACATCGAGGCTGCAACAGGAGGCGAAGTCAAGATACTGATAGATGTCCGTCTAGAGGGCATGATAACTTGGAACACGCTCAGCGTCCCACCCGAGCGTGAGGAGTTGCTCATCGCGGCCGGAGCCTCAAGCGTCGAGCAGGACACGGTTTTCGAAACCCAGCTGGCCGAGTTCAGGCTCGTGGGGAGGGTGGTCTCGACTAAAACGATAGACGAGTCACTGCCAGAAGCTTTAGCACTAATTATCTTCGAGGAGGAGAAACTTCGTGATGTTACACTCGAGGAGTTGGTGATGGAAAGAATAGAAGAAAATTTAGCTGAACTGAATTGGACACTAACAAATTTCACGGAAGAAGCGATCCCGCAGATACCGGTCACATCTCCCTCTAGCGTGGTGTATCCCGTCCGCCCGGTAGTGATACAAACGCCAGATGAAATACCGCAGATCCGGATAAGTGTGAGAGTTGAAGTCCACGTTGAAGTTGTTACACCGGAACTTCCGCTCAGGCTCAAAATCGATAACTCCAAGATTTCTGAGGTTTTCGTTGACTTGAAACAACAGATGGAAGATGTCAGGGTGATCGCGGAGAAGCTCGCGGAAAAGCCCCCGGAGCTACCAGAGCCACCGGGTTTGGTCTGGGCCTACCATGAGATTAACATAAACGTGCCAGAGGAAGCGATCGAGAACGCTGAAATCAACTTCTGGGTGCTGAAGGAATGGCTTGCGACTCAAGGGGCCAGCAAGGAAAGCATTAGATTGCTCAGGTTCCACGAGGGAGGATGGAAGGAACTGCCGACGGAGATCCTAGGGGAGAATGCCACGCATGTCAGCTATAGGGCGAGAACTCCGGGGTTCTCGGTCTTTGCGATAGCTGCACCACCCGCGGGAATAAACATGATGCTAATAGGTGCTTTTATTGTGGCAATCATTGCAGTCATCGCATTCGTGGCCCTGAAGAAGCGTTGAATCTGTCCTAAATGTCCCTTAACGGTCAAGTAACTCACCTGGAGGTCAACTTTGAGAAAATTTACTTCTCCAGCTTTTCGACACCCACGACGAACTCCCCCTATTCCTCCGCCACCCACTCGGGGTGCTCACGCTTCAGCTTTTCGACGAACTCAAGCCGCTCTTCGATTATCCTTAATCTGCCCTCTGGCAACAGCGTACGGAGCTTTTCCTCGACGCGCTTGGGCACGCTTGCTTCCAGGGTCCTATTTCTCTCCACAAGCTCCTTGATTCCGTCCTCAAGTGCCTTGAGCCGTTCGCCACGCTCAGCGTACAAGTCCTCAAGTGCCTCGGTCTTTTCAGCGAGGCGCACCGTCTCGCTTGTTCTTCCAAAGATGATGATGTAACGCTCGACCTTTACGTACTCCTTGATGAGAAGACCCCGAGGTTTTTCGAGATAGCTCCCGGAAACATCGGTCTTATGCCCCATGAAACAATTGACGAAACCCGGGTCGATGCCGGCCATCGCGCACGCCGTCCTGACCAAGTGTCGAAAACGTTTGGGCCTAAAGGGATTTCCATTATCGTTGTCGTACCCCATCTTCTTGGCAGCGACTCGAAAGGTCATGTCGAGCGCGTGGACGTTTAAGCGCCTCCCCCAGCTATTCACAAACAGGGGGTCCTTGGGCATCGCCTTCCCGCGCTCTTGCTCAGCGAATTGTCGCATGAACCGCGTGGCCTCTTCACTAAAGAACGTCT
>JAUWBN010000014.1 GCA_030601675.1 Hadesarchaea archaeon | reverse complement strand
CCCCGCGGTTTGCTACCTCGATGTCGTTTCTTCCCATCCTGGCCGTGCAGCAGCGGCCAAGGGTAGGGTTGTTCGCCCATTAAAGGGGAACGTGAGATGGGTTTAGACCGTCGTGAGACAGGTCGGATGCTATCTTTCGGGGATGTTGGGTGCCTGAGGGAAAGGTGTCCTCAGTACGAGAGGAACAGGATGCCGGCGCCTCTAGTTTACCGGTTGTCCGACAGGGCATAGCCGGGCAGCCACGCGCCAGTCGATAAGGCCTGAAAGCATCTAAGGCCGAAGCGACTCTCGAAAATAGGCACCCGCTCTTGGTGGTTCCGAAAGGGACGCTCGTCCTGGTGACAGGGCGAGATCCGAGACGAGAGCTGGGGCTAGAAGACCCCGTTGATAGGCCGGGGGTGTAAGCGCGGAGCTTCGGCGACGCGTTCAGCCCGCCGGTACTAATCGCTCAATTAAGTTCCATTTGGGCTCGGCTAGCTGGGGCGACCTATGCATGGATTATTTTTTTGTTGTTATGGAAAATCTAAAATCCCAAATGAAAATTTCAGTTACACTACAAAATGGATGTTGAAGCCAATGGGTTCGCTTATTTGAAAATTTACGGGAAACTTATCGCGTTGTTGGGGCAGGCAGCTTCACAGGCTCGGCACTCGATGCAGTCGTCGGGGCGCGCGATCACGGCCTTTCCCTTGACTATTTCAATCACATTCGTCGGGCAGACCTCGGCGCAGGCAGCCACACCCTTGCACTTTTTTGTGTCGACGATTGGAGGCACGCTCACACCTCTTTTTTCTGTTTTTTCAAAGTGCTTAAATATCCTGCTATTCGGTTGCGGAGTGACTTGCTCTTCAGGTCCAAGACCTCGTCAAGCGCAAGGCAATTTTGTTTGAAGTCGGTCGAGAATTTATCTGGATAACGCTTGAGCAACTCTCGTGCAGCGCGCTTGATGTACGTCGACCTTACTCGCCCCATTCAATTCCTCCGCTCGCTTGGCTTCATCGGCCCATCTAAAAAGCTTTTCTCGGCTAGTCGACGCCCCTCGCAACGCGCAGCGCGAGCCCCGCAACTTCGGTGGGTGAGCCCCCCAGCAGCCTTATCATGGCTTCCTTCCCCGGGGCGCCTCGGTCGAAAATTACTCGGGGCACTTTTCCAGCTCTCTTGATCGCTCGCTCGGTTCCCCACACCATCGTCTTGACGCCGCGGGGTTCCCTGCTTCGATCGAACCCGCTCACGCTTAGCCCGATCTTTTTACAGGAGCGTAAGATTTTCTCGGAAAAGCGAATATTTAGACCGGCCCTAACCCTGCGATCGTGGCGCATCGCGGTGAGCACGAGGTTCGCGACGTGCTCGGAGCCACCAAGCTTGGGAAAGCCCGTCAGGCGCGCGCGGTCACCAACCCTCACGATCCTGCCGGAGAGCCCGATCACGTCCGAGGTTTTCTCCGCACCGGGCAGGGCCATCGCGATGTTCGAGCCAACCTCGGGCAGGAGCTTGACGAACTCCGGATTTTCTGTGAGGAGCTGAGCAGCCCGCCACACCTCCTCGAGCGCACGGCCCTTTTCCGCGCTCAAGAACAGCGCCGCCATCTGGTTGACCGGCATGACGCCCTTCCCGACCCTCAACCTGCTCTCGATCGCGCCCTCGATGAATTCTTTCGCGTTGGAGATCGCCTCGTGTAAATCGGCCCCCTTTGCGAGCTCCGCCGTTATCGCGGATGCGAACGAGCAACCCGTCCCATGCGTCGGCTGGCTGATGACCCGAGGGCATTTGAATTCCGTGAATTTTCCACCCGTGTAGAGCACATCGATGACCTCACGCCCTTTCAGATGTCCCCCTTTGACAAGGACGGCTCGTGGCCCCAACTTCGAGATCACACGTGCAGCCCTCCGCATGTCCGCCTTCGACTTGATTTTGAACCCAACGAGCTTCTTGGCTTCGAGCACGTTTGGAGTGACGAGTTCTGCGTGGGCTAGTAATTTGGTGAGTGCCTCGAGGGCGTCCTCGCGCATGAGCGGCGCACCGGTGGCAGCCACCATCACCGGGTCGACCACGAGGCGAAGCTTATATCGCTTGGCCCCGGCTTCCACGGCCCGAATGATGCCCGCATTGCTCAGCATTCCCGTCTTCGCCCACTCGACCTCGAAGTCGCGTATGACGGTTTCGAGCTGTCGGGTCACGAACTCCGGCGGCAACTCGAAGGTTGCGTCGACGCCCCGCGTGTTCTGCGCGGTAACCGCGGTCACGACGCAGAGCCCGTGGACGCCCAAAGCGGCAAATGTTTTTAAATCACTTTGAATTCCAGCTCCGCCGCCCGAGTCCGAGCCCGCGATGGTGAGGGCACATGGTACCTTCACGCTTTCACCCCGAGCAAATAAGTCGGGCGAGCTTCGATTATTTTTACATCAACGAATTCACCGAGCTCGGCGTTGTTCAGGATGGCTGGCTTGTAGTTCGGGAGCCTCGCCACGTAGCCCCCCTTCTTCCCCGGCTCGGTCACCAGCCCCTCGACGACCCGCCCGACGTAACGTTTGTTTCGTTCATGACCTATTGCGCGGCAGAGGGCGCTCAGCAGCCTCGAGCGCCTAGCCACCTCGCGCCCGTTTAGCTGGGGCATTCGCGCTGCGTCGGTGCCGGGCATGGGTGAGAAGCGCGTGAGGTTCACCTTATCCGGATTCGCCCTCTCGATCAGTTCACACGTGTGCACGAACTCCCGCTCGCCCTCTCCCGGGAAGCCAACGATAACATCGGTGGCGAGGTAGAGGTCCTCGAAGCGTTCCCGGAAGGCGTCCACAATTTTCATGAAATCATCGGCGGTGTACCCCCTGAGCATCGCTTCAAGTACACCATCGTCCCCGCTCTGCACGGGCAGGTGTAGGAACTTGTAAATTTTCTCGCTCGCGTAGGCGTCGAGGAGTTCGGGTAAAATCGGCCCCACGTTTCGCGGGTTCATCATTCCAACGCGGATTCTAAACTTGCCCTCGAGTGAGGTGATCGAGTTGAGCAGATCCGGCAAGCTACTCCTGGCGTCCAAGCCGTAGGCGGCCGTGTCTTGGGCCGTGAGCAGGATCTCGCGATAGCCGGCGTTGATTGCAGCCCCCACCTCGCTGAGGATCGATTGAGCGTCGAAGCTGCGCAGTTTACCCCGCGCGAACTTGACCGAGCAGTAGCTGCAGTTCGAGGTGCAGCCCTCGCAGATCGCCACTATCGCGCCCACCTTGCTCGAGCGAAGCTTGCGCATGGTCGGCTTCTCGCAGGGGGGTCGTTCGAGTATCCGGATATTTTGCCCATCGCGCGCCATCCGCTCGAAGACCTCAGCTATCTCGCCCACGGACCTGCATGAGACGATGCCGGCAAAATCACCAATTTGTTCGATCGAGGCCAAGTCGATGAGCGGCAGGCAGCCGGCCACGATCACCCGCTTCCCGTCCGAGTTCCGCAGCTCCCTCAAGCGGCGCAGCATTTTTCGGTAAGTTGTCCCCTTCACCGCACACGTGTTGAGGATTATGGCGTCGGCTTTTGCCGGGTCCGTGACCACCTCGTGCCCGGCGGTCGCGAGCTGTCCCAGCATGAGCTCGGCGTCGCCCCTGTTCGCGGTGCAGCCGTAGGTCTCGCAGTACACGCGCATAATATCAACTTTTATTTGTACTCTCGGGCAATAAAATTAGAGGATGGTCATGAAGAAAATCCAGCTCACGCTCGTGCAGATAGACAACTACGGCCCCTGGACGGTCACGCCGGAGCCCCGTCGCGAGGCGGAGTTACAGACGTTGCAGGCCGAGCTGTTCGCGGAGCTCGAGCGGCAGTTTGCTTCCCGTAAGGGCTTGGCGTTCCAGACGCGCTTCGACAACATGTTGGTGATCACGAATGGCATTTCACTCGATGAACACCGCGCCATCCAAAAGGCCGTCAATGAAAAATTTCCAGTGACGGTGAGCATGAGCGTTGGCACAGCCCCCACGCCCTACGAGGCGCAGGTTCAGGCGACCCTCGCCCTACAGCACGCCGGCAGCAGCCAATCGGCAGAGCGGAGCGCAGCGCTCGTCGGCTCCTGCGCAAATTCACCCGATGAGGACTGGGTGCAGCTCGCCCATGCGGATGTGAATCATTCGGCGCTGATTACCGACAGCGAGCCCATCTACGACACCCACCTCCTGCTCCAGCGAACTTACCTCTCGCTCATGTCGGCGCTGCTCCGGCGGAAAGCGCTGGTTTTCTACACGGGCGGGGACAACTTCATGGCCCCCTCAAACGGTCTGGGTGCGGGCGAGCTGGCCGCCGTCTTCTCGGAGGTCAAGCGCGAGCTCGGGGTGGAGCTCAAGGCGGGAGTTGGGGCCGCGCGGACGGCCGAGCTAGCGGCGCGCTTGGCCGGCGAGGGACTTCATGAGATCAGGAGGGGCCAGACGAAGGAGCACATCGTTTACAAAATAGAATAAAATAGGCTCTTTGACAAGCGGATCAAACACAAGAGGATCAAGAAGTTTGGGGAGTAGTCGGGGGTAAAGCGAGGAAGGAAGCATTGAACAGGATGGTAAAAGAAGCTGAGAAATTGGGCGCCGATGCGATCATAAACGTAAGGTTTACGAGCTTGGCGATACTGGCGGGCTCTGCCGAAATGTTGGTATATGGGACCGCGGTGAAACTTGAATAGCGCGACGGATAGCAAAACTTTTGTGTGTTACATTTTTTCAAAAAATTTCCACCCACTCTCAGAACCGGCCGTCACGTTCCTTCCGTCTGTGGGGGCTCTATAAAAGGAGGAAAATAATGGATACAGGGTGATAAAATACCTCCAAACCAGCTCAAAAAAATAATTCACTTTTGTAGGAGGGAAAAAGACCTTTACAACATCGGCGAGATCGCCATAGCGCATTCGATAAGGGACATGCTGTCCTCTCGTCTGGAGCCATTTACCTACACCCCGGCCGAAGTCCTAGAATTGGAAAAACCGCAGGGGCCTGAATTTCTCAAGACCCTCAACCGGTACGATCTTTGCGTAATCGGGGGAGGGGGATTGTATTCCAAGTTTTTCCTCCCGCTCAACGCTCAAGTTATCAAATCTATAGAGACACCCATCGTGCTCTATGGGATAGGGTACATCAGAAACCTCGGGGACAAGGAGCTAACCGATGCGCAAATAGAAAGCGCTCGGTTGTTGAATGCCCGCGCTAAGCTCACCTCCGTTCGAGACGAATACACCTGTAAATTTTTGAGGGATTTGGGGATACGGGACGTGCACGTGATTGGTGACCCCGCAATCTTTCTCGGTTCAGAAGAGACCAGCCAAGTTGCCCTAGATAAAAACAAAATAAAGATAGGTGTGAACATGGCTTCCCACTACTGGACGCTGTATCCGCAATATTTGGACAAGACAATCGATGAGTACGTCAAGGCCTGCGAATTTCTGGTTAAGCGCCTAGACGCGGAGATCGTGTACCTAATACACCACTCGGATGAGCACCACGTCGTTGAGGTGATGAGGGAGAAAAAATTCCCGCTCAAAGTTGTGGATACAAGCCCCAACCCATACAAAATGAAATTCATTTATGGCAAATTGGATTTGGTCATTGGCATGATGATGCATTCCACCGTGCTAGCGTTCGGAAGTGGGGTTCCAATAGTAAATGTCGCCTACGATGCAAAGAATTACAATTTCATGGAGTTCATCGGTCAGGGAGATAAGGTGATAGATGTCAGGGAAGCGAATTCCAAAAAAATTAGCGATTTGGCGATACGTACACTCGACGACTCGAAAAATATCAAGGGGGGTTTCAAGGCCCTAAAACGCGAACTGTGGAGGAGACAAGAAGACTTCCTAACAAAAATTAAGGAATTGTGAAGACATCGTCAAGAAAATCCACACTCGACCATTCATCGCAGCTCCTCCTTCGGCACGTTGGGTATGGGTTCACCGTGACTGGTCAGGTTAATCACCCTTGCCCCAAGTTCGCCGGATAGCCACGCGAGCAGCTCCCCACACACATTGAGTTTGATGAGCTTTCGCTCGTAGTCCTTGTCGCCCGAGTACCTGCCGATTTTTTTGCCCAAGTCCATCCCTGCTAGGTAGATCTTGCTCGCCCCGAGCTCGTGGGCCATAAAGGCTGCACGATCGCCATCGGTGAACCCCCCGAAGTTGAAGAGCTTGCCGAAGGGCTCGACTTGGGTGGTGCCGATAACCCGCTCTTTGAGCTCAGGCAAAATCTTACATACTTGGGCAAGGTTGTCGCCGTGGGCATGAATGACCAGCCAAGCCCCGCGTCGCCAAGCCTCGAGCTGGTCCTCGATCGTGCCATCTAGGTCGGTGGCAACGACTTCAGGGTTACGGTACTCGAGCACGGCTGAGGTTGCACCATCGGCCGCGATCAGGACTTTGTCTAGGTAGCCAGCTCGCTCGAAACCCGCTAAATCCTCATCGAGGGAGGGCCCAGCTCCGAAGACGATGCAATCGCGGCCCCGAATGACGTTATTCAAACCTTCGATGTTCGGCTGGGGTAGAAGTGCGTTCAACCCCTCGGCCGCCCGACGGTCTGCTCCCTGGTTCAACCCCAATCGTCGGGCGATGTCGTCATACCAAGGGCGCCAGAATTTCCAACGCATATCATCAACCTATGATGCTGGTTGGTTCAAATGAGTTCCCCGTATGTGGTTTCATAAGAAGCGAGTACTTCTTGCCATGTTTCTTCAACGCGCGAGTAAGTATAGCTCTCGTGCGTGGGTGCTCGAAAGGCATTCCAGGTTGGGTCCGCAAAAACCCAATCTTCTGAGGGGAGATACACTTCTGTCCAAGCATGACCGACTATGTAGCGCCCATCTGGCGTTATCCCAGCGATTTCAAGGAATGGATAAGTTACTTGTTCGAAAATCAAGAACCCGCTCACATTTTTTGCAGGTATATCAGCGGTCCTTGTGAGGGCAAGGTATAGGTTGGCTTTATCCAAGCACTTCCCTTCTCTCGTATCCAGAATTTCCTCGGATGTGAAGTAGCCGAGGGTGAGTGGGATGGGGTATGTGATGTTTCCGTAAACCCATTCGCAGAGCTCTTCGGCAACCTCAGCATCACTATAGTCCATTCCGCGGATATCCGACACGATTTGGTTCACTCGAGGCGTGTCTGTGATCGCGTACTGGGTGCCAAGCAAAAAGTACACGTGATTTGCCGGAATTTCAGCACCATCTCGAGTTAGATTGCCCATAGGTGTGGGAGCAAACACCACATTGTCGGGCAACTCCCCATGCTCGTGGTAAAATGAAATTATTCTTAGGAAAGTGAATAGCGCATCCCTACACCTAAGCGTCCCGATTGAGCTGTTAATCGCTCCCGGCGCTTTCCCTGTCGACGTTATTTGGTCATGGACATCCCGGGCCAAGGTGACATAGTCGTCTTTCATCAATATTTTCAAAAAAGCATCCCACTCACCATTTTCGTTTTCTGGGGGGAGAACTGAAATTGGCTGGGTGCCTGATAAAAGGGGTTCGTCGCTGTTCTCGGCTAAAATCACGACTTCTTTGGCAGAGTAATAAAGTAGCTGATAGGGCGTGACGTTGAACTCTAGTCCGTCAAAAGAAACAGAGTATTCCTCCCGCTCCCGCCCAAATTTCATGTTTAGGGTTGCCCAACTTGTCGAGCCCTCGAATCCATAAGTTAAGGGAATTTCAGTATAGTCTATCGGACAAAACTGTAAGGTTTCTAAAAACTCTTCCTGCGTGATCGTGATTAATTGAGGCGTGACTAGGGCGTGGCCTTCCATCAACACCATTGGCATCCCCTCGATTTCCTGGATGTAGGTGACGCTATTTTCTGTGGTTCCACCCCCGTAATCGATGCTCTGAGTGCCAAGGCTTAGCAATTCGCTCTCATTGGCAATATTTGCTTCACTCGGCAGGATGAAGGATGTTTTCGAAATCAAGTTGAGTTGGTCCCCAGCGTATATTTGGGAGATTACGGAAAGCGTGCTTTGGAGGCTCTTTACATTGTTTATGTAGTCTTGAACAAAACTTTCGTTATCGACGGGCTGAAACTGGATTCTCCACTTGTTGTCGTGCCTGTAAGCTAAGTGGGGAGTTTTCCATGTCATTGTCACCTTGAATGTTTCACTTTCATCGAGTCCCACGATATCACAGCTGACATTTTCCATCTCAATGCCATACTCAGCATGCGAGCTCCGCACAGATGCTAAATAAAGCAGTTTTGCATTTTCAACTCCTATCCCACGAACAGGAACCCCTCCAACTGTCCCGCCTACAATCCCCAGCCTCGTGTAATCTGCAAAATCGGATGGGGGAACTTCATAAATCCACTCCACGCTAGCATTTCCATTCTCATCGACGCGAAAAGTCGTGTACTGGTTTGTCTGAAAAGGTAACGGTTGTGGTTCTGCTTGGGGGGTCATGTAGAAGTAGAGGCCACCAAACACTGATATCAAGAGCACTAACGCGATTAGGATAATCACTCGGTTTTTCATTTTGCGGTTCCCTCGCTCTCCCTTTGTCTCAGTTGTGCTCTTATCTCTTGGGTAGCTTTCACTATCGCTTTGAGTTTGTTCACCGTCTCCTCCCGCGTCCGCGTCTTGAGCCCGCAGTCTGGGTCGACCCAGAGCTGCTCAGGTTTCAAAACTTCAAGCGCTTGCTGGATGCGCCGCTTCACCGTTGCAGCATCCTCGACCACGTGCGAGTGAACGTCGACCACCCCGAACGAGAGGTCCTTGCTGAACGGGTGCTCACGGAAAAGCTCGATCAGGTCAAGCTCCGAGTTCGACATCTCGAGGTCGAAGTTTTCCACGGGCAGCTCGAGCATCCCCGGGTAGATGAACTCGAAGGCGCCGTAGCAGATGTGGCTGATAAAATATGCGTCGACACCTCGAGTGACCGTCCGCATCGCCTCGATCGCGAACTCGGGGAGCTCCTCGGGTCTAGCGGAAATGGCGGGTTCATCGATTTGAATTATCTTCACCCCCGCTTTAGCCAACGCTTTAACCTCCTCGTGAAGGGCTTTTGCGAGTGCTAGGCACGCCTCGCGCCGGCTCGGGTAGTGCTCGTTGAACGACCAGTCCATCATCGTGTAGGGCCCCGTGACCATCCCCTTAACGGGTTTTTTCGCAAGCCCCTGGGTGAACTTCCACCACTCGACGGTTATCTGCCCCCGCCATCGCACTTCACCAACGATGATCGGTTTTCGATAATAGCGGTTGCCGTAGGAGCGAACGAGTCCACTGATTTTGAATCCCTCTAGGTTCTGCGCGAAGTAGGTCGCCATATCCCCGCGGTACATTTCCCCATCAACGAGCACGTCCAGCCCAATCTCTTCCTGAAGTGCGATCCACTCGCGCGTCGCTTGCTCCTCAAGCTTACGGAGTTGATTGGTGTCTTCCAAGAATCCTCGTCTGAACTTGCGCCTCGCGTCGAGCAGGTACGGAGGCTTTGGGAAACTTCCTACAGTCGTCGTCGGCAGCAACGGTAGCTTGAGGCCACGTTTTTTCAACTTCTCATTCATCAGATCAGCCCCCTTGCTCCCTCCGCGATCGCGACCATATTCTTGAGCTTCTCAAATGCAACCCTACGTGGTAGGTACTCGCCCAACCCACAGGATGGGTTGAGGTACACGCGTTTGCTTCCGATGGCAGGTGCGATGAGCTTTAACACCTCGATCACTTCTCGCTCGCTTTCGAGCTTGGTGTTTCGCCCGTCGATGAGCCCGAGGCCGAGTTCCTTCTCGCAACCGAGCCTCGCGATTAGCTTCGGCAACCCCGGGCTGTAGGTGAAGTCAAACCCAACCGCATCGACCGGTAGTTTTATGAGTTTGTTGTATAGGGGTGCGGCATCACCGAAATATGTGTAGAGAGCGAGTTTCGCCTTGCCCTTGCTGGCAGCCACCTCTTCGAGGGCATTTTTGAGGAGCCCAAATTCGTTTTGGTTTTTCAGGATCGCCGGTTCATCGATTTGAATGAGTTCAGCCCCCGCCTCCGCGAGCTCGCTCACCTCCTGCGCTATAGCTTTGGCGAACTCACGCACGAGCTCGGCTAACCCCACCCCACGTCGGTTGATCGAGAGCTTTGCAAGCGTGTAAGGACCGCTCACAACCGGTTTCACAGGCGCCGACGAGACCTTCTTCGCAAAAAGGAACTCCCCCTTGATCACGGGCTCGGGCCGCCGCACCTCGTTGACCACCACGGGCTGGCGGAAGTAAGAGTTCGTGTCGAAAAATCGGAGCAACCCGTTGATCTCGCATCCCTCAAGTTTTCGCGTGAAGTGGGAGATGGGGTCGTACCAACGCACCTGCCCGTCGGTGACCATGTCGAGCCCCGCCCGCACCTGTTCCTCGATGACCTCTCTAGTAACTTCATCCTGAACGCGCTCGAACTCCTCGCTTGAAATCTCGCTCCGCTCCCACTGCGCGTAAGCCTGGCGGTGACGTTGCTGTTCGGGACGATTACCTATCCGTGGGTAACTCCCAGTGTTCGCGGTCAACAGCTCCATTTAATCCCATGAGATATTCGTCCAAAAGTTAAATAGGTGCTCACCGAAATGCTATTGATAAAATTTGGCGCAAGCGTGGGACCGATTATGGGAAAAGGCAGCGGATTTGGGAAGGTGATTCTGTTTAACGAGCACTTCACGGTTTATGGCATACCCTCGATCGTATCAGCTATTGACCGAGCCACCACCGCAACCGTGGAACCATCCGAGGGCACGGGCTGGACCATAGATGACCGAAGGGAAGCCACGCCCGGGTACAAGGAGGAAAAGTTCGAGCAGCAAAAGGACTCAATGGAAAGAATTTTAAAAGCCGCTGGAATCGACACAACACGAGACCCAATCAAAATTACCCTCGGGGGAAGCTTGGTTGCGGCGAGCGGGATCGGGGCGAGCGCCGCCTCTTGCACGGCAATCGCACGAGCCTTGTCAGATGAGTTCAACTTGGGGTTTTCGGACGATCGAATCAACGAGCTCGCTTACGAGGGCGAGAAGGGGTATCATGGGACCCCCTCTGGAATCGACAACACCGCGGCGACCTACGGGGGATTGATCTGGTTCGTGAGAGGAACCCCGAACGTGATCGAGCGGATGAAAATAGAGCGCCCCATCGAAATCGTGATGGGGAACACGGGGCTCGTCGCCGACACGAAAGCCGCGGTCGCAGGGGTTCGCGAGCGGAAGGAAAAATATCCGGAAAAATATGGCAAATTATTTAAAGAGGCGGAGGGCTTGGCATACAAGGCTCGAAAAGCGCTCGAGGGTTATGACATGAAGGCAGTTGGGAAATTGATGGATGAAAATCATAGGTTGCTGCAGGAGATCGAAGTTTCGTGCAAGGAGCTCGACTTCTTGGTTGCTCTGGCGAGAGAGCAGGGGGCCTTCGGGGCAAAGATGACCGGAGGGGGCCTCGGGGGAAACATGGTCGCGCTCACCCCGGGAAAAGACTTACAGGAAAAGGTAGCGAAGGCGATGGGAAAGGAGGGCTTTGAGGTTTTGAGGACGAAGATATGGTGATTCCATGAACATGCGAGAGTTCGTCGATAGGTTGGATAAGCGGGGTCTTTTGGTGAGGATCAAGCGCCCCGTTGATGCCAAATACGAGATGGCAACCCTGATGAAGATGCTTGACGGGAAGCCAATCCTGTTCGAGCAAGTCAAAGGATCTTCGATGCCCGTGGTAGCGAACATCTGCTCATCGAGGGAGTTAATCGCGCTGGGATTGGGTATCGAGCAAGGCGAAATCATAAGCAAGCTGGCAGTGGCCGTTGATCACCCGAAGGAGCCCAAGGTGGCGGACGCAAAAGGTTACGAAGAAATCGATGTTGACCTTACAAAGCTCCCGATACTCACCCACTACCCGTTGGATGGTGGGCCCTACATCTCCTCGGGTGTTGTCGTGGCGAGTGACCCCGAGTTCGGCCTCAACGCTTCGTATCATCGGATTATGACAATAGGAAAAGACAAGGTTGTGATAAGGATATTGCCTAGGCATTTCGATGAATTTCTGAAGCGGGGAAATAAGGAGTTCGCGGTCTGCATAGGGAACTCCATGCCGGTTTCGGTGGCCTCCGCAGTCTCCACAGAACTCGGGAAAAGTGAGCTGAGCATAGCGAACGCTTTGGCGGAAACAAGTTTGATTGAACTCGGGGGGCACAAGGTTCCGAAATCTGAAATAATCATGATAGCCGAAATGACCGGTGAAATGCACGACGAGGGACCTTTCCTTGACCTGACGGAGACGCCGGACATCGTGAGAAAGCAGCGGGTGGCAAAAATAAAAAAGATATTCGCAAAAAAGAATCCCATTTACCACGCGTTGCTCCCAGGCGGCCTCGAGCACAAGTTCCTGATGGGGATGCCACGCGAACCCATGATATTCCGCGAGGTCAGCAAGGTCTGCGAGTGTAAGGACGTGCTAATTACCCCCGGGGGCTGCTCTTGGCTGCACGCGATCGTGAGCATAAAGAAGAAGAACCCGGACGATGGGCGAAAGGCAATTGAAGCGGCGTTCAAAGGACACAAATCTCTGAAGCATGTGTGGGTGGTGGACGATGATATCGACATCCACAACCAGGGCGAAATAGAGTGGGCGATGGCAACACGATTTCAAGGCGATCGAGACCTAGTGGTCAAGCGCGAAAAGGGCTCCTCGCTCGATCCCTCCTCAGACCTTGAGACGAGGGAAACGACCAAGATGGGCTTTGACCTGACCATACCCGCAGGGCGAGATTTGAAGGAGTTCAAGAAGCCGGAACTCACCTTGAAATTGGACGTTAAGGATTACTTGGCGTGATCGCGTGCACCTGACGAAAGAACAGGAACGGATGCTGAGTGGGGAGCAAGGCGAAGTCATTGAGCGGATGTCCCGTTTGCTCGTGCGCCTGGGCGACATCTACGGCGCCGATCGAATGATCCCCGTGGGCTCGGTTCAGGTTGCTGGGGTTTCCTACAAATCGATCGGCGACCCGGGACTAGGATTTCTGGAGGACTACGCAGGCAAGGGGGCGAAGGTCCGGGTCCTAACCTACCTGAATCCACCCGGAATGGACCTGGAAAATTGGAAGGGCTTGGGCTTTCCCGAGGATTTCGCCGAGAAGCAGATGAGGATAATGGAGGCATTCAAAAAAATGGGGATAATAACAACGGCGACTTGCACCCCCTACCTCGCGGGCAACCTCCCGCGCTTTGGGGAGCACATAGCGTGGTCGGAGTCCTCCGCCGTTTCATTCGCAAACTCCGTGATTGGTGCGCGAACAAATCGGGAGGGGGGACCATCCGCCCTCGCAGCTGCCCTCTGCGGGGTGACCCCTAACTACGGTTTACACCTCGATGAAAACAGAAAGCCAAACGTTGTCGTGAAAGTCGGTGCCGACCTGAAATTTAACTCCGATTTTGGAGCCTTGGGATATTACGTGGGAAAGCAGGTCAAAAAGGGAATTCCGTATTTCAGGGGGATTGAGGGCGCGAACACGGATCAATTGAAGGCGCTGGGTGCAGCCATGGCGGCGTCAGGAGCGGTGGCGTTGTATCACGTCGAAAATCTGACGCCAGAAGCGCACCTCATGGACCCCAAAGGGCTTGAGACCATCGAGGTCGGTGAAAAAGAATTGAAAGAGACCTATGGTAAGCTGAACACCGGAAAGGACCCGGACATAATTATTTTTGGGTGCCCCCACGCATCCCTCCGAGAGATCGCCTCGCTCGCCGGCAAGCTGGATGGGAAGCGGCTCAAGAAACCGGTCTGGATCTGCACCTCTCGTGTCATGCGGGAGGCTGCGAACCGAATGGGCTTCACCGAGGTAATAGAAAAGGCAGGGGGCAAGGTGGTCGCCGACACCTGCATGGTCGTCTCGCCGATTGAGCGAATGGGATATAAGACGACGGGCGTCAACTCCGGCAAGGCCGCGAATTATCTGCCGGGCTTCTGCAAGCAAGAGGTCGTTTTCGGCAACATCGACGATCTGCTGGAAAGGGTGTTGGAATGAAGGGTCGAATGATTAGTCCGGGGAAAGCGAAAGGCGAGGCAATAGTTTCGAGGGAGCCAATAGGGTTTTACGGCGGGATAGACGCGAAGACCGGGGTCGTCATCGAGAAGGGACACGAGCTCGAGGGCAAGTCGGTGAAGGATAAAATCTTGGTCTTCCCCCAAGGGAAGGGCTCCACGGTTGGGTCATATGTGATTTATGGTTTGAAGAAAAATGGGGTTGCCCCTGCTGCAATCGTGAATAAGGAAACCGAGACGATTGTGGCGACGGGGGTCATCTTGGCGGGGATACCCTGTGTTGACGGGATTGACATCGACAAAATCAAGACAGGCGATAAGCTAGTAGTGGATGCGGACGAAGCGACGGTTGAGATTGGATAGAATTATTTTCTTATTTCAGCCATTATTTTCCCCTAAATAAACAACCTCCACCCCAAGGCTTGGTGGCATGGTAGCTGGAGGCGTAGGGTAACAGGTAACCTCCCAAGCTGTCACCTGATTACACTAAATTATATGAACATAAATAAATTATGGTGGGGTTAACATGACCGGACCTGCCAAGAGCAAGATAGAGATTAAAGCGCGGGTCTATATCCACAAGCGCGACCCGGCCACACGTTCCAAAATACCCCACATCGACATAGAAGCGCCGATTCTAAACGAGATCATCAAGCCGAATGAGGCGACCTTCGTGAGCGGCAAGCCCGGCGGAGTCTTCATCGGGCTGAAGCGGGAGATGCTAGCGAGACTCGAGAAAGTTCTAGAGCGATTGGAGAAATGAAACCCAGCCGCGATTCCCGAACTCACGTAGCCCCCCTTGCCCCAAAAGTTCAATTCTAAAAGTTTAATATCGAGCCACCAAATTTTACTCGGGCCCGTGGTCCAGTGGTTAAGAGGGTAAGGGATTTCTTCCTTCCCTAACAAACATCACCCTCACAAGGTGTCTGGGTTCGGTGAAAACTGGGGTTCGAATCCCCGCGGGCCCACCACTCTAAAAACTATCGTTTAGAGTTCTTCGAGAAGTTTTAGAAATTCTTCCCTCGTAAGTTTGGCGTCTTTGATTATCTTCCTTAATAAACCGCGCCCGATTTCCTCTCCCTTGTGAACTGGCACCACCGTTGCTCTTCCATCAGAATGTTTTAAAAATATATGACTACCCTTTTGCCTTACCCTCGTGAATCCTATCTTTTCTAGAATTTTTATGAGCGTTTCTGAAGCAACGGGCTTGAGCTTCATCCAACTGATACCTCTACTACTTGTACGCCGATAAATTCAGTCGTGACATCGGCGGCTCCCTTTTCAACTTCTAGATATAACTTGATTGCTTCTTCTATGCGCGTTCTTAACTCATCCAAAGTTCTTGCTTGAGTGTGACATCCGGGCAACTCCGGCACAGAGCCCACGTAATAACCGTCCTCGTCCCTTTCTACAACTATGTTGAATTTTTTCATCATCTTTCCACCATCTTTACGTCACGTATTTTCCTATTAAAACCACCGAGAGGGCAGTTCGAATCCCCGCGGGCCCACCACTAAGATTCCCTTGAAAGTTTCAGGCCGTTGAAGTAAATGCACCGCTTGGGCGAGATCTTCGGTGAGTGCTTCGGTCGCTCGGCGAGTTCAACTCCAACCCCCCGCACGATGACCACGGGAACCCTCTCCGCGGCCTCCCCCATCACGAGCTGCGCGGCGGTGGCCAGCTGGTCCGCGAGCGCCCGAAAGGTAATGCGCAGCGGCTTGCCGTAGAGGTCGTGCTGCCCCCTGCAATCGACGACGGGCTCGAGCCCCGCCACCCCTATGGTCTGACCAACCGTGCCCAGGCGAAGGGGCTTGACGTTGCTGTCGACGATTATCACCCCAACCCTAGCGTTCGTCCGCCGCGCGATTGCTTGCCGCAGCACTTGTGCGGCTTGGTTCGGCTTAGCGGGCATGAGCACGATGTGGCCTAGCGGGGCGTTCGAGCTGTCGACCCCCGCGTTTGCGCAAAGCACTCCCCCCTTGAGCGTCAGGATTACCCCCTTGGCCGCCCGCACCACACGTCCCCCTTCCCTCAGCACGAGCGCGACGAACTCCGGTTCGAGGCCGGCTTGAGTCGCGAGCTTTCGGGCGCGCGCCGACGGACGGACCCTCGCGAGCTCCCGTATCCGACCCTGTGCGGTCGCGACTGCTTTCGAGGCGACCACAAGGACATCTCCGTTTCGAAGGCCGCCCGCCTGCTCCGATGCTCGTACGATGAGCTTGCCCAGATCGTCGCCCGGCTTGACCAGCGGCATGCTGAGGCCGAGGACCCTCATTTCCCCCCTCCTGCATCTCGAATCGCTTCGGCCACCCGAATGGCTTGGAGGGTTTCCAGCACATCGTGGGTTCGAACCACGCTCGCGCCATTGAGCACCGCTATCGCAGTCGCGGCGAGCGAGCCCACGAGGCGGTCGGCCGGGTCGGGCAAGTCGAGCACTTTTCCGACGAAAGTCTTCCTCGAGATCCCGACGCAGATCGGACGGTTCAACTCCTTCAGCCTCCCGAGCTCAGCTAGGATTCGCAAATCGAAAAAGGTTGCGGCTGGGTAAGCTCGTTTTCCACACGGCTCGTTCGCGCGCTCCCCCAGGCGCTCGAGCCTGGCCGGCCAGTAGCCGATGGCCGGGTCAATGACGACTTTTCTGGGGGGGATGCCATGCTCGCGGCATATGCGCAAGCTCCCTCGGAGGGCTCGGCGGATCTCGTTGATTTCGTAAACGTCTCCGGGCGCGTGCTTTGTCGCCATCAGCAGGGTCGAGCAGCCAGCGCCAGCGATGACTCCCGCCATCTTGGGGTCAGACTTGAGCCCGCTGATGTCGTTAATCACCGTTGCCCCGGCACCGATGGCTGCGTCTGCTACTTCCGCCCGCTGGGTGTCGGCCGAGATGGGGGTATCGAACTCGCGAGCTAGGGCTCTGATCACCGGGATTAACTCGCGCCTTTCCCGTTGGGGCGGAATCGGCTTCGACTTCGCCCCCGTGCTCATCGCCCCCACGTCGATGATGTGGGCGCCATCCTCGAGCGCCTTCGAGGCCCTCCCAACAGCTTCTCGCTCGCTTCGGACGATCGAGCCCTTAAAAAAGGTGTCGGGGCTCAGGTTGAGGGTATAAATTATCGCTACGGGTCTACCCCCACCGACCTCCACCTTACCCAGCACGGCTTTCGCCACGCGTCCACGCTCGGCTAGAACTCGGGCAGCGCGAATAAAGCTTTGACGCAAATTTTCCCCCATATAAACAACCTCCACTCAAAGGCGTGGGGGTGACAGGTTGAGGAGATGGTCGGAAGGAGCGATGTTCAGTCGCCCCAGAAACGTCAGGGGTCTAATCGGGGAGGTTTCAGGCGATTTCCCAGAGAGCGGTGGCAACCCGTGCCCGGTGTGCTTGGGAACGGACTTCGACTTTGTCGTGGGGCTTAACCTGAAGGTGGTTCTCAAGTGTAAGCGCTGCGGATTCGTCAAGGAAGTCGTCCCGTGGGTGAATGCGAACACGTTGTCACGAGCTAAGCTCACAAACTTTAAGTTTTCTATTCACCATCGCTAACTGGGCCTGAGATGAAGCAGCTGCACCTAGCCCAAGTTCACCGCTCCTTGGGCGCAGAGTTCGTGCCGTTCGCCGGCTGGGAGATGCCGATCAAATATACGAGCGTTGCCGAGGAGCACCTCGCGGTCCGCAATGCGGTCGGGGTTTTCGATGTCAGTCACATGGGTGAGTTTCGCGTGACGGGGGAGGGTGCCACGGCCTTCCTCCAGCACGTGACCTCGAACGATGTTTTCAAACTCAAAATCGGGGGCGCTCATTACTCCACGATATTGAACGAACGCGGCGGCACGAAAGATGATGGGCTCGTCTATCACTTGGGTGAGCAGGAATTCATGATGGTGTGCAACGCTATCAACGTGGAGAAGATCGGCACTTGGCTAACTCGGCACGCGGGCGAGAAGGTTGAGGTGAAGGACATCACGATGAGCACGATCCTGCTGGCGCTGCAGGGGCCCCGAGCTCAGGAAGTTCTCCAGCAGCTCACGGGGTTCGAGCTCCCGCAACTCAAGCGGTTCAAGGCCGCCCCCATGGAAGCCGCCGGGATCCAAGTGCTCGTGAGCAGGAGTGGTTACACGGGCGAGGACGGGTTCGAACTCTTCATAACCGATGAGCCAGCTTCAAATCCCGCACGAGGTGAAAAACTTTACAATGCTTTGCTGCAAGCTGGCGAGAGGCTCGGAATCAAACCTTGTGGATTGGGTGCACGCGATACTACACGCCTTGAAGCTGGGCTGTGTCTTTACGACCACGAGCTGACCGAACAGATCACCCCTTTGGAGGCGCGAATCGACTTCGTGGTCAAGTTCGAGAAGGGTGAATTCATCGGTCGCGAACGCCTGCTCGAGCAAAAAAAGGCTGGGCTCAAGCGCGCCCGCACAGGGCTTCGGATGCTTGAGGCGGGGGTTCCGAGGCAGGGGTACAAATTGTTTAAAGATGGTCGAGAGGTCGGCTTCGTCAGCTCTGGCACATTCTCGCCGCTTCTCAAGGTCGGGATAGCGATGGGCTATGCGGCACCGGAACTCAAGCTTGGGGAGAAGATTTCGGTGGAGATTCGTGGCAAGCCTCGCTCGGCCGAAGTCGTGGGCTGGCCTTTTTACGATCCCGAGCGATATGGCCACTCGAGACGGTAAAGATGGTCAAACTATTTAACGACCTCATAAAGGAAGTGACGACCCCAGGTTACTGTCTAGCCTGCGGGGCATGTGTCGCCTCGTGCCCATACGAGTCCCTCGCGATGGAGGGGGAAACGCCGGCCTTAAAAAAGGCGTGCATGAACTGCGGCATATGTTATGAGGAGTGCCCGCAGGTGATCGACCAGAGGGGGCTCAAGCGAAAAATTTTCGGGAGGAGGTCATCGGATGAGGAGGTGCTCGGCATCTATCGGCAGGCGCTTTCGGTCGAGGCGAGGTCCTCCGATATCAAGGCGCGTGCCCAAGATGGTGGGGCGGTCACCTCCCTCTTGGCATCGCTCCTTGAGGACGGATTCATCGATGGCGCCGTCGTGATGGGCGTGGGGGCCCTGCCGTGGCAGCCCTTCCCCAAGGTTGCGACGACCCGCGAGGAGCTCATCGCCTGCGCGGGCATTAAGTACGCGAGGGGCCCGCTCTTCTTGGGGTTAAAGGACGCGGTCGACCTTCACTACTGCTCGCGCGTGGCGATTGTGGGCACCCCCTGCCAGATCGCCGCCTCGCGCAGGTTCGTGCTCTCGAAGCTCACCAACCGCCGCCTGAGCGAGGCTATCAGGCTCCACCTAGGGCTGTTCTGCGGGCACGCGTTTGAGTACGAGAGCTTGTTCAGGGGCGTTATCGAGAGGCAACTCCGCACTCCACTCTCCGAGGTCGTGAAGTTCGACATCAAGCGGGGGCGGTTCATCATTTACCGCAGGCGCAAACCCAGGCGCGAGCTGGCATTGGAAGCGGTGAAGCGGTACGCTTGCTCGCCCTGCAAAGTCTGTTTCGATTACGCGGCCGAGCTAGCGGACATCTCGGTGGGTGCGGTCGGGTCTCCCCTCGGCCGGTCGACGGTGCTCATCCGAACGCAGGTGGGCTCTGAGGCATTCGACATCGCGCGTAGATTCAGGGAACTCGAGGTGCTCGAACTTGAAAAGGTCAAGCCTGGCATCAATGTGATTGGAAAGGTCTCGAGGGAGAAGAAGCTTAGGGCAGCGGGGGAGCTCAAGCGGCTCAAGTTGCAGGGCAAAACCCTACCCATCTGGTTGCAGGAACAGCCGCCCGCCCCTAAAGAAGAAGAGCTTTTGCGATCGATCGCACAGCTTTAGCTGGTTCTGGGCCCATCGGCGACCCTATCACCGTGCGGGTAAGGGACGAACTCTACTCCAAATTTCAACTTCAACCCTCTTCGGATTTAAGGCGGACGTGCTAAAATACTCCTAGGTGATTCGGTGCAGCTCATCGCGCTCAAGGGCCTGCCCCTCGTGAAGCGGGGCGGCGACCTAGGTGAACTCATCACGAATGCGAGGCAAAAACAGGGGCTTCGTCTCGAAGACGGTGATGTCCTCGTTGTCGCGCAGAGCGTGGTCTCGAAGGCCGAGGGCAACGTCGTTGACCTGCGCGAGGTTAAACCATCCCCACTGGCCGAGCGGATAGCGGTGCAGCTCGACAAGGACCCGCGGGAGGTCGAGGTCATCCTGCGGCAGTCGAGCGAGATCGTGCGCTTGCGCCACGTGCTGATAGCGCGCACCAAACACGGGTTCGTGTGTGCGAACGCGGGAGTCGACCACTCAAATGTTGACCCTGAGCACGTGACGATTTTGCCAGATGACCCGGATGCCAGCGCAGACAGAATCCGCGAAGCGATAAAGCGCAAGCTGGGTGTAGATGTCGCGGTGATCCTGAGCGACACCCAGGGGCGGGCCTTCAGGCGGGGTTGTGTGGGTGTCGCCGTTGGAGTCGCTGGGATGAACCCATTGGAGGATCTTCGGGGCAAGCGTGACCTCTACGGGAAGGAGCTCAAGGTAACGATGATCTCACCGGCCGATGCCCTAGCTGCGGCAGCGGTTTCACTGATGGGCGAAGCGAGCGAGGGCACTCCAGTCGTCGTAGTGAAGGGCGCATCATACGATCGAAGCTATAGAAGCGCCCGGGAGCTCGTGAGGCCCCCCGAGCAAGATTTGTTCAGGTGATTGAGTGCTAGCGGTTCTTTCGGGCGGCACTGGGACCCCAAAGCTCCTCCAGGGCATCGCTCGCCTGCTCGAACCGGAGGATCTCTCAATCATAGTAAACACCGCCGAGGATGTCGAGGTTTCAGGATTGCACGTGGCCCCCGACCTCGACACCGTGATGTACACGCTTGCGGGCATCGTGAACGAGGAGACGTGGTACGGCATCCGCGGGGACACCTTCACCTGTCATGAGTTGCTAAGGCGCTTGGGCGAAAGGGAACTCCTCCGAATCGGGGATCGGGACCGGGCGGTGAAGTTGCGGCGCACGTTGTTGCTTAAACGGGGTAAGGCGCTCTCTGATGTCACGAAGGAGCTTTGCACGAGCTTGGGTGTGCGGGCGAACGTCATACCGATGTCAGACGATCAGCTTCAAACGCGCATCGAAACCGAAGCGGGTACCCTCAGCTTCCATAAATTCTGGGTTGTTCGACGTGCGGCGGACAAGGTCAAGGGTGTGAGCTTCGAGGGGATAGAAAATGCCAAGCCTGCCCCCGGAGTGCTCGATGCCATCCATAAATCGCGAGCGGTGGTCATCGGGCCAAGCAACCCAGTTACGAGCATCGGCCCCATCATGGCGATCGAGGAGATCAAGGTTGCCCTGCTCCGGAATCGGGAGAAGGTGATCGTGGTCAGTCCCATCGTGGGGGACGCGGCGGTGAGCGGCCCTGCGGGGGAGCTCATGCGGGGGATCGGGTATAAGGTGAGCCCGCTTGGGGTTGCACGCATTTACCGGG
Source organism: Hadesarchaea archaeon (assembly GCA_030601675.1). Classification (GTDB taxonomy): domain Archaea; phylum Hadarchaeota; class Hadarchaeia; order Hadarchaeales; family Hadarchaeaceae; genus DG-33. The sequence continues at coordinate 10,390 of JAUWBN010000014.1, read as the reverse complement.
AGGTCGCGAGCGCCATGCTCATTGACCGGAAGGACGAGAAACTGGCCGAACGCATCGAGAGGTTCGGGATTCGGGTCGCGCTTGCCGACCTCCTTATGCCGGACACCCCCTCCAGGGTTAGGCTCGCGCGCGAAGTGCTATCGCTCGCTGGGATTCGTCGTGGAGTTGTTTCATCTATTTAGTAACTCGTAGGTCGTCGTTCGCTGCACGGGCACCCGCCCCAGCTCGCGGATGAGTCGCTCGAGCTCCCGGGGCAGCATCGCCTGCAGCCTCCCCCCCGCAGCCCGCGTTATGTTCTCCTCGAGCAGTGTTCCCGAGAGGTCGTTGCCTCCCGCGCAAAGCATGAGCTGCGCCCCCCGCGGCCCGAGCTTCACCCAAGACGTCTGGATGTTATCGATGTGCCCCGCCAGCATCAGCCGCGCGACCGCATGCACGCGCAAGCTCTCGACGATGCTCGGTGGCGAACGTTCGCCGTCTCCCCAAAGCGGGGTGTTGTAGGGCATGAACGCCAGCGGGACGAACTCCGTGAAGCCCCAGGTCTCGTGCTGAATTTCGCGGATGAGTGCCAGATGTTCTGCCCGTTCGCGGGGGGTCTCGACGGTGCCGTAAAGCATCGTCGCGGTCGTTGGGAGGCCCGAGCGATGGCAGGTTTTGATGATTTCGACCCACCGGCTCGTGGAGATTTTTTTCGGGCAGATGATGCCTCGGACGCGGTCGACGAGGATTTCAGCTGCAGTACCCGGAACCGAATTCAGCCCCGCGCCGCGAAGCGTTTTAATCACCTCCTCGATCGGTAATCCCTCTTGCCCGGCGATGTGGTCGAGCTCGGCGGGGGAGAATGCGTGGATGTGAATGGTTGACGAGATTTTTCTGATGGTCCGAAGCATGGAGAGGTAATTTTCCAAACCAAACTCGGGGTGCAAGCCGCCCTGCACGCAGACCTCGGTTGCCCCAAACGCGAACGCTTCTCGAACCTTCGCTGCTATCTGCTCGAGCGTGAGCACATACGCGTCGGGAGCCCCTGGTGAACGTCTAAAAGCACAGAATTTACAGGTGCCCATGCAGACGTTAGTGAAGTTTAAATTTCGATTCACAACATAAGTCACGATGTCTCCAACCTTGTGCCGCCTCACCTCGTCAGCCGCCCGAACCAACGCGCCGAGCTCTTCGCCTTCGGCTTGAAGCAACCGTTCGCCCTCGGCCACGCTCAGCTCCTCGCCAGCCAGCGCTCGTTGCAAAATTTCTCCGAACTCCGGCTCAGCAGGCGCGATATCCATCCTCGTCAGCAAGCTCGAGGACACGCTCTCTAACCTCCTTCGACATGAATCTCTCATCTCTCGCGTAGCGCGGGTAGATTGGCAAACGCTCGCGCGGCACAAATCCAGCGCGCTCGATCGCGGCTCGAAGCTCTGCGACGCTCGGCCAGGGGTGTTCCGGGTTGATGAAATCTGGCGTCACCGGTGAGATCCCGCCGAGATCGTTAGCCCCGGCCAGCAAGAGATGGCGAACGTTCGCTAGGAGGTTCGGCGGCACCTGCAGGTTCATGTCTGGTATGATAGAGCGCGCGAGGGCGACGGTCGTGAGGAGCTCTGGCTCGCTTGGTCGTGGGTGGTTCCCCATGGGGGTGCCAGGCTTAGGTTCGAATGGCTGGATGATAATCTCCTGGATGTGGCCATAGCGCTCGTGTAGCTCCCGAAGGGCCAGCAGCGATCGAATCCGCTCCTCGAAACTCTCCCCAATGCCCACGAGCAGGCCGGTGGTGAAAGGAATCCGAAGTTTTCCTGCGGCCTTGATGGTTTTCAGGCGGAGCTTGGGGTCCTTGCCAGGGCTTTGTGCGTGCGCTGGGAGCTCGGTTGCGCACTCGAGCATCAGCCCCATGCTCGCGTTGTAGCGCCGCAGGCGTCGTAGCTCTCGCTCCTCAAGCAAGCCGGCGTTGGTGTGGGGAAGCAAGCCCAGCTCCAAAATGCGTTTGCAGAGATTCTCGAGGTAATCAATCGTGTTTTTATAACCAAATTCCTCGAGCATTCGTTTAGCCTCAGCATGAACCTCTGGTTGTTCCCCAAGCGTGAGTAGAACCTCCGAGCAGCCAGCCGTCTTCGCTCGCTCGGCGAGTTCAAGGACCTCGTCGGGAGACATGAACCAAGCACCATCGTTGGGGTCGCGTCGGAAACCACAGTAAGAGCAGCGGTTGCGACATAAGTTTGTGATGGGTAAGAAGACGTTGCGAGAATAGCTGGCCTCCCGTCCGAACCGGGGGTTGGAGTTCATCTAAATACCATCATAAAGATGTGCGGTGCCATAAATGTGTTTGATTTACATGCCGACCTGGGCGATTATCCCGGTCAAGCGCCTGAGCGAAGCGAAGTCGAGCCTGAGCCCGAGCCTGACTCTCGAGCAACGGCAACGGCTCGTGCTTTCCATGCTAGCGGATGTGCTGGGGGCGGTGCACCGAGCGCCCTCCATCGCCAGCGCCATTGTCGTTTCACCTGACGAGAGGGTGCTGAGTTTTGCTCGCCTCCACGGTGCCGAGGGCGTCGCCGAGCCGGACTTGGGGCTGAACGAAGCGTTGAAGCTTGCGATTCTCCACACAATTTCTAATGGTGTGGACTCGGTGCTGATCCTGCCCGCCGATCTGCCGCTCCTGAAAAATGCCGATGTCGAAAATCTCATCGCGATGGCATCCGCACCAAAGGATGTCGTGATAGCCCCCTCGAAGGCCAAGGGCACCAACGCTCTCTTCCTACGCCCACCTGACCTCATCAACCTCAGATTCGGGGGGGAAAGTTTTCCGCTGCACGTGAAGGAAGCTACCCAGGTCGGGGTAAAGCCACGAGTGTATCGTTCCCCAACCGTCGCCCTCGACATCGACGAGCCCGAAGACCTCCTCAAAGTCGAGACGCTGGGGCTGGGTACCCGAACGCACGAGTTCCTGCGCTCGTTGGCTAAAAAAGAATCGGCACGTACCAAATGAGGAAATATGCGCCGAATGCGAGCAGGGATTTTTAGCCCCCCAAAATGTACAAAATTGTGCTAAAAAGCTTTTAAATAGTATTATGATGAGAAAAGTGAGGAAATGGTGAGGGGATGACTCAAACGAAATTCCTGCTCGATGAGGAAGAGATCCCCAAGGCATGGTACAACATCCAAGCTGACCTCCCGACGCCCCTCGATCCACCCATAAAACCTAACGGGGAGCCGATAAAGCCCGAGGATCTCGCCCCGATTTTCCCGATGGAGCTGATCAAGCAAGAGGTCAGCACCGAGAGATGGATCCCCATCCCTGAGGAGGTCCGAGATATTTACAGGCTTTGGAGACCTACCCCCCTTTACAGGGCAACGAGGTTGGAGAAGCTCCTGAAAACTCCAGCCAAAATTTACTATAAATGGGAGGGTGTGAGCCCGCCTGGAAGCCATAAGCCGAACACGGCTGTGGCCCAAGCCTATTACAACAAGAAGGAGGGAGTCGAGCGAATAACCACGGAAACCGGAGCGGGACAGTGGGGAAGTGCATTGGCCTTCGGCACGCTCTTGTTCGATTTGAAGTGCATGATTTACATGGTCAAAGTCAGCTACGAGCAGAAGCCCTATCGCCGCATCCTAATGGAGAGCTGGGGGGCCAAGTGCATCCCGAGCCCGAGCGAGCGCACGAAGTTCGGGAAGGCAATGTTGAAAAAAGACCCGAAGTGCCCTGGAAGCTTGGGCATCGCGATTTCCGAGGCAATCGAGGATGCCGCGACACACGAGGACACCAAGTACTCTCTCGGCAGTGTGCTCAATTACGTACTCCTCCACCAAACGGTTAACGGCCTCGAGTGCAAGAAGCAATTCGAGCTCGCTGGGGATTACCCCGATGTCATGTTCGGGTGCGTTGGAGGGGGGAGCAACTTCGCTGGGGCTTGTTACCCATTCGTCGGTGACAAACTCAAGGGGAAGAAGCCAGACCTAAGGGTCGTGGCATGTGAACCAAAGGCGTGCCCGACGCTGACGAAAGGACCTTATATGTATGACCATGGAGACACGGCTAAGATGACACCACTCTTGATGATGTACACACTCGGTCATGAGTTTGTTCCCCCACCGATCCACGCCGGCGGGCTCCGCTATCACGGTGACGCGCCTTCGATGTGCAAGTTGGTGAAGGAGGGAGTCATGGAAGCTGTTGCCTATCACCAGAACGAAGTGTTCAAGGCGGCGCTAACATTCGCCAAAGCTGAGGGTTTCATCATAGCCCCTGAAACCGCACACTGCGTGAAAGCAACGATAGATGAGGCGCTGCGGTGCAAAAAGACAGGTGAGGAAAAAGTCATTTTCTTCGCAAACAGCGGGCACGGACACTTCGACTTGGGGGCTTACGATGCCTACCTGCACGGTAAGCTCATCGACTACGAGTACTCCCCTAAATTAGTGAAGGAAGCGTTGGCGAAGGTGCCAAAGGTAAAACCGAAGATAAAATGAGGAGAAAAATACCGGTAGCCTCTTGTCCTCGTGGACGTGGAAGACGGCATACCAAGACCATTTTTTAATTTAATGATGGCACGTCAGTTCGCCCATCATCAGTATCATCGCCGAAGCTCAGACGATGTCATGACATCATCCGTGCCACTTTTATTTTTAAACAGGGAAAGTATAATCCTTTCTAACAGGTGGCGTAGGCATTAGACTCCTTGAGCGTAACTGTGGCAATTAGTAGCCGAACATCTTCTCCGGTTTCGAGATTTCGGGTACTCTGATAGGGGGCAAGACTTTCGCGATAGCTCGATCGAAATCCCCTCGTTCGACCCGCTCCCGTCCATCGCGGATTGCGAACATGCCGGCCTCGGTGCAGATGGCCTTGATATCGGCACCGGTCGCTCGATCGGTCCGATTCACGAGCTCCTTCACGTCCACATTTTTCGCGAGGTTCATCCCCTTCGCGTGAATTTTGAAGATCACAACTCGCGCCTTCTCGTCGGGCAGCGGGAAATAAATGAGCCTATCGAAGCGTCCGGGACGGAGCAACGCTGGATCGAGGATGTCCGGGCGATTGGTCGCGGCCAAGATTTTGACATCGCCTCTGGGGTCAAATCCATCCACCTCCGCCAGCAACTGCACGAGGGTGCGGTGAACCTCGCGGTCGCCGCTAGTCGAGGTATCGAGGCGGCGGGCCCCGATCGCGTCCAGCTCATCGATGAAGACGATTGAGGGCGCCTTCTCCCGGGCAAGTTCGAACATCTCGCGCACCATCCGGGCCCCTTCGCCGATGTATTTCTGCACGAGCTCGGAGCCTATCACGCGGGTGAACGTCGCACGGGTTTCGTGGGCGACCGCTCGGGCGAGGAGGGTTTTCCCCGTCCCCGTGGCGCCGTAGAGGAGCACCCCTTTGGGCGGCTCGATCCCCACCTTCTTGAAAAGCTCCGGCTTGAGCATGGGGAGTTCAACGCTCTCCCGAATTTCCTGAATCTGGTCCTCCAGTCCGCCGACATCGCCGTAGCTCACATCGGGCGCCTCCTCGATCTCCATCCCGAGCACGAGCGGGTCCTTCCTCGAGGGCAGCACCTCCATTATGCTGAAGTTTCGCTGGTTGAGTGCGACCCGCGTGCCCGGCTTGAGTTGCTCGGGCTTGATGAACTGTGACGCGTTGACGACGAAATGTGGCCCGGCACTGCTCCGAACGATCGCGCGCCCATCTTCGAGCACATCGAGCAGGGTTGCAGAGACCAACGGTGGCGCGCGGATGCGGTCGAACTCTGCTTGAAGGCCCCGGAACTCTCGCTCGATGCGCAGGTACCGGCTCTCGAGTGAGCGTTTTTCATGCTCCAAATCGTGGATGCGGTGCTCCAAGCTGTGTATGTAATCCGTGACGTAGCCCTCGTCAAAAGCGCTGGTCCTCGGTTCCTTGGTTTTGGCTGCATCCGGCAATTTTATCTCTCCTTGGAATACTCGGTTGAGGTGCTTTTAAGTTTTCAGTGGAAATTGAGGTCATCAATATTAATTAATTGTGAAAACTGAACCCAGTCGTAGCTTAACCAATCCTTTTTTGTTTTCGCCGACACAGTTTAAATGGTGCCCATGCGCGTCGTGCTCGTCGAACGCCGCTCACCAGGCGAAAAATCCAGCTTGGAGGAGCTTGCAGCCCTAGCGCGAACGCTCAACCACGAGGTCGTCGGCACGCTCGAGCAAGTACGGAAGCCAGACCCCGCTTACCTCATAGGCAGGGGTAAGGTCAAGGAGCTCGCGGGCTTGGTCGGGTCGAACGGAGTCGAGCGCGTTATCTTTAACAACCAGCTCACACCCTCGCAGGCCTTCAAGCTCTCGCGGCTCGTGGGGGTCGAGGTGATCGACCGCTTCCAGCTCATCCTCGAGATCTTCGCGATGCGCGCAGGGTCACCCGAGGCGAAGCTCCAGGTCGAGTACGCTAGGCTGAGCTACGAGCTGCCGCGCGTTCGGGAACAAGTGCGCGCGATAACCTTGGTAGAGCAGCCCGGCTTTCGAGGCGGTGGCGAGTACGATGTGGATGTCCGCCACGACATGATCAAGCGGAAGCTCGTGAACCTGAGGCGAAAGCTCAAATCAGTTGCCAAGGCGAGGGAGCAGCGGCGCAAGCGAAGACATCGGCGAGGTTTCAAGCTCGTGGCGCTCGCCGGTTACACGAATTCGGGGAAGTCGACCTTGCTCAACGCCCTAACCGCCGCAAACGCCGAGGTCGATGACATGCTCTTTACCACCCTCATGCCGCGAACGCGCGCCCTGAAGGCGAGCCGGAAGGCCCTGCTCACCGACACCGTGGGCTTCATCGATGGGCTGCCCCCCTGGCTGGTCGAGGCATTCAAGGCCACGCTCGAGGAGATATACCTAGCCGACCTCGTGGTGCTCGTGCTCGATGTCGCCGAACCACTGCCCGAGATCATCCGGAAGTTCCGGGCGTCCCGCGAGGTGCTGGCGGAGTACCCCGTGAGGGTGGTCGCGGCCCTGAACAAGATCGACCTCATCTCCCGCGAGGAACTCGAACGCAAGCTCGAAGTCCTGAACGATATGACAAGTTTCACCATCCCCATCTCGGCGCTCGAGCGCACCAACTTGGGCCCGCTAATCGAAACGATAAGGGTGAACGTTTTCGGGGGCGGGAAGCCTGCCTGAGAAAGTCGATATCGCGTTTCAGCCCCATTCGGAGGTAGCTGCGCCGTTTTTTCCTCATTAGGCTCTTTTGGGGGCTCGGAACTTAAAAATAGTTTTTTAACGGGAAATTAGGGATAATCCCGAACCATAAAGGCAAAAAAGACGAAAAAACCGGGTAAAAAGCTTTTATTGGCGCGTTTTCCGCACGTTAGTTATATCTATGGGGTTTTAGCATAGAATTACTGGGCCAGGAGTGGGGGTAAAATGGGCAAGAAAATTAGCAAGGGCAAGAAAAAGGTCGAGAAACGCGTTAAAGTGAAAAAGGAGCCCCAGCAGAAGCCGCAGGAGGACCCCGTTCTAAGGGAGATCCTCACCCAGATAGCAGGCGAGCGCGGGTATGAGGTAGCGAAGACGCTCGTGGGAGGGGAGATCACCGACGACGAGGTAGCCAAACGCATGGACATGCGGGTGAACCTCGCGCGGAAGATCCTCTACGAGCTATACGAGAACCGCGTGGTGAGCTACCGCAGGGTCCGGGACGAGCACAGCGGGTGGTACGTCTATTACTGGCGGATCGAGCCCGAGCGAGCGCGGGAGTACTTCGACAACAACAAGCGCCTGCTCCTGCAAAAGCTCGAGGAGCGGCTCGAGGTGGAGCGGAACACGATATTCTTCGGCTGCGGGAACGGAGACCCCAAGTTACCGTTCGAGGTCGCGGCGGAGAACGATTTCAAGTGCCCTCGCTGTGGGGGGAAGTTGGAGCTCTACGACAACTCGAACGTAATCACGGCGCTCGAGCGCCAAATCGAATCGCTCCGACAGCGCCTCGTGGGGAGCTAATAAACCCTTGGAGTCAAAATTTAATATTCCTACTTTTTCTTCTTCATAACCTTACCAAAAAATGGTATTTTTTCTCGAACCCTTTTTTCCACTACTTCAAAACTCTCAAAACTCTTTTTCATACTCCAAAGTCCCCCGAACAGAAGCACGCTAATCACGAATGGTAGCAGTATCCTGTCCACAAATTCAATAGTTCCGCCTAGTTCTGCGAATACGCCTAATTCAATGGTTAATGCAGTAATCCTCCGGAAGGCTATTATCGCAAGAGCAACAGTTATTGCTAACCATGCCTTATTGAGTCGGTTGTATTTGTAGATGATAAATGAGAAATAGGCGGCGACAAATTGAATAACTATCTACAAGATGCCTAGGATAACACTGGCATCAACTGCCATATTTTTTCACCTCATCAACGAATGATTGAAGTAGTTTGATAGTATTTTTATTAATGTCATATCCTAACGCTAATAAAGCTGCGTCTGCACCTAAGGATCTCATCTTGTTTATAAGAAAATTTGAAAATCTGCTTACTGAATTTGAATCATTATGTATCAACAAAGCACTTAGGGAGTCCAGGAACATTATTTTTTTGCCCGGAAGATGTTTGATGCTTTCACTGATGGCTATACCTAGGGCAGTTAGACTTCGTGGACTTTCTACACATAAACAGTTCTCCGGTTCTTGTTCAAATTTTTCTCCCACATGTTTAGAGATACAATCAACAAAGAAAATTTTATTGTATGGAATTCTGTGCGTTTTAAATAAATTAATTAGATGTTTATATGGCTTATTTGTTGTAACATAAACGACATTTTTATTTTTAATTTCTTTTTTCAAAATATATATTACGCCTTCAGAATATTTTTCCGGATTAATTAGGTGAAGTACTGTCTTTGTCATCGCCTCTCCCTCTCTTTATGTCTAAAAATCCTCAACACCCTCCTCGCCTTTATCGCCGCCAATTGCCTTTTTGAGAACTCGGTTGGGTCGATTTGAACGAGCAAGTTCGAGTTATTTCGGGGACACAACCCCGCGATCTCCTTCAGAAAGTTCATCGCCTTTTCAAACCCGTTTGCAAAGACGAGCTTCCTGAAACAATCCACAAACACCACAGATCTCATTGGCACCCCAAAGAAGTAGCTAGAGACGATGTCCCGTGCCCTATCCAGCTCGTCCGGACGCACTACCACTTCACCCTCCACCCGCTCAGGCGTAAAACAAAGGACGGGGGTTTTCGCTAGCCCGTACTTCTCCCTAATCTCCCCTGGACGTAAGGATGTCAACCATAGCCCTCGGATAGCGTGCATCGTCAAATCCTTGAAGATTTTTGGCCCTCGCTCCTTCTCTTTAATCAAATAGCCGCTGCCCACTTTTAGCTTGTACTTTAACTTTGTTCTCAGCCACGCCTCGGGCATGGGCACGAAAAATCTACTTATCGGCGGTAACGTGTATTTTATTGCCGCACCCATCTGTTTATCGGGCCTTTGGAACATTTATAATTTTTGGTAACATTTTGGTAATAGACTGCTTATAAACTGAAACCACACCAACAATCATGTGGATAGAATGTAGTTACATTATCCGAGGCAAGAACAGACGGAGGGTCTTCCTAACGCTTGAAAACCCTAGGACCCCTACCCAGCTCTCGGATGGGCTCAATATCCACCTCTCGCACATTAGCCGAGCTCTTGGTGAGCTTAAATCGAAGAAGCTCGTGGAATGTCTGACTCCTACCGAAAAAATCGGAAGGATTTACAGGTTGACTAAGAGAGGTAGAAAAGTGCTCAAGATGGTCAAGGAATTGGGAGCCGAGCGTCATCCCGCTGGAAATCCTTCTTGGAATTTTCCCTTTTCTACTAGTTCCCAAAAAAGGAATGCGCATCTGCTCCCAAATTCGTAAGCTTTCCCGATAAAGTATTCTGGAGCTTCGTCCCATTTTTCGCCTTTGCCATAGCTTTCACCAAGTTCATCAAGTTGCCTCCTTAGCTTATTTTCTACTTCTTTGATGGATTCTTCAGAGGGGAAGTCGAACCTTATTCTAAGTTCTGACCTCTGCTGCCGTTATTGCACGAAGTGTTGTAAGGACTTCAGGAGGTAATAAACGATTGACCTTCGCCAAAAAGAAAAGAAATAAGTGGTATTGCCTATTCCTAACCTAATGGGGAGCTAATTGTTCGGCCGCGAGGAAGCGCTTCGCGCGCTGCGCGAGGCCGGTTGTTCAAGGGAAGTCATCCGGCACTCTCTTGCCGTCGAGCGGATTTCTCTAAGGCTAGCCCGGCGAATTCGCGCGAGCGGTCACAAGCTCAACTTGGGGCTCGTGAGTCTGGGCGCGTTGCTGCACGACATCGGGCGGGCTCGAACACACGGCATCAGGCATGGGGTCGAGGGGGCAAAGATCCTGCGGGGCCTCGGGTTGAGCAAATTTGCGCGGTTCGCCGAGCGTCATTTGGGTGCC
>JAUWBN010000017.1 GCA_030601675.1 Hadesarchaea archaeon | reverse complement strand
CAACAAGTATCTTCCAAAAATATGGCTACTCAGTTTAAAGTCTTTATAGAATCAATGGCAGATCCCCGCGTTGAAGAATGCACAAGGAAAATAAGAATGCATCAAGTCGTAGATATGACAAGATTCCTTGCCATATTGGGTTCACAAACAATCCAATTAACTATAAGATACAAAAACAGACCGCTTACCAGTTACATCATGAAAACCACAAGAAACACCGTAGAATACATAAGAATCATATCCGGAAAACAAGACAAAGCAACAATAAATTTTGACCTCAATTTCGATTTCGATCAATTGAAGGGTAGCAATAATTATCCTTTCAAATTGATAAAAGGTTCTGTTCAGAATTATATGTACCACGTCTTTAAACCATTAACTGTCGGTGATATACGCGAGACACTGGATATGATTAAGTTCACCCTCGCTACCTGCGTAGAAATCATTTCAACTCTTGGGCCTAAAATCTTTCAAAGACTAGCGTTTTAAGGTAGTTTTATCCTCCGATCTCTATTGCTCACACAGTCGGTTTCTCAAGGATGCCTATAACGCGGGCGTGGAGCTGAGAGGAGGTCTAAACAACAACGTGCGTGGATAAACAAAATTCTCGGCCTCGCTCATTCAAATAGTTTAGTTTATTACAGTGATCGATTAAATCATCTTTGCAGGATTTTTACCAGTAAATCGGTGCTGAAATCCCCTCCCCCGCACCATAGGCATTCCGAAGCTAATTGGCCAGATTCTTAGGAGATTTTCCGGAAATCTCCTGGGGGGTACAAATCTGGGTTCAAACCCCTAATACCGCACCATAGGCTAAAAATGGCCGGCGCATTTTTGATAGCCAGTACAGAGCGGGACCTATTCTTATTTCTCAGGAGTTTTCACTTTTTGACAAGCCTTTCTAACTACACCTACAATTTCATCGGCGTGATTCATTACATTTGAGCAGTCTTTCTCCGATGGATAATACTCCGAAGGAGGGAACTTATGCCGTTTTAAGAATAATTTATATTCCCCCAGGTATTTCCTGACATCCTTTGCCGACACATTTTTCTTGGCGAGAGCGTTACCTATCAGCATAAGGTAGGAAATCCTCCCTTCCTCGGTTTTCCCTTTTTTTATCGTGCGCTTGGCCCTTTTTTCGATCTCTTTGGGAGATTCATCGCTAACATTAGTCGGGGAGATGATGAACTTTAGCAGGGATTTGTCGTACGGCTTACCCCTTAGTTTGGGCCCAAGCAAATCCGTCAACATGCACAATGAGCAGGTGCATGCCGCCACGGCCTTCGGTGCCTCTTTCTTTTTTCCAAATAATCTAAACCGCGCCATGGGTTCCCCCCTCTATGAATGACCCTCTCCTGCGATTTATACCATTTATGGAGACTTCCCCCACACTTTTCGCACCGTAGTTTGGAATCAAAACACGTAACTACAAATAGCGCTCCCGTCCGGCCTCACCCGCGCGGAGCGCAGCATGGGCGGCAGCTATCCTCGCGACCGGAATTCGGAAGGGCGAGCACGACACGTAATTCAAACCGAGTTCGTGACAGAACTTTATCGATTCGGGGTCACCCCCGTGCTCGCCGCATATCCCTATCTCCAGCCCCGGTCTCCTGCCCCTGCCAAGCTCCACACCGATTTGTATGAGCTTCCCGACGCCTTTGCGGTCGAGCGTCTGGAACGGGTTCGCCTCGAGCACCCCCTGCTTTATGTACTGGAAGAGGAACTTGCCCTCCGCGTCGTCGCGCGAGTAGGCATAGGTCATCTGCGTCAGGTCGTTCGTGCCAAAGGAGAAGAACTCCGCGTACTCCGCGATCTCGTCGGCGGTGAGGGCAGCTCGTGGCACCTCGATCATCGTACCGAACTTGTAGGGCACCTCGACCCCGTGCTTCGCCGTGACTTCTCGCGCCACCCGCTCGAGCTGCTCGCGCACCACCTTGAGCTCGTTAACGTGCCCGACGAGGGGGATCATGATCTCCGGCCTCGGGTCGCGACCCTCCCGCTTCAGCTCGCATGCGGCCTCGAATATCGCCCGGACCTGCATCTCGTTTATGTCGGGGTGGATTATCCCGAGCCTGCACCCGCGGAGCCCCATCATCGGGTTAACCTCGCGCATCGCCTCAACCCGCGTCAAGAGCTTTTCCTTTTCCTCGAGTTCTCGCTTCTCCCGAGGTTTCAGACGCTTTCTCGTCCTCAACTCAACGACCCTTTCGAGCAGCTCCTCGTAGTCCGGCAGGAACTCGTGCAGCGGCGGGTCGAGGAGCCTTATCACCACGGGCATGCCATCCATCTCCACCAAGATCCCCTTGAAGTCACCCTTCTGGATTTTCAGAAGTTTTTTGAGCGCTCCCTTCCGCTCTTCATCGGTCTCTGAGAGAATCATGCGACGGACGAGCGGTAGCCGTTCCTCCTCGAAGAACATGTGCTCGGTGCGGCACAACCCGATTCCTTGGGCCCCGAGTTCCCTTGCCCGTTTGGCATCCCGCGGGTAGTCGGCGTTGGCCCAGTTCTGCAGCCGCTTGGACTCGTCCGCCCATGAGAGAATTTTCTCGAATTCCCTGGAGATCTTCGGCTCTATGAGGGGGGCTTCGCCGAGGATGACATCGCCCGCCGAGCCGTTTATCGTGATTATATCCCCTTCTTTTACGGTGGTCCCGTTTGCCTCGAATGTACGCTTCTCCAAGTCTATCTTGAGGGCCTCACAGCCGACCACGGCGGGTTTTCCAAGCCCCCTCGTTACCACAGCCGCGTGGCTCGTCATCCCCCCTCTCGAGGTGAGCACCCCCAGCGAGGCGATTATCCCACCCACATCATCGGGGTTGGTCTCCGGTCGAACGAGAATCACCGCCTCCCCCGCATTTTCCAATTCCTTCGCCCGCTCGGAGTCGAACACGGCTTTTCCAACTGCAGCGCCCGGACTGGCGTTGAGCCCCTTCGCGATTACCTTGACCTTTGCCCTCGGGTCGATCTGCTTGTGCAGCAATTGCTCGACTTGACTTGGCTCCACGCGCAGGATGGCTTCCCGCTTGTCGATTAGCCCCTCCCCAACCATGTCCACCGCAATCTTCACCGCTGCTTGGGCAGTTCGCTTCCCAGCCCGCGTCTGGAGCATGTACAGTTTGCCTTGCTCGACGGTGAGCTCGACATCCTGCATCTCGCGGTAGTGTCGTTCGAGTATCTCCGAGATATCGAGAAGCTGCTTGTAAAGTTGCGGGTACTTCTCCTCGAGTTCAGCTATCTTCAAGGGGGTTCGAATTCCCGCCACGACATCCTCCCCCTGAGCATTGAACAGGAATTCACCGTAGAGTCCCTTCTCGCCGGTGGCTGGGTCTCGGGTGAAAGCGACGCCGCTTCCCGAGTCGGCCCCCATGTTTCCAAAGATCATGGTGACAACGTTGACCGCGGTGCCCAGGTCATGGGGGATTTTATAAAACTCTCGGTACTCTTGGGCCCGCTTGGTGTTCCAGGAGGCGAAAACCGCTCGAATCGCTCGCTCGAGCTGTTGGAGTGGGTCGGAGGGGAACTCCTCGCCGGTCTCCTTCCTCACCACCCGCTTGAACTGCTTGACTATTTTCTTCATATCCTTCGCTTTCAAATCGGTGTCGAGCTTTGCTCCCACCCTCTCTTTGTGCCCCTCAAAAATGTCGTTGAACTTCTCCCCATCGATCCCGAGCACGATCTTGCCGAACATCTGGATAAACCTTCGATAGGCATCATAGGTGAACCGCTCGTTTTTCGTCCGCTTCGCGAGCCCCTCAACGCTCTCATCGTTGAGCCCGAGGTTGAGGATTGTGTCCATCATGCCCGGCATCGAGAGCATCGCTCCGGAGCGGATGGAAACGAGGAGCGGGTTGTTTGGGTCGCCGAAGCGCTTGCCCGTGAGCCCCTCGAGCTTGCGCATGGCGCCCCCGACTTCGTCCATCAGCCCCTCCGGCAACTTCCCACCGCTTTCGTAGTAACGCTTGCAGACCTCGGTGGTGATCACGAAACCGGGGGGCACGGGCAGTCCAAGTTGTACCATCATACACAGGCCGGCTCCCTTGCCGCCCAAAAGCCGCTTATCCCCACCGTCGCCCTCGTCGAAGAAATAGAAGTTCTTAGCCACGGGACGCGCCTCATCGTTCATCACAGGGGGCATCGCTTTTAATCTTTTTGGGACCCACTATAAGGGGGTTGGCGAATGGAATGGATCACCCCGGTCAAGCCGGGTTTCGGCGGCTTCGACGAGCCCTACGAGCGGGCCAACGTGGTCTTCGTGGGCGTGCCACTCGATGCCACCTCAAGCTATCGTTCGGGCTACCGCTTCGGTCCCGCCCGAATCCGGGAGGCGTCGGCGAACCTCGAGACCTACTTGATGTCGGCTGGGCTGGATGTCTTCGAGCGGCTAAACATCTCAGATCTCGGCGACTTGATGGTTACCCCAACCGACCTCAGAGCAACGGGGGAGCGGATTTCGCGATCGGTTCAAAGGATAACCAAGGATGGGAAGATGCCGATTTTGCTGGGTGGAGAGCATACTCTGTTATACTTCGCCCTTCAAGCTTTCAAGGATGTTTTCGTGGTGCAGCTGGATGCCCACCGCGATCTCCGCGATGAGTACTTGGGCGACAAGCTCTGCCATGCGACGGTGATGCGCAGGGTACTAGATCATCTGCCTCCCGGGCGCCTCCTGCAAGTGGGCATTCGTTCCTGCTCGAAGGAGGAGGCTGAATTTGCACGGAAGGCGAGAATAGCGACCTACACTTCAGAGCAGGTAATCGACGATGTCCCGAGGATAGCCGCGGAGGTGCGTAAGCTCGTCGGCAAAGCGAGGGTCTACCTCACCATAGACCTCGACGTTCTCGACCCGGCTTTCGCGCCAGGGGTCGCGACGCCCGAGCCCGGGGGCCCCTCGACGGTTGAAATTTTACGGTTGGTTCGTGAGCTTGGGAAACTCAACATATGTGCTTTTGATGTGGTAGAATTGGTCCCGCCTCACGACGATGGAACCGCGGCCTTTGCTGCGGCGAAAATTATTTACGAGTTGCTCGCGGCGATGACAAGTTTACCCAAGTAGTTCCTGCCCCCGCTCCACAACGATCCGGGACGGCAGGGACAGTTTCAAACTTGCCCGGCGGAGCGCTTCCTTACCATCGTGGGCAAATTCCACCACTATCCGCACGCTCATAATCTTTTGTCCCGAGCTAATCCTTGCGGCGGTGCCGATCGGTCTGCCGAAGGATCGGGCCATACCATCAGATATCCGGTCAGCCCCTGCCCCGGTCGCCATGGGGTTCTCGCGCAGAATTTGGTGGGGGTAGACGCGGAGCTTGAAGTGGTAATTGTCCTTGCCGGCCTTGACCTCGAGCAGACGGTTCGCGGCGATGCGAGCGGCTTCTAACGCGTTGTGCCTTATCTGCCCGGTCTCCTGCGAGATCAGGGACATCTCGACGGGAAAGTCGCCCTTGGGATTGCCCATGTCGAAGAAAGTAACGCGTATCCCCGGGACTCCCTTGACGTACTCCCGGCGGGTGTAGGCAGGGCCGCTGAAGTAGCGGTAAGCTTTCGCGGGTCGGATCGGCATTTGGATCGCTCCTGATAAGGTTTAAAGCCCTCATCCTTATTTAGTTAATCACCAGAAATATGGCAGGCGAGCGGATGTCATACATCGTGATTGTCGGCGGGGGACAGACGGGCTCCAAACTGGCCAAGCGGCTGAGCGATCGAGGGCACAACGTAGTGGTAATCGAGAAGGACGAGAAGCGGGCCCACGAGCTGGCGGCCGAGCTGGACGTGCTCGTCATCCACGGCAACGGCGCCGACGTAGACGTGCTGAAGGATTCCGGCGTCGATAAGGCAGACGTGTTGATCGCCCTTACCCAGGCTGATGAGGTCAACCTCATGGCGTGTGAGCTGGGCAAGAAGATGGGCGTCCGGAGGGTAATCGCCAGGGTTAACGACGAGAAGCACGCCAAGATGTTTGAGGAGCTTGGGGTTGACATCGCGGTCAGCTTGGTGAGCGCCGCGGTGATGCTCTTCGAGAAGGCTGTGGCGGGCTCGGGGGTCTACGGACTGCTCGGCATAGGCGGCGGCAAGGGCGAGGTGGTCGAGGTCACGGTCGGCACGAGCTCGAAGGCGGTCGGGAAGTTCATTAAGGACATAAACATATCAAAGGGCTGCACGTTCGCGATGGTAACCCGGGGAGACGAGCTCATCCCCCCGCGGGGTGATACCCAGATCCAAGCAGGGGACCTCGTCACGGTCGTGGGAAAACCTGATGCTATTTTGAAGGTAACCCGCCATCTGCGCGGTGAGTAGGATTTTCAAGACGTTTTCTGTGTCGTAAATAAGACATCGCCCAATTCTTCGAATTTAAATGTGAAAATAAGAATGAGCGAAGTAGATGAGGCCAAATCTTTATTAGGTGAGCGAGCAATACGAATATCGGCGGGGGAAAGCCTGCAACAAAAGCTAAACCGGCGCTCAAGGGCGACGGGGAGTCATTCAGAAACCAAGAGAACTTGGGAAGGGATTGGCTAAGGCGCCCGGTGGTGGGTGCGGAGGCAAGAGCTGCGGGAAAAAGGCCCCGAGGTGAAAAGCGGCGCGGCGTAAGTTGCGCCGAAGAGTAGTCGAGGGGTCGAACCCCGCCATTTTTTATTCGAGCCGCATATCCAAGTTGGAAATAGCTCTACTTTCGAAAAAAACCTTAAATAGACGGATGCCACCAGTAAGGGCGGCGGGGATGGAAGCCCGCAGAGGAGGCTGAACCGGAGCCTAAGGGCAACGGAGAGCTGCGTAAAAACTCGGGCGAGAAACCGAGGGAGGACGCGGATAAGCTTCGTGGAGGAACGGGGCAAGGCAATGACTGTGGGGAAAAGGCCCCGATGTGAAAAAGCGGCGAGTGAGCGAAGTGGTCGAGATTCGCAAGCTCGTCGAGGGAGTAGCGGAAGGGTCGAGATCCCCGCCATTCGTTTTTTAGGGTTTCAGCAGGTAGCGCGAGTACTTCAGGATCCTTTTCAGCCCAAGCGAGCGAAGGAGACCGGGGGCCTTGCTTAAGAGGGCCCGGAGGAGTTTGTCGTGGTGGTCGAAGTCGAAGTGTTTGAGCACAAGCGTTTGTACGTCCTCTCTCTTCAGGAGTTCGAATATTGAATTCAGGTCCCCATCGGTCATTCGCTCGAAAATCCTGCACGCACGAGTTCCCAGCTCGAACTCGCGGCCAAATCTCTTTGTCACAGCTTGTTCGTACGCGCGAAGCTTTTTGGCGGTGGGCTCGCCCCCGAGGGCATCCGCAGCGACTTCGGCCGCGAGCCGGGCGCAAGAGAGCCCGACGTAGATGCCGCCGCGGGTGAGGGGTTTGACGTGACCGGCCGCGTCGCCCACCAGCATCACGCGGTCGGCGTAGATCTTCCTGGTCAGCGGTTCGGGGATGAGCCCAACGGAGAGGTTGAGGATTTTGCTGGATTGGACCTTAGTGGATGCTGCAGGGTGAGCTCCTACAAAAGAGAGGAGCTTCCCGAGGGCATCGCCCTGGGAGGTGCCGAGCCCCACGCGACAGAGGTCACCGGCCGGGGTCAGCCAAGCGAAGAAGCTGGGCGCGAACGAGCTGCCGAAGTAAAGCTCAGTGGCGTCGGCTCGGACTTCAGCGATAGTTTCGAGTTGGGCACATTTGAGGTACCGTGCGGTTTTAAGTAGGCCCGCCTCCCGCGCGACGATCGAAGCCGGGCCATCCGCCCCGATTACCAAGCGCGTCCTGACCTCGGTTTCACCTCCACCCTTGAGCTTCACCACCGGCTCGCGCCCGAGTTTGAGCCCCACGCACCTCGTCCTCATGAGCAGGGTGGCTCCGGCCTTCGCGGCTTTTCTCGCCAGCTCCCGGTCGAATGTGGCGCGGTCGATCACGAATGCCTCCACCTTGCCGCGAGTCAGCTCGATGGGTTCGTTCGATGGAGGATAAAAAACGGCACGACGAAGCTTCCCGAGCACCCATTTTCCCGGCTTGATTTTCAGCTCTTGAAGCCCGTCCACCCCCACGATGCCCGCGCAGCAGGCCGGGTTGCCCACCTCACTGTGCTCCTCGACGATCGCAACCTCGAAACCGCGTTTGGCGAGCGCCTCTCCTACGAAGCATCCCGCAGGACCGCCGCCAACCACAGCGACATCTGCTCGCAAGTCAGCACCTTGCAACTTTTTAGGCGACCATCCAGATAACCCTAACGAGTGGTCAGATGCTCGACGTGTTTGTGTACGTGCTCTTTGGCTTATTTCTCCTGATGGTGCCCGGCTTCCTCTTCACGCTCGTGCTCTACCCCCGCAGGGAAAGTCTCGATTTCTGGGAGCGCATGGGGGTGAGCTTGGGCCTGGGGGTGCTCGTGCTCATCTACCTCGGTTTTGTGCTCGCTCAGCCGGGGTTGAAGGCACTCACCCTGGGACCATTCGTACTCGCTGCGTTCGGCGTATGCCTGCTTTTTTCGCTCCTTGCGTACTGGCGCGGGGGACTGGAGGTGGCCATAATTTATGAGCGCGCGTTGATGCGAAAGTTAAACAAACTGAGGCCACCCAAGCCCAAGCCAGCTCCACCTGAGGAAAAACCAGTCCCGCCCGAGCTGCCACCCCCATCCGGAGAGCAACCAGCTCCACCCGAAGAGAAACCAGCTCCACCCGAAGAGAAACCAGCCCCACCCGAAGAGAAACCAGCTCCACCCGAAGAGAAACCAGCCCCACCCGAAGAGCGGCCAGCCCAACCGCCCTCACCCCCTGAGGAGAAGCGAGAAAGTGGCGAAAGTGTTTAAGTACAAGCAGGTCATCGTCGTTCGAGTTGATTTGGGCATGAGTCCGGGAAAACTTGCGACGCAGGTTGCGCATGGCTCGGTGGCATCGGCTGAGCGAGCGAGGAGGGGGAAACAAGAGTGGTTCAAGGCTTGGCTAGGCGAGGGTCAGAAAAAAGTCATTGTTAAAGTATTGGGCGATGAGGAACTGAGAGAACTCGAGGCGCACGTGAAGGAATTGGGCTTGCCGTGTGAGTTGATTCAAGATGCAGGACTTACCGAGTTGCCCCCAAACACCACCACGGTTCTAGCAGTCGGTCCAGCGCCATCCGAACTGGTGGACAAAGTTACTAGTATGTTGCCCCTGCTGTAGGTGTAGTCGATGAAGCTGAGCGAAGCTGGTGAAAGAGCCTTGGTTGAGTTGGCACGTAAAATCTGTAGGCGGGGCCCGCAAGTTAGAATCGGAATTGGTGATGATGCGGCTGCGGTGGACATCGATGGCGGCTGTTTGGTCGCGACCACCGATATGCTCGTCGCAAGCAGGCATTTCCCACCTCGCACGACACCCGAGCAGATGGGCCGCAGGGCGGTCGTGGTCAACCTGAGCGATCTAGCGGCGATGGGGGCCGAGCCCCTAGGGCTGGTCTTCTCGGTGGGTTTGCCGAGGAGGCTCGAGGTGAAATTCGTCGAGCGGCTCGTGCGGGGCATGGATGTAGCCGCGCGCGAACACGGCACCCACGTCGTCGGTGGGGACCTGGACGAGAGCGAGGAGGTGGTCATATCTGGAGCGGCCTTCGGCGTGGCCAGCAGGCGGGAGCTCCTGACGCGCTCAGGGGCGAGGGCAGGCGACCTCATCGCGGTGACGGGCAGGCTTGGGGCGGCCGCGGCGGGTTTGAAGCTCCTGCTCAAGCGGCTTCCGGCCAAGGGCTACCGCGCGCTGGTCAGGGCCCAGCTCGAACCGAGAGCGCGCGTGCCGGAGGGCAGGGTCCTGGCGTGGAGTGGCTTCGTTACATCGGCGATAGATGTCACCGATGGGCTCGCGGCGAACCTCTGGCAACTCGCGCGGGAGAGCAAGGTCAAGCTCATCATAGAGCGTGAGCGATTGCCCGAACATCCCCTCGTCAGGCGTTTTGCGGCTCGCCATGGGTTCAGGGTCGTCGATTTCGTGCTCTTCGGGGGCGAGGATTTCGAGCTCCTCTTCACGGTTCGCCCGCGAGGCTGGGAAAAAGTTCGGCGAGCGCTCAAGCGCGTGGGCACAACGGCAACACCGATTGGGCGTGCGGCAAGTGGGAGAGGGGTTTTCGTTCAAAGAAACAAGAAAATACAAGTGCTACCCGACCGCGGCTATGAACACTTCAGATAAGTTTCGGCGCGGCTGGATTTCCCTTCGCAGTATTTTATAACTTGGCTTAACCTTGTGTTTCTGGGTTGAAAAAGTGGACCTCCACGCGGTCATCGATGGTTTAAGCGTGCACGAGAAAAAAGTCCTGCTCACCCTCCAGCGGCTCGACGGGAGGGCCGGAGTCTCAGACATCGCTCAGCGGGCGAGGATCGACCAAGCAACGGTGATGCGGGCAGCGCTTGCCCTCACCCAACACGGCTTGGTCGAAATGCGCGAGGAGAAGTCCTCGAGGGCGGTCCTCACCCGAGAGGGTTTGGGGTACGCGCGCGAAGGCCTGCCGGAGCGGCGTATGCTGGTGGCGCTCGCCAGCTGCGGTCCGGAACTCGTGGATGAGGTGGCTGCCCGCGCGGCCCTGAAGGGGGAACAAGTGCAGATAGCCCTAGCATGGCTCCGGCGCAAGGGCTGGGCTGAATTTCTAAAGCGAGAGGACAAAACCGTTTTGGGTATAACCGAGCAGGGCGGAGCGGCGATTTCACAGAAGTTCGCAGATGAGGTGCTGCTCGAGCGATTAGCGGCCCGCGGGCATCGTGTCGATGAGATTCCAGCCGACCTGAGGGAGGCCCTCAACACGCTGGTCGAGCGCAAGTTAGTGGGCATCGAAGAGGAAGCTCGGCGGGAGTTGGAGCTGACCGAGCTCGGGAATCAAGCCCTCGCGCTCGGCGTCGAGCTGGTCGAGGAAGTGAGCGAGTTAACCCACGAGCTGCTCGTGAGTGGGCGCTGGCGGGAGGTTAAACTCAGGCGTTATGACGTGGTGGCCCCGGGAGCCCCGGTTCACCCGGGAAAGGTTCACCCCCAGCAGCAGATCATCGACGAGCTCCGTGAGATCTTACCCGAGATGGGATTCGTCGAGATCAAAAGTAACTTGGTCGAATCCGAGTTCTGGAACTTCGATGCCCTCTTCCAAGCCCAAGATCACCCAGCGCGCGAAATTCACGACAGCCTCTCGCTCTCGAGGCCGGAGCGGACTAAACTCCCTTCACCCGCGTTGGTCAAACGAGTGGCCGCCGCGCACGAACGAGGCGTCGCCGGGTCGACGGGTTGGGGTTACAAGTTCAATATAAAGGTAAGCCAAAAACCCGTGCTGTGTTCCCAGACGACCGCCGCAACCGTACGATACCTCGCCTCGCACCCTGACCCCCCCGTCAAGGTTTTCTGCATCGATCGCGTCTACCGCCACGAGAAAATCGACTACAAGCACCTCGCCGAATTCTACCAAGCCGAGGGCATCGTGATGGACCCGAGGCTGACGCTACGCGATATGCTTGGATACCTAAAGCAGATTATGGTCAAGCTGGGGCTCCCAAAGATCAGGTTCAGGCCGGGCTACTTCCCCTACACCGAACCATCGGTCGAGGCAGATGTTTACTTCCCCGAGAAGCGCGAGTGGCTCGAGGTTTTGGGTGCCGGCATGTTCAGACCTGAGTTGCTTCACCCGCTCGGCATCCGCTACCCAGTCTTGGCCTGGGGGATTGGCTTCTCGCGCTTGGCCATGATTAGACTTGGGATCGAGGATATTCGGGATTTATTCAACAACGACCTCGAATGGCTTCGCGCCCGGAGGATGGTTTAGATGCCCTCGATTACCGTGAGCTACCGCGACCTCTGCAAGCTGTTGGGCAGGCGAATCGGGTTGAAGAAGCTGACGAGGCACCTGTTGATGATCGGGATCGATGCCGAGGCATCCGGCGACGAGCTCAAACTTGAGGTGGCCCACAATCGCCCCGACCTGCTCAGTCCCGAGGGCGTGGCTCGGGTGCTCAAGGGTTTCTTGGGCGTGGAGATAGGGTTACCTCGCTATAAGCTGAGCGCGGCTAGGGTGACGGTTGAGGTCGACCGGAGCGTCAAGTCCATCCGACCTTTTATCGCGGCGGGTGTGGTGACCGACGTGAAGCTGACCGATGAAATAGTCGCATCGCTCATGCAGGTCCAGGAGAAGCTCCACACCTCACTGTGCAGAAATCGGCGCAGGGGCTCGATAGGCGTCTACGACCTCGATACCATCAAGCCGCCCGTGCGCTACACCACCACGCTGCCCGATGACATCAGCTTCGTCCCGCTGGAATTTGACCGCGAGCTCACGCCAGCCCAGATTCTGCGCGAGCACCCGAAGGGCATCGAATACGCTTCGATCATGCAGGGGTGGTCACGCTACCCGCTGTTAATCGACTCGCGGGGCGTGGTGCTCTCCGTGCCCCCAATCATCAACAGCGAGTCCACACGCGTCACGAGCAAAACGAAACAACTCTTCATCGACGTCACCGGGGAAGATGAGCGCGTGGCGAACCAATCCCTGACGATCTTGACGACCGGGCTGGCGGAGCGAGGATTTGAGCTTCGATCGGTGGCGGTCAGGTATCCCGGCAGGCGCGTTCGGACGCCCGACCTCCGCCCCCGCAGACATCGCTTGAGCGCGCGCAACGCAAATGAGTTCATAGGCCTCGCCCTGAAACCGAGGGGCATCGCCAAAATTGCGGGGCGCATGCGCTACGGCGTCGCGGATATCAGGGGTGACATCCTGACGCTGCTGGCCCCGCCCTATCGAAGTGACCTGATGCACGAGGTGGACCTCATCGAGGATATAGCTATAGGCTACGGCTACGACCGGCTCGAGCCCACCCTGCCCAAGGTCGTGACCACGGGTGAGCGAACGCCAATCGAGCGACTCAGCGAGCGGGCCAGGCGGGTTTTGACGGGTCTGGGCTTCATGGAGGTCATGACTTACACGCTCACAAACCCACGCACGAACTTCGAGCTCATGCGTGCGAGGGGCGAGGCGGCGGAGATCGCGAACCCGGTGTCGGAGGAGTACACACTCATCAGGAACTCGCTGCTCCCCTGCTTGCTCTCGGTGCTGCGAGCGAACCGACGCAACCCGTTGCCTCAGCGAGTGTTCGAGGTGGGTGATATCGTGGTGCTAGATGAGGGCGCGGAAACGGGCGCGCGAAACGTGCGTCGCGCAGCAGCAGCGGTGATAGGTGAGGGAGCGGGGTTCACCCACATCAAAGCTGTCGCAGAGGCCTTACTCCGAGAGTTAGGCATCGCCCACGAGGTCCGCCCCATCGAACACTCCAGCTTCCTGGAAGGTCGGACGGCGGAGTTCGTCTCCGATGGCAAGAGCTTGGGCATCGTGGGAGAGATCCATCCCGAAGTCATCCTCGGTTTCGAGCTCGAGCACCCAGTTGCGACGTTTGAGTTTGATTTAGGGTAAAAGTAAGGCTTTTACTTCACGGGAACCAATTCTAAATTGCGATGAAGGAATAATCCGCGGGAATCGAGAACTGGCGTGATTCATGAGCGCCGGTGCATCATCGCGGGAACACTGGAGCAACTGCCGGGTAAGCCGTGCCAAAATTGGGTCCTCGTGAGAACAATTGGCGAGAACACCTAGTAATGATTTCGAGACAACCCTGGCGCGCAACACCGGCAGAGGCCCCCGAGCCAGTCCCTGCCATGAGGGTTACCTGGGAGGAGGACGTCGAAAGACACTCTATGAGCCCCGGTGTTAGTGTGCCAGGGAACATCGGGGGCCAATTTAATAGACAGTTTCAAGCCCACCCTCGACGGTGAAAATCTTCACCATTTTACGAATTGAGTCACACGAGCTTTTTCTGCTTTGCCTCGCCTTCGATGCGCTGCGCCGTTTCCCACGAGCGGCGGGCGAACTCGGGAAGCCCACCGTGTACCCGCACCCATCGCTTCAAAAACGCGATCGTTCGTGGATCCGAGCTGTACCCCGAACCGAGGTCCCCGTAGCGCTCTCGCAGCTCCGCTATCCGCTGGTCGCGTCGAACTTTAGCGACGATCGAAGCGGCAGCCACAATAACGTACCTGCGGTCGGCGAAGTTTTCAACCACGAGTTTTGGTTTCGTTCGCAAGTACCGCTGGATCCTCTCTTTAAACATCGCGGGGTTGGGGTCGGTTGAGTCAACGTACGCGATCTCCGGCCCCAGGCGGTCGAGGATTTGGGCGAAATTCACGGCCTCGAGCTCATTGAGGTTGATTTTTTTGTTGAGGCGCGACTCATCTATTTCGGCCGGTGCGAGCTCAATGATTTCGCATCTTGCAGCCTTTTGAGCGATGAGCTCCGCGAGCGATTCGCGCCTTCTCGGCGTGAGGAGTTTCGAATCCCTGACTCCAGCGGCTTTTAATTCCTTAAGCATTCGCTCGTCGAGGAGCACGCCGCAGAGCACCATCGGGCCAAAAACCGGCCCCCTCCCAGCCTCGTCCGCGCCCGCTATCATGATTTTCTCCTCAGTTCTGCAAGGATTGGCATGCGCTTAAACACATCGCTGGGCAGGAGTTCCCAAATGACTCCCCGCGGTTTCGAGTGGGCGCGCGCGGTTTCGATGATGCGGTCCGGCGTAACGATGAAGTCGACGGGAACATCGTGTTCGCCCATCGGCACCTCGTCTACGATCTGCAAGGGATGAACCGTTGTCGCGATGGGTGTTGCGTCCGTGATGGCCCCGGTTTCACGCAGGATGGCGAACTCCAGATCGCCGAAGCCGCCACCCTTCCCAATCCTCCCGCCCCCCCTATCCACGACCACGGAACCCTCGACGATCAGGTCCACCTTCACCTTGCGAACGCTTGTTTTTCTACCGTGCTTGAAGGCACCTCGGATGTTCGCCGCCTCCTTCGCATCTTTTATCTTCGCCGGATCGAGCAGGATGAATCCTTCCCGCAGCTTGGGGGTTGCCATGATTAGGCGCTTTCCATCGCGCAGCGTAAGCTCCCGTACGGCTAGCTGGGCGGCATCCGGGTTTACGAAGATCGTTTGGGTTTGGGTATAGGTCGGCAACGATCGGAGAAGGGTAGCCGCCGCGCTGCTCCCCACGAAGTTCGGAATCCGCCCACGCACGGGTTTGGGAAAGGCAGTGACACCCTTAGCTTCGAGCTCTCGCCAGACCCGCTCGCGAAGCGCTTGTTTGTCCATCAATACCCGAAGCATTAATATAGGCTCCAGCTTTCATCTAATTTTGGTCAGGTGATTTAGATCGCGCGAAGGGAAATCGATGCAAGGCCCATTATAGGCGCGGCAGTCGTTTTCTCGATCATAGGCGCGGTCATTTTTGGGATTTATTATTTCGGCGTCGCAAAGCCGGCTGAAGAAGCGCTCAAGCGATCAAAAGAATCGGCTTTCTCTCAAGTTGATAGCTTGATCTCGATAGGCACTTCCCAATCCCTCTCGGATGCTTCGACTTATTCCACCCAGATACGGGACGCGGGCTCGGAGGCCGATGTGGAGTCCATAAAGAACGAGGTGAGCATAGCCATCGCTCGTGAGCAAAAGCGCGATGAGTTGCTTGAGCTGGTCGACACCGCGACGAACGGCACCTACTATTCAGCGACAGTCACCCCGGGCAAAACCCAAGTGCAGACCCTAGCCGACCTTTCACAGACCCTTAAAACTGCGATAAACGCGAAGCAGACGAAATCGGACCTCGAGACGTACGAGTCGGAGATCGATAACCAGGCGACTGCGAAATGGCAAACACTCTTAACTGGCGTCGTGAACCAAATAGCTGATAATAATAATAATCAAGTATCGTTGACCCGCAACAGCCCAGCTTACGGAGAGTTCATGGCAAAAGAAAATGCTCTCACCTACATCTCGGGTCAAAACTGGCAGACCCTCCGTGAGCTGAAATTCGAGGAGGCTACGGTTCGAGTGCCGGTCTTGGACACCTTCCAGCGAACTCCAACCATCGAGGCCAACTCGACTGTGAAGATTTACGTCTACGACACCACGACCGAAGACATGAGGCTGATGTTCGGCAACGGTGTGGTTAAGAACGTGATTTACTCCCAAGTTGACATCGCCACCATCTCTTGGACCCTAACGGACGGGATCACCACTCAGACCTACTCGACAAATATGTGGGAGACCCTCAAGGCGGCTGCGGCGGGGGATCCGGAGGCGGAGGCCGTAGGTTGGTCTGCCTACGGGTCAGACCTGATGGATCGTGCTCTCACCGCCAATATCGGGTCATACACGGTGTCGGTCATCTACGTGGTGGAGGTATCGGACACTATCGGTGAGGAGATCGCACAATACGAGTTCCACCAGGCGACGACGAAGGACATCATCCTGATACCGGTTGTATGATCAAACGCCCAATAACATTTTTCAAACATCGGTTATTTGAGAAATAGTGAAAATGCCTAACAACTTCTTCGTCACCGGACGCCCCGGGAGCGGCAAGACCTCCGTCATCGAACGAACCATGTCGATTCTGCGCGAGCGGGGCCTTCGAGCTGGCGGCATCTACTGCCCCGAGATCCGCGAGGGCGGGGTTAGGCTAGGTTTTAAGATAATTGACATCATGACGGGCGAGGGGCGAATTCTTGCGCACGTCGGCCAGCGCGAGGGCCCCCAGGTCAGCAAGTACCGCGTCAACGTCGTGAACGTGGACGAGCTGAGCGAGGCGGCGATCGGGCGGGCACTTCGGGAGGCCGACTTTGTGGTCATCGATGAGATCGCCCCTATGGAGACGTACAGCGAAGGCTTCAAGCGCTCGGTGCTGGATGCGCTCGACTCCCCCAAGCCTTTGTTAGCGGTGATCCATCAACGGACGAGGACGGGCTTCATAGGTGGGATCAAGGCTCGCGACGACATCAAGATTTTAGAGGTGATGCCGGGCACCCAAGCGAGGTTACCCAAGCAACTTGCAGAGCTGGTGGCGGGGGCGCCCAAGTGAAGGCGGTGATCGTCAACTTCCGGGGCGGCTTCCGCACGCGCCGCGGTGACGAGGTCATAATCCGTTTGCAAGAAAAGTTTGAGGGCTCGCTCATCGGACGAAAAGTCGTATGGCTCAACCCTCGCGCGGGGAGCAGGGTCGTTGGGAAAGTCGTCGCTGCTCACGGTGAAGCGTGCTACCGCGTTCGTTTTCGATCCGGCCTGCCCGGGTGGGCTATAGGAAGCAGGGTAGAAGTGCTCTGAAGTTGAAAAAGCGGAGACCTATTACCCCTTGTGCCGCCTCCCCTCGAAAGTCCTTGCGACCCCCTCGAGCGCCCGGGTTGGGGCTGGCGCGAACTCCCGCTCGAGTTTCTCCACGAATCGGCTGGCGGGAGCCCCAAGCTGCCAGAGGTCGACGTAGATTTGGACCGGTGAGGCGACGTTTTTCTCGCTCAGGCGCTGAAGATGCTCGTCAGGGGTCAGCACGAATAAATTCCGCCCCTGGCTCGAGGTAGGCTCAAAAGCGCGCTTGATCTCATCGGGGTCAGCGTAAACGAATACCTGCTCGTAGTCGGCGGGTGTCGAGCCAAGTTTTGCTCGGAAGCCGGAGTAAGCGGTGAGGATGGCGCTGCGAGGTAACCCAGCTTCCAGCTCCTCCACCGTACCCGGGACGAAGGTGGTATAGGTGACGTCCTTCCCAAGCTCTCGGGTGACCGCCCAGTAGAGCAGGGCACGCTTCGGGTCGATGAGGCGGAATCCAAGCGGTTTGCGCTCGATGGCCCCCTGCCCCTCGAGTCGCGCGATGAGTGGGTTTACCGTGCCGAGCGAGAGGCCACAAGTTTGGGCGAGCCCCTTCTGGTTGAAGAAACGCTCGCCGCCTCCGTAGAAGCGGTGGAGGACCTCGCGCAGGACCCGGTCGATCTTCCTCGTGGTAACCCCAAACGACTTGGATGGTGTGCTTAAATAGTGTTTCGGGCATTTGCGAAACACCTTAGACGGCTTATTATTGTTTCGTCTGTAGCCGAAACAACTCCATTCCCCGAATTCCCCGAAAGGGGCCCGCGCAGAGGTTTGAGTGCTAGCATAGACCCCGAAAGGGGCCATGGCCATGCGAGAACCTTCCGAGTTCGGGAAATCCATCGGGGAACTTTTGCTTTGGGACGTTAGCGGAAGCTACCGCCCCGTTTCGATCGGACTACCCGCCCGGGAGGTTACTCGCATCTTTTCGCTCATCGAGATTTTCCCGAACCCGAGGCGCCCGAGGAGACTTTTCGGGCGCATCGATGGCCAGTCGAGGGGGGCGGGCGATGAGGGCTACGCCGGGAGCCTCGCCCTCCAGCTTGACCAAGAGGAGGTGCCGAAGCATGGGTCATAGCTGGACCAAGCTAACGCGGGACGAGTTCGGACGCAAGGCGGGGATAAAACAAGCGCTTGCGTTGGCGATCTTACTGCCACTTCTCAGCCTGCCAATAGTCCTCGCCGACGCAGGGACCCAGGACCAAGAAGGCCTTGAGATAACATTTGATAGGCAATTGTCTGGGGTCAGGGTAGGTCAGCACAAGGCGCCACCTCTCTCCCCCGTGAACATGACGATCACCGCGACCGTTTCAAGCCAGGTGGACAACTCGACCTTGGCCGATTACTTCCCGAGCGACTGGACCGTAATCGACCCAAGCGGTGGGGCCGTCAGCGTACATGATGAAAATTACAACAAGATAGAGTGGGACGTTGGCGCGGTCAGCGATTCAGTATCGAGATCGTACGTGATAAACTCGCCTCAGCGGACCCTCCCCCCGACCAAGTACTACTTCCACTCCGAGCTGACCCACGATGGAGGGAGCGCAGTCGGCGATGACTGGATGGTAATCGTTGCGGACCCGACGACCTATGACTATTCGAGCGGCGCGGGAACTAACAAGTGGGCGTACGATGGAACTACTAATACTCTTCCTCCCACTCCTCCGGCTGGGACAGATTTTACGAGTTACACTGAAATATCAACGCCAAATGATAGTAGGTACTCAACTGGTGGGGGTGCACCTAATAAAGATCCCTATCACCTCTTCAAATTCACCATTTCCGAAGACCCTGCCTCGATCAGCCAGCTTGATTTTGAGTGGGAGGGATACAACGACCAGATAGGAACTCTCAGCGAACTCTACATCTGGAACTTTACCTCATCCTTGTGGGAGAGTCTCGGCTCCCACACCAACTACACGACGGATGGTACAGTAACTGCCTCTAAGACAACTGGCATCTCTGATAATTATATCGACGTCAGCGGATACCTCTGGCTCTGCGCCGTAGATGTCACCAATGATGGACTCACCATATACACCGATTACGTCAAGGTTGTGGTTACGGTTGCGGTTGCCCCACCAGGCAAGCCCGTGCTCTACCTGCCCGTGAACAACGACAACCTAATCGACAACACCCCGTACTTCGAGTGGACCGCTGGCTCCGAGGCGACCTACCACAGGCTGGTGATCGACAACAGCCCCGGCTTCGATGACGGGGAAAACATCTACGACAACTCAAACATAACCGACAACTTTGACAATTTTGATACGCACCCCGAGAACGCGCTGCCCCCCGACAACTACTACTGGAAGGTCGCCGCGGGCAACGGTGGGATCGAGAACTGGTCCGAGAACTGGACGTTCGAGGTGCTCGAGCTCGTCTGGAACCTAATCGAATCTTGGACCGGCACCGTTCGAGCTCCAACCGTGTGGAACCTGATCGAGTCCTGGACTGGAACGGTCAGAGCACCTGCCACCTGGCAGCTTATCGAATCCTGGACCGGCACCGTTCGAGCACCGGCTGAGTGGAACCTGATCGAGTCCTGGACCGGAACGGTCCGTGCTCCAACTGTATGGAATCTAATCGAGTCCTGGACTGGGACGGTCCGAGCACCTGCCACGTGGAACTTGATCGAGTCCTGGACCGGGACAGTCCGTGCTCCAACTGTGTGGAACCTGATCGAGTCCTGGACCGGAACCGTCAGGGCGCCTACCACTTGGAACCTGATCGAATCTTGGACCGGCACCGTTCGAGCTCCAACAGTGTGGAACCTGATCGAGTC
The DNA here is from genome assembly GCA_030601675.1 of Hadesarchaea archaeon. Taxonomy (GTDB): domain Archaea; phylum Hadarchaeota; class Hadarchaeia; order Hadarchaeales; family Hadarchaeaceae; genus DG-33. Next base: position 105 of record JAUWBN010000017.1, on the reverse strand, counting down.
CTGGACCGGAACGGTCAGAGCACCTGCCACCTGGCAGCTTATCGAATCCTGGACCGGCACCGTTCGAGCACCGGCTGAGTGGAACCTGATCGAGTCCTGGACCGG
>JAUWBN010000005.1 GCA_030601675.1 Hadesarchaea archaeon | reverse complement strand
GCGGTCCCCAGCATCAATGAGGCGACGGGGAAAAGTGTGAAGCAGATCTTGGATGCTCACGACGTAAAACCCGAGCTGCCCGAGGATCTCGTGAATAAAATTCGCAAGGCGGTGGCCCTGTACACTCACCTTGACCGCAACCCAAAGGATTTCGGGACCAAGCGCGCGCTGGAGGTGGTCGAGGCCGAAATCGTCAAGCTGGCCAAGTACTACAAGCAAAAAGGGGTTTTACCACCCGGCTGGCGGTACGACCGCGAGCGGGCGGCCCTCTTGGTGCGCGCATAAGACAACAACTTTCACTCATTTTTTGTAACAACCCGTGGCAAATGTTAATAGTCCGGATTGCGATAGGCTAAAAGAAAGTCATAAACTCACGGGAGATTCCAACATGGGTCGAGCTGAAATTCGAAGGTTCCAGCGGGCAGCCGAGGAGGTAGTCTCCTTCCTCAAGCCGAGGCTGGGCAGCGATACTCGCGCCAAGATTATCTCCCACACGGATGCAGACGGGATAGCCGCGGCAGCGATCCTCGCGCGCTGTCTTTACACGTACAACGTTTCCTTCAACGTCAAGTTCACACGTCCGTTAAAGCCGGACGAGGTGGCCGAGCTCGGGAAGGAGGACCACGACCTCTTCGTGTTCATCGACCAGGGGAGCGGCCAGATCGAGGCGATCCACAAGTTCATCCTCAGCCAAAAGCGCGATGTCGTCGTGATCGACCACCACCCGGGGGAGTTCCCGGAGCACCCCAACTTAGCTTACCTAAACCCTCACACGTGCGGGCTCAACGGCGCGAAGGACGTGAGCGCTAGTGGCGGGGTTTACTCGGTTGTCGAGCATATCGATCGTAGCTTCAGGCCTCTCGTCGGGCTCGCGGTGGCTGGCGCGATCGGGGATAGACAGGAGTTCTTCTCGGGGTTCACGGGGGTCAACGACACCCTGGTGAAGCGGGCGATCGATTTGGGTTTTCTCCACGTTGGCGAGGGGCTGAGGCTCATTGGGCGCACCTTGAGCCCGGTTGTGGAATGTCTCAGGTCGACGACGAGGCCCTACATCTCCGGCCTTTCAGGAAACCCATCGGCCTGTCGCTCCCTCGTCGACACCCTCGGCATCTCACCCTCCAGCACCTTGGTAGAGCTCGGCTCGGAGGCGGAGCGGAGACTGCGGGACGCGATCTTCGCCCGAGTTGGCCCCCTGGCGACCAGCGAGGAGTTCTGTCACACGCTCTGGGGGACAACCTATACCTTGGCCACGGAAGACCTTGTCGGCCCCCGCGACCTCGGGGAGTACGTGGCGGTGCTCGACGCGTGCAGTGACCTCCAAAAGTCGGAGTTCGGCTTCGCCTTGGCGGTGGGCGACCGGGCGGCGCAGGCCGAGGCGCTGGCCCTTCTGAACAGCAGTCAGGAACGGATGCTGGAGGCGCTGGGATGGCTCGTCTCCCACCTCGATACCTTCAAGCTCACGCCGAGGTTGAGGCACATCTACTTCGGCGATGCGGTGGATTCGACCATGGTGGGTGAGGCGCTCTCGCTCGCGATCGAGTCCGGGCTCATCACCACGGAGCGTCCGATCGTCGGGCTCGCCGACACTGGCACGGAGGAGCTCAAGGTCTCGGCCCGAAGCACACCCGGCCTGGCGATGCAGGGGATAAATGTCGGGCGGGCTTTGGCGAGTGCTGCGAGGGCAGTTGGGGGCGAAGGAGGGGGCCACGATGTGGCGGCTGCGGCCCGAATACCGCGGGAACGGATGAACGAATTTTTAGCCAAGCTAGACCAAGTGCTGTCAGGAGATGGCAGATGAGCTACGAGGAGCAGGTCCAGCGGCTCTTCGAGACGGATCCTGGCTTCGCGAGTGCCGTGGGGCTGCTCGAGAAGCTGAACGAGCTCAAGCGCCCCCGCGTGCTCAATTTCTCGCATCACGACCTCGATGGCATCACAAGCGCCTTCATCGTCCGACGGCTGCTCGAGCGTTATCTGGACGCGGAAGTCGTGACAAAACTCCCCCCGTACTTCAAGTTGTGGGAGGAGGCACTCGGGGAAACTTTGGAGGGCGAGGGCAGCTTCGATTTACTTTTGCTCACGGACAAGGGGATGTTTGGATACTACGATGATTTTCTGAAGTACATCGAGCGAGTTTTGATCATCGACCATCACCCACCCGATGGCAGGCCCAAGCGATGCACCGTGGTCAATCCATCGGCCGATCGTTCGGTGCCCGCCGCCGCGTCCTTGGTCTGTCATATGCTCGCCACCAAGCTTGGCCCGACTGACGATTACGATGACTTCGCCGCGCTCATCGGCTGTCGGGGAGATTTCACGTTTGACCCCGTGCAAAAGACCTCCGTGGAATTCGTTAGGCCGTTCATCGAACGAGCGAGGGAGAAGTTCGCGCGCGCGTTCGAGATTAGGCTGGAGCACCCGACGATGTTCGATCTGGTCGGGAGTGATCGCACCGTGCTCATAAACCAAATCGGGGAAGTGTTGCACGCGGGCTGTTTGGCGCACCTCTACAACCAAACCTTGGGCATCGATATATCGTACGGTCCAGAACTCGTCTTCGATTTTCTGCTCGAGGTCGCGAAGCGGGGGGATCGGCCGGCCGAATTTCGCACGATCGCGGATGTGCTGGGGCGCATGCAGAAGGGCCAAATGTTATCCCGCGTGTTCGAACAATACAAGTCGGATTGGAAGCTGCTCAGCAAGAGAGCTGAAAATACGGTGTTTTTGGATGAGGTTCGTGGCGTGGGAATCTATATGCTGTTCGCCGAGGAGGCGCCGGCGATGCGGGTAGCGCAGTTCCCGGCCATTCTCCCCTTTGTCGCCTCAACGCGCTTGGACGGGCTGAAGCTGGCGGGTGACCACTCCCACGTGATAATGATCATCTTCTGTCCAAAGGAACGAGGGGTCCACATTTCGATGCGCGGGGGCGGCGGGGCGCTCGACTGTGGTGCGATGTGCTCCCAACTGGCGGGTCATCTGCAGGAGCTCTACCCCGAGCGGGAGGGCATCGGGGGCGGGGGGCACGACCGCGCTGCCGAGTGCATTGTCGACAAGCCCGTGCCGATGTACGCGGTGATGCATGAGCTGTTGGCGCTCGTGCAAGAGATGGGCAGGCTGGCGAAGGCGCTCGAAAGCGGCGAGGTGACGCAAGAGGATGCCGAAAGGGCGAAATCCCTTGGGCTGGGCCGCAATTTTTGAACGTTGGCATCAGTATTGTAACTAAACTTAATTTCTTCACCAATCGACCAAGTTTTAAGAGCCCGGGTAAAAGATGATTTGAGGGACAAAATGACACTGGAGCAGAGCGAATATCAGAGGCTGGTGGAGATAATAATCGAGCTCTCCGAGCGTTACCGCGGCGACCCGAACGCGCGTGAGGCCATTCTCTCGGAGCTGAGGACCCTCTACAAAAAAATCCCGATTTATCCCGGAATCATCACCATGCTGTTGCCGAAAGTCGTCCAACCGATCGAGATGGATAAGCTGAAGGAGGGTGAGGAAACGGTGCTCGTCTTGAAGGATGGGCGCATGGTGTCGGGCAAGGTAGCGGAGATAAGTCCGACCGAGATAAAGCTCGCCGAGTGCAAGCAATTGGATATCAGTCGCCCGGCCGAGAAGGTTTCGGTGCGAAGAGGAGACGTGCAGGAGGCAAAGCTCGTCACGCGCGTCGTGCTCGAGAAGGAATGGCCGACCTTGAATTTCGAAGAAGAGTGAGGTGTCCGCTTGCCCGAGCTCAAACTCAAACACGGCGATGTGGCGATGCTCGAGGGGCAGCTCAGCCTCGAAGTGAAAGGGGGTGAGGTGCTGATAAGCGGTGGCCTGCATGGGAAGGGGAGCAAGGTCGTCATCCCTCGCGCGAAGTCGGTGCCCCTTGAGGTCGAGGAGGACGCGCTCGTCACGTACACGCTTGGGCAGGACGGGAAGGTCGAGCAGCTATCGGAGCGGACTATCCCCCGCGAATGGGACGCGCTCATTTCAGAGATCATCCAGCGAAGGCCCAAGGTGATACTGGTGATGGGAAACGTCGATGTCGGCAAGAGCTTCTTCACAACCTACCTGGCAAACACCATGCTTAGGCACGGGCTCCGGGCGGGGGCGATCGACAGCGACGTGGGGCAATCTGATATCGGCCCCCCGACGACGATGGGGTTGGGGATTTTCGAGCGACCTGTCGCCTTGCTTTACGAGGTCCCGCTCTCGAGCGCTTACTTTGTGGGCTCGATGTCTCCCTCAGAGCACATGCTCGAGTTCGTCGTGGGGGTGAAGTGGTTGGTCGAGCACGGGTTGAAGAAGGCGGACATGGCGATCGTGAACACCCCCGGCTGGATTTTCGGCGGCCCCGGGCGGTCCCTTCAGCTTTACACCTTGGAGACGGTTGATCCAGATATCGTGGTTGCCCTCCAGCGCGAGGAGGAGCTCGAGCATTTGCTGTCGAGCGTTCCTCCGGCGAGGGTAAGGCGGCTACCGGTTTCGGCAAAGGTCAGATCCCGCTCCTCCGCAGAACGCGCGTCGCTGCGGGCGATGTTCCTCGGGAAGTACTTTGAGGATGCTGGCAAGCTTCTCCTAGACTTGCAGAAGGCAAGACTCAAACGCTGCTACCTCCACACCGGCAGGCCCGTCGATGTTGGGACGCTCGGGGCGCAGGCGCAGGTCCTCCACGCGGAGCAGATGCCCGAGGGGGTCTTGGTCGTCACGAAAAGGAAGATGGATGAGAATGCGATTCGGGAGCTCGAGGCGAGGTTCGGGCACGTGAGGACTATAACCCAGGGCAGCGAGCGAAACGTGATCGTGGGATTGACGAACGATGCAAATGAGCTACTGGGTATAGGGATAATCGAGCGAATAGACTACGAGCGGGGTCAGATGGCGGTGCTCACGCCCGTCAAAAATGCGGGCGAGGTCGCTGCCGTGCAGTTCGGCTCGATGCGGATAAAGCCGGACGGCGAGGAAATCGGCACCGTAAAGCAAGGCACATTTTGAGGGTCCACCGTGAAGATGCGGGCAAAGGTTGTGTGTGGTTACAAAAAGCGAGAAGCTGCCGAAGCGATTGCCGCAGCGCTCCAACCGGACAACCTTCAGGCCCCAAAAGGGGTTCGGGTGAGGACGAGGGTGGGTAACAGGTGCACCGTTACCTCAGTGGAGTTGGATGGTAGAATTGAAACGCTTTTGGCGACGCTTGATGACTTGCTGGCGTGCACCTCGACTGCCGAGGACATGCTTTAGGACGGAAGCTTTTCATAGGCCCGGAGATTTATGAGGAATGGGCGATAGGTTGCGATTTGAACTCAAGGCGAAATGCACGTTCAGCCGTAAACTCAAGCCAGCGGAGGCCACCGTGGAAGCGACGATGGCAAAGGCAGCCCCGCTCCTGTCAAAGGGCGCTCCTCGGGGTAAGGAGGCCGAGGTAGCTAGGGTCACGAAGTGGAGCATCGTTGGCAGGGAACTGAGGGTCGAGATCGAGTCGGGGCGTTATGTTCGTGCTCATGATGCTTTACTCAGACTCGCTAAGCTCTTGGGCACCGAGCTAGGGAAAAAGCACAAGCTGGGCATTCGGAAGATTGAAGTGATGGAGTACCGTATCACCTTACCAACGGAGGAGATCCCCGAGGAAGCGATGCGGGAGCTGAAGAAATTGCCGTGTAAGATCAAGGCCGAGAGGCAAGCCGTGAGTCTAATTTTGCATGATTTGAGCGAGGCGGACCTCCGTGGGCGCGTCGTGGACAGGCTGGTCTCGATGGCGGAAGACATCCTCGCTCGCGCACCAGCCCGGGCAGTTGCACCCAAAGTGGTCAAAAAGGGAAAGCCCGTCGAGCACCCCTTCAGGGAGGATCCCTTCGAGGTGTCGAAGCGGCTGGGCTGGATAAACGAGTTCCCGGCGCGCGGACAGTGGATCTACGGTGCCCCTTACGCCAAGCTGCTCCGGGCCCTCGAGGACCTCATCATCGAGCGGGTCGCCGTGCCCCTGGGTTTCGAGGAGGCGATGTTTCCGAAGCTCATCCCGCTGGAGGTCATGCAACGGATGCCTGGTTACCTCGATGGGGTGCCCGAGGGAATGTACTACGTCTGCCCCCCGCCACGGGAGCCCGAGGAATTCACGGGTTTCAAGCAAAAGCTGAAGCTGACGAAGCGGGTGGCCGTGGGGGAACTCGATAAAGCCCTGAAAGCGCCCGCCTACGTGCTCGCCCCCGCGCAGTGCGAGCCCTTCTACGAGATTTTCAGTCGACGCCGCGTCCGACTCGAGGACCTGCCGGCCAAGCTCTTCGACCGCAGCGGCTGGACCTACCGATGGGAGGGTGGGGGTGTCGAGGGCTTCGTGCGCACCCAGGAGTTCAGGCGGATCGAGTTCGTCTTCCTCGGCGGGCCGGGCGAGGCCGTCAAGATCCGAGATGAAGTCCTTGACAAAAGCGTGGAGCTCTTGGAGGAGCTGGGTTTCGAGTGGCAGCTCTTGGTGGCGACACCCTTCTACATGCGGGAGGGCGGCATCGAGGCCGAGGTGAGCGACTCGAGCAAGGTGGCGACTTACGACCTCGAGGTGGCGTTGCCCTACAAGCGGGAATGGCTTGAGCTCGGGTCCTACAACGTGCACCGCGCGAAGTTCGTTGAAACTTTTAAGATAAAGGAGGCTAGGGGGCGAGAGCTCTGGACGGGTTGCTGCGGCTTCGGGACCACGCGATGGGTGGCGGGCTTCCTCGCGCAGCATGGGTTCGAGCCCTCGCGGTGGCCGGAGCTCGTGCGAGAGCGGGTCGAGCCTCTGCCGCAGGTCCCAAGGGTGGTCGAGTAAGATGGCCGAGGAGAAGAAGCGGGCCGTGAAGAAGTCCTGGCGGGAGAAGGGGTGGCACGACATCATCGCCCCGCCCATGTTCGGGAGTGCCAAGATAGGTGAGACCCTCGCCTCCGACCCGAGCCAGCTCCCCGGACGGGTGTTCGAGACCACGCTGGGCGACCTGATCGAGGACTTCTCGAAGTCTCACATCAAGCTATACTTCCAGGTGAAGGGCGTCGAGGAGGGTCGCGCTCTCACCAGCTTCATAGGTCACGACATGGCTCGCGATTACATCCGGAGCCAGATCCGACGGCGGGCGACGCGCATCGGCGGCATCTCGACCGTGGTGACTCAGGACGGCCACAAGCTTAGGGTTAGTTCGATCGTTACAACGCTCCGCCGCGTCCAGAGCTCGCAGCTCGAGGCGATCCGCAGGGACATGCGGGAGGTCATCGAGGCCCGCGCCCGGGAGCGAACGTTCGACCAGTTCGTGCAGGAGGTCGTGCTTGGGAAGCTCGCGGCGGACATCTACAAGGCTGCCAAGCGCTACTGCCCGGTGAAGCGGGTCGAGGTCTGGAAGACTAAGGTGCTGGCCGGGCCCGCGTAGTTGGCGATTTTAATGGGCAAGCTCTTCGGTACCTCGGGCGTTCGAGGCGTGGTGGGGGAGCAGCTAACCCCGGAGCTCGCGCTTGACCTCGGCTTGGCCCTTGCGACCCATCTGGGCGGCGAGGGCAGCGTCGTCCTCGGCAAGGACCCTCGAACCTCAAGTGACATGCTCGAGAGCTGCCTAACCTCGGGCCTGCTCTCAGGGGGCTGCGACATCAAGCGCCTCGGCATCGTCCCCACGCCGGTCGTGAGTTTTGCAGTTCGCCGCCTCAACGCAAAAGCTGGGGTTATGATTACGGCATCGCATAACCCTCCCGAGTACAACGGGATCAAGTTCTGGGGCCCCGATGGGATGGCGTACATGCCCGAGCAGGAGGCTGAGATCGAGCGAATTTACTTCGGCAAGCGGATGAAGCCCGCCGCCTGGGATCGAATAGGCAAGGTCGGGACGGTTGATGTCCTGCCGAGCTACATCGACGAGCTGGTGGGCGCGGTCGAGCTGAAGCGGGGCTACAAGGTCGTGGTCGACTGCGGCAATGGAGCTGGTTCTGTGGTGACACCCTACTTGCTCCGAAGGCTTGGTTGCGAGGTGGTGACCCTGAACTCGCAGCTCGACGGATTCTTCCCCGGCCGCCCGCTCGAGCCCTCACCCGAGAACTTAAGGGAGCTCTGCAGCGTGGTGAAGTCGATCGGCGCCGATTTGGGTATCGCGCACGATGGCGATGCGGATCGGGCCGCCGCTGTCGACGAGCTGGGCAGGGTTGCGCAGCCCGACAAGCTGCTGGCGTTGATCTCGGCGCACCAAGTGGGGGAAAAGGGCGACATCGTGGTGACTACTGTCGATGCCTCAGGTACTGTCGACGAGTGCGTTGGTGCAAAAAAAGGCAAGGTGGTGCGAACGAAGGTTGGTGATGTCAGCGTAGCGGCGGAGATCAAAAAGCGGCGCGCGATTTTCGGTGGGGAGCCGTGTGGTGCGTGGATATTTCCGAAAGTCCATCTTGTGCCGGATGGACCGCTTGCCGCAGCCAAGGTCCTGGAATTACTCAGCTCTACTGGAAAGTGGCTCTCCGAGTTACTCGATGAACTACCGGCGCACCCAACTGTGAGGAAGAAAGTAGCATGTCAAAATGAGAAAAAGGCGACAACGATGAAAAAATTCAAGGCGAGGTTAAGGAGGGAGTTCAGAGGAATTAGCGATGTGCTGACCATCGATGGCATCAGATTTTCTTTCAAGGATGGGAGCTGGGCCCTTGTTAGACCATCCGGGACCGAGCCTTGCATCCGGGTGACTGCGGAGGGCAGGACCCCGGCGCGGGCGAAGGAGATCACAGGTGAAACGGTAAGGATCCTGAAGAAGGCTATGCGCGGTTAGTCCCTGATTTTGAACTCATACCATTCGAGCCCGGGCCCATCGAAGCGCTTCAGGAACTCTCTGGACCTGTGTGAATGTTTTTTATTAACCTAGCGCCCAACTAAATTTGGGATAGAGGTGAAGGCAGTCGTCCTAGCAGCGGGTTTAGGGACTCGAATGCGCCCGCTCACTTTCACGAAGCCGAAATTCCTGCTCCCGGTAGCTGGAAAGCCCGCCCTCGACCACGTGCTCCTGCTCCTGCGGAATGTGGGCATCGACGAAATTGCGATGGTCGTGGGGTACGGGAGGGAGCAGATCGTCGAGCGCTACGGCGACGGTTCTGGGCTCGGCGTAAAGCTGCGATATCTCCATCAAAAGAAGTTGCTGGGCACCGCGAACGCCGTCTCGCTCGCCGAGGACTTCGTCGGTGAGGATCGATTTCTTGTTATGAACGGCGACACCCTCGTCGATCAGGAGTCCTTGAACGCGCTCCTGAAGCGCTACGAGGTGGTCGGCTCGGGCAAGAATTTCGGCGGCGTCATGGCCACGATCGAGGTCGAGGAGCCGGAGCAGTTCGGGATAGTTTTTCTGAGGGGAGGAAAGGCCAGCGAGATAGTTGAGAAGCCGAAGCGGATCAAGAGCAGGCTGGCGAACGCGGGCATATACATCTTCGACCCCACAATTTTCGGGGCGATCAAGCGAACGAAGCGGTCCAAGCGCGGGGAGTACGAGCTGACGGCATCGATACAAATTTTGATCAACAGCGGAAAGGGGATCTATACCTCTCCGCTCAATTTATGGGCTGATATTGGCAGGCCCTGGGACCTGTTGGTGGCTAACGAGTACTTCTCACGGGGGCAGCGCGGCGAGATTCGTGGAAAGGTCGAGGTGGGCGCCTATATCGAGGATAATGTTTACGTTGGTGAGGACTCGCGCATCCGCTCGGGCTCTTATATTTTAGGGCCAACCTACATCGGCAGGGGTTGCGACATCGGGCCAAATTGTTTCATAAGGCCGTGCACGAGCATAGGCGACGAGGTCAGGATAGGCAACGCGGTTGAGGTAAAGAACAGCATCGTAATGGATCACACGAACATCGGGCACCTCTCGTACGTGGGTGATAGCGTCATCGGGAGCAACTGCAACCTCGGGGCGGGGACGACTATCGCGAACCTGCGCCTAGACGAGAAGCTCATCAAGATGGAGGTCGGGGGCAAGGCGGTTAGCAGCGGCAGGCGAAAGTTGGGCACGATAATCGCCGACAACGTCAAGACCGGCATCAACTGCACGATAAACGTCGGCGTGAAGATCGGTCCGGATTCAGCGGTTGGACCTGGGGCGGTCGTTTACAAGGACGTTTCACCCAACACGATGGTAATTACGAAGACCACCATGACGGAAAGAAAGTGGAAACCGAGTAGGTCCTGACATGAGCGAACGCGCCCGCAAAGAACTTCGGAGGAATTACCCGAACCTAGCTGAAGGGTTGGGCGGGATAGGAACCGTCAGGGTAGATGCCGTGCGGACGAGCCCCAGGGAAGCGGAGAAGGTAGCGCACAGCGTGCAGGATTACGGGCCCACCACTATCGACTTCATTCGACGCTGTGAGAACGGCGATCAAGCGCTCGAAATAATCAACTTTCTAGAGGAGCGGAGCGAGATTGGGTCGAGCTATGCCCAGCGGTTGCGCGTCCAGCTGGTTGAGCGGGGGCTCAGGAGCTTCGGCAAGCGAAGGAAGTCCGGCTACTACGAGCGTGGCGAGTAGGGTTAAACATGCTCGAGTTGGGGCTCGTAGGCAAACCAAATACCGGCAAGACCACCTTTTTCAACGCGGCTACGCTCGCGAATGCCCCGGTGGCAGGTTATCCATTCACGACAATCGATGCTAATGTCGGCGTCACCTACGTGCGCAGCCCGTGCCCCTGTCGCGAGCTCAAGGTGACCTGCAACCCCCAGAATTCGAAGTGCGTCGATGGGGTCCGATATGTACCCGTCCGTATGATAGATGTCGCGGGTTTGGTCGAGGGAGCCCACATGGGGCGGGGCCTGGGCAATCGCTTCCTAGACAACCTCCGGATGGCGGCCGCGCTCGTCCACATCATCGACGCAGCTGGGTCAACCGATGCGGAGGGCAAGCCCTGTCCGCCCGGCACCCATGACCCAGTTCAGGACATAGATTTTCTCGAGGTCGAGATCGCGGCGTGGTTGCGGGGCCTGCTCGTGAAGGACTGGCCGAAGTTCGCGCGCAGGGCGAAGTACGAGGAGCTCGACTTGGTCAAGGAGATAGCCGGGCGCTTGAGCGGGCTGGGCATAAAGGAGAGCCACGTTGTCCAGGCATTTCGGGAGGCTGAGGTCGATTGGTCCAACCCAGAAAAATGGTCCGATGACGATTTGCTTCGCTTCGTGGCGGAGCTTCGAAAGGCGAGCAAGCCCATCATGATCGCCGCGAACAAAGCCGACGTGCCGGCGGCCGAGCCGAACCTCGAGCGTTTGCGCCAGCGGGGGTACCTGGTGATCCCGACCTGTTCCGAGGCCGAGCTCATCCTGAGGCGCGCGGGCGAAAAGGGACTCGTGCGTTACGAGCTGGGCAGTGGTACTTTTGAGATCCTCAAGCCGGAACCGCTAAACGAGCAACAGCGCAAGGCGCTCGGGATGATCCAAACATTGTTGAAGAAGTGGGGCTCGACGGGCGTCCAACAGGTGGTGGATAAGGTGATTTATGAGCTGCTGAATTTGATTGTGGTTTACCCCGTCGATGATGAACACAAACTTACGGACAAGAAGGGCAACGTGCTTCCCGACGCCTACCTCGTCCCTAAAGGCACGACCGCCCGCGAGTTCGCGTACATCATCCATACAGATCTAGGGGAAACCTTCATCCACGCCATCGATGCGCGGACGAAGCGAAGGCTTGGGGAGGATTACGCGCTCAAGGGAGGAGATGTGATCCGGATAGTCGCGGCGAAAGGCAGGTGAACGGTTGAAAATTGTCCTCATAAATTCGAACACCGGGCGGGCGGAGCGGATAGAGAACGAGGCGGCGTGGCCCCCTCTTGGCTTGCTGTACATTGGGACCGTGTTGCAAAATGCGGGGCACGAGGTCAAAGTTATCGATAACGCGAGGGTTCAGCTACCGGTCGAGAAAGTCGTCGAGCGGGTGAAGCGAGAGGACCCTGGGGTGGTGGGGGTGAGCGCTCTCACTCCAACTTTCAAGCAGGGTGCAAAAATCGCGAGCGCCATCAAGACAGAGATTCCCGATATGAAAATTATTTTCGGAAATTATCACGCCACGTTCACCTACGAAAGGCTGCTGGCGGAGTACCCCGTCGTCGATTACGTCGTGCTGGGTGAGGGTGAGCACGCCTTCCTAGAACTCGTCGACGTGCTGGGAAAGAACGGGGAGGCAAAAAGGGTGAAGGGGATAGCTTTCAGGCACGATGGTAGGGTCGTCAAAACGCCGCCGAGGCCGTTCATTCAAAACCTCGACGAGCTCCCCATTCCCAATCGAAAGCTGTTGGAGCAGGAGTATCATTCCGAGCTGGTGGGGATGCTCGGGAGCAGCGGGAAGTTCACCACCGTGCTGACCTCACGGGGCTGCCCCTACAACTGCAAGTACTGCGCTTGCTCGGCCTTCTCGCAGCGAAAGGTCAGGTTCAGGTCCCCGGAGGCTGTTGTCGCTGAGATGAAACAGCTGCAGGGGGAGGGCTACGAGGAAGTTGGATTCGTCGACGATAATCTGCTCTTGGACAGGCATAGGATGGAAAAAATTTGTGACCTGCTGAGGGAGAAGGGAATTAAACTCAATCTCTGGGCGGAGGGGCGGGTCGATCAGGCATCGCGCGAGGTATTGCGCAAGTTCGCACGCGTTGGTTGCAAGACGATTTATTTCGGGGTGGAGAGCAGCAGCCAGAAGGTCCTAGATTACTACGGAAAAAATATTTCACCCGAACTCAGCCGAAAGGCCATGCTCAACTCCAAGGAGGCGGGCATCGAGAACGTCATAGGCTCCTTCATCGTTGGCGCGCCCATCGAAATCAGGGAGGACATCAGGCGGACCTTCGATTTCGCCCTAAACCTGAAGGGTATGGACTTCCCACAGATGAACGTCCTCATGCTCTCGCCTGGAATGGACCTATGGGACACGGCGGTGCGCGAGGGCCATCTCGACGAAGAAAAATGTTGGGAGGAGGCGTTCGCGGCAGTCAGCGTTTATCCATCCCATCTAAATGAGGAAGAGCTCTGCAGGATGATCGACAGCTTTTACGCGGAGTTCATCAAGCGCCCGACGTTCTTGACCCTGCAGCTGCTAAAGACGATGCGCAGCAAGTACCGATTGAAGATTATCATGGCGAACCTCAGGGCTAGGACGAGCTTTAGGGCGACCTTTCGACAACTCACGGGTGGATGAAGCAACCCGTGCAGATATAAGATAGTTTCGCCTAGTTTCTTCAAACGTGTGGAGGAATTAATTTGGTAAAAATTTTGGTCGCGGACCCCATCCACGAGGACGGCGTCAAGGCGTTGCGAGAGTTCGCGGAGGTCGAGGTGGCCACGGGCCTAACGCCAGCTGAGCTGCTCGAGAGGCTCAGCGGGTGCGAGATATTGGCGGTGCGGAGCGCGACGAGAGTTACAAATGAGGTAATCGACGCTGGCAAGCAACTCAAGGTAATCGCTCGAGCGGGGGCCGGGCTTGACAACATAGATGTCAAAGCAGCCGAAGCGCGGGGGATCAAAGTGCTCAACACCCCCGGGGCACCGACCGTCGCGGTGGCGGAACTCGTGCTAGCGCACATGCTCGCTTGGGCTAGGCATTTACCCCCCGCGGATTCGGGCATGAAGGCGGGGAGGTGGGAGAAGTCGCAGCTCATGGGCAGCGAGCTCCGGGGAAAGACCCTCGGCATCGTTGGCACCGGGCGTATAGGCCGAGCGATCGGTTATAGGGCGAAGGCATTCTCGATGAACTTGCTTGCTTATGACACCGGGCAGAGCCCTGAATTTGCCGAGCAAACCGGCGCAAAGTACGTCGAGCTAGACACGCTGCTTCGAGAGTCCGATTTCGTGACGCTGCACGTACCCCTTGTGCCCGGGACCAAACACATGATAGGTAAGCGAGAGCTTGAGCTGATGAAACCGACGGCGGTGTTGATCAACACTTCGCGTGGCGGGGTCGTCGACGAAGAGGCGCTCGTCGAAGCACTGCGGGCTAGAAAAATCGCTGGGGCCTGCTTGGACGTTTACGAGCGGGAGCCGCCCCGCGACAGCCCGCTGCTCAAGCTTCCGAACGTCGTGCTCACGCCGCACCTCGGGGCTTCGACGCGCGAGGCGCAGCGAGACGCGGCGATAATCATAGCCCAGAAAATAAAAGAGGCACTCGTCACGTGAGGTGTTCGGATGTACAAGTACTTGAGAGAAGGGCAAGGATCAGCCGAGTTGCGCGAGCTCATGCGAAGGCGAATGAGGGGTTGGCGGCGGGCTCCAGCAATAGTGCGGGTTGAGAGCCCAACTAGGCTGGACCGCGCTCGGGCACTTGGCTACAAGGCGAAGCAGGGTGTGGTCGTCGTTCGAGCGCGGGTGCGGAAGGGCGGGCGGCGGAAGGTGCGTCCTCGACGGGGGCGAAGGCCGAAGCGCATGGGAGTTCGCAAGTTCGTGCCCAAGAAGAGCATCCAGCTGATTGCGGAGGAGCGGGCAGCCCGAAAATACCCGAACTTGGAGGTGTTGAACTCCTATCCGCTCGGTTCCGACGGCACCCACGAGTATTTCGAGGTGATCATGCTTGACCCGAACCACCCTGCGATCCTGAGCGACCCGCAGCTCGGGTGGGTGGCCGGTGAAGCGCACCGTGGGCGGGTTCATCGCGGGTTAACGCGGGCCGGGAGGAAGGCGCGGGGGCTACTCCACAGGGGCAAGGGCGCCAAGAAGACCAAGCCAAGCATTAGATCTCACCGACGCGACTGAAGTGATAGTCGATGGAATTCCCCTTCAGGAATGCAGTCGTGAACGCGTTTGTGCATGCGACCGAGGACGAGCAGCGCGTGCTCAGCGCTTTGAGAACTCTACTACCTGAAGAGGTCGAAGTCCATCAATCGAAGCTCAAGGGCCACCACGGTAACCCGATTCTAAACTTGGAGGCAAAGGTCGGGCAGAGGAAGCTTTTGCGCGAGCTCTGGCAGCACGTCTCGACGGAGCTGCATGCGGGCGAGCTGGAAAAGCTCGGCAAAATTATACCCGAGAGGGTCGATGAGAATTGCTTTTTTTATCTAAGGTTCAACAAACAGCTAGCGCATGCCGGTGAACTGGCGCTCACGGACAGCGGCGATGCCATTCACCTCAGGTTGAAAGTCACGGCCTACCCGGCCAAGCGTGAGGTTGCGGTCAAACTGCTTGAGAAGTTCATAGGGGTCGAATCCGGATGAGGCAGAGGCGCAGGTACATCGCGTTTGAGCTCGTGGGCAAGGGAGCTAGTGAAGGTGATATCATGCGGGCGATTAGTCTCTCCCTTCACACCCATAACCCAGCATTCGACCGGAGGATGCTCAAGCTGGTTTTTCACGATGTCAGTTCGCGACGGGGTTTGCTGCGGTGTGGGCATAGACAGGTTGACGAGCTCAAAGCGGCGATGGCGAGCATCACAAAAATTGGTGGGGGAGAAGCGTCGTTCGTGGTTTTAGGGGTTTCAGGCACAATCAGGGCGGCGAAGAGGAAGTTCTTGGTGCCCGCTTAACCAAAGTATTATAAATGTTCACGCTTTAGAAGCAATAGTCACAATCATCATTTAACAAGGTGGAAATGCATGGCTTTTATGCCGCCTGGAGCGGGCTACGATAGGGCAATCACGGTCTTCAGCCCTGACGGTAAGCTCTTCCAGGTTCAGTACGCCCAGGAGGCTGTGAAGCGGGGTCTAACAGCCCTGGGCATCAAGGTAAACGAAGGCGTGGTTTTGGCTGCGGAAAAGAGAGTTCGGAACAAACTAGTGGAGGAAGTGTCGATCGAGAAGATATTTCAGGTGGACGAGCATATCGGAGCTGCAGCTTCTGGGCTGATTGCTGACGCTCGAGTGCTGATTGATCACGCGCGCGTGGAGGCGCAGATCAACCGCTTGCGCTACGATGAGCCGATCAGCGTGCAGACGCTGGCAAAGCGCATCGGCGATATCAAGCAGCTCTACACCCAACATGGGGGTGTCAGACCCTTCGGGGCCAGGCTGTTGATTGCCGGCGTCGACGCGGAGAGCGCTCACCTCTTCGAAACCGACCCCAGCGGTGTTGTTGCAGCGTACAAGTCCCAAGCGATAGGGGGTGGGGCCCCGACAGTCACCGAGTTCCTCGAGCGTCGCTACGACGAGAAGATGTCGCTCGACGATGTGATTGTTCTCGCCCTAGAGGCCCTGAGCGCTGTGATCGAGGGGGAGCTCGACCCCGATAAGGTGGAGATGGCAGTCATCCCGAGCAAGACTAAGCGTTTTGAGAAGCTGGGTTCCGAGGATTTGGCCAAATACTTAAAGCGAATAGGTCCCAAGCCGCCAGCCAAGCCCGCCAAGGAGTAGCGGGTTATGGTAAGGCTTGAGGACGCGGTTATCGCAAGGCTGTCTAGTCGCGACACGGTTTTTGAGGTGCTCGTTGATCCTGAGTTAGCCCTTGCCATAAGAAAGGGGGAAGAGATAGACGTGCGCAGTGTGCTCGCCATCGATAAAATTTTCAAGGACTCCAAGAAGGGCGAGGCGGCCTCGGAGGAAATGATGCAGAAGGTCTTCGGCACGCTCGACGTGTTCAAAATCGCCGAACAGGTGATCCGAAAGGGCGAGGTCCAAGTGACCACCGAGCAGCGCCGCAAGATGCGTGAGCAGCGCTGGAGGCAGGTGGTGGCGCTCATCTCGAGGCGGGCGATAAACCCTCAGACGGGCCTGCCCCATCCACCCGCGCGGATCGAGGGTGCGCTGGAAAAAGCCAAGGTGCATGTCAACGAGTTCAAGAGCGCCGAGGAGCAACTCCCCGGCATCGTGAAGGTACTGCTACCGATCATCCCCCTAAAGTTCGAGATGCGAAGAATCGCGATCAAGATTCCCGCGAGCTACACGGGTAAGGCTCGCCAAGTGATAAGGGACTTCGCCACCGTCAAGCAGGAGCAGTGGCTCAACGATGGCTCTTGGGCGGCGGTCGTGGAAATCCCCGCTGGCATCCAAGGGGAGTTCTTCGACAGGCTTAACAACTTGACTCGAGGAGAGGTAGAGACAAAGGTGTTGTGAGTGCTTCACGTCCAAAATCGCGAGCTGGTCGTACCTGGGCAGCTAATCGCCGAGGGAGGCTACCGGGTGTACGAGGGAGCATTTCGGGAAGGCAAGCAAGTCTACGCATCGGTCGTGGGGCTTGCGGACCTGCACGGGCAAGATATCCGGATCATCCCCCTGCAGGGGCGCTACATCCCGAAGCGGGGTGATGTTGTAATAGGAGTGGTCGTGGATTCCCACTACTCGGGCTGGATCCTCGACATGAACTCACCCTACACGGGTAACCTCTTCGTCTCGGATTTGCTGCAACGAAAGGTCGACCTCGTCCGCGAGGACATCAACCAATATCTCAGCATGGGGGACGTAGTGGTTGCAAAGGTCAAAGATGTCGATGAGCGGATGCGCGTCCTGCTCGAGGCGGGCGAGCCAGGGATGGGCCGAGTCGAGGGGGGCAAGCTAGTCAAGATTTCACCTACAAAGGTTCCCCGCGTGATCGGACGAAAGGGCTCGATGCTCAACACCCTTCAGGATGTCGGCGAGTGCAGGCTGAGGGTCGGGCAGAACGGGCAGATAATGATTTGGGGAAGGAACCCCCGCATGATCAACGCCGTCGTCGAGGCCCTGCTCATGATCGAGCGCGAGGCGCATACCTCCGGTTTGACCGATAGGGTGCACCTTATGCTTGAAAAGATGAAATCAGAAGGAGGGGAATGAATGGAAAAACCTGAAAAACTCATCGTGGACGGCAAGCGGCTCGATGGTCGCGCACCGGATGAGTTAAGGCCGTTGAAAATAGAGGCGGGAATTTTGAAGCGGGCCGATGGGTCGGCATCCGTCGAGCTTGGGGCTAACAAGGTGCTCGCGGCTGTCTACGGGCCGCGGGAGATGCATCCACGCCACCTTCAACAGCCCGATACGGCGGTGCTGCGATGCCGCTACAACATGGCTCCGTTCTCGGTGGATGAGCGGAAGCGCCCCGGGCCCGATAGGCGCTCGGTGGAGATATCGAAGGTGACGCGGGAGGCGCTCGAGCCCGTGCTGTTTCTTGAGCTCTACCCCCGCTCGGCAATAGATGTCTTCATCGAGGTCCTTCAGGCGGACGCGGGGACACGCACCGCAGGCATAACCGCTGCGACCGTGGCACTAGCAGATGCGGGCGTCCCGATGCGCGATATGATTTCATCGGTCGCGGTTGGGAAGATAGACGATACAATAGTGCTCGACCTAACCAAGGCTGAGGACAACTGGGGAACGACCGACATGCCGATAGCCATGATGCCAAGGAAGAAGCTGATTACACTGCTGCAGATGGATGGCCACTTTACCAAGGAGGAGTTCGAGCAGGCCTTGGACCTCGCATTTAAGGGGTGTGAGCAGATATACGGGGCGCAGCGGCAAGCCCTAAGAGAGAAGTACGCGATTAAAAAGGGGGAGTGAGAAGTGCACGAGATAGTTTCAAGCGTCAAGCGCGATTACATCGCCGACCTCGCGCGCCAAGGCAAGCGAATCGACACCCGGACGCTGGACCAGTTCCGGGAGATATCGATCGAGGTCGGTCCGGTTAAGAGCGCCCAGGGCTCAGCTCTCGTAAAGATTGGGAAGACGCAGGTAATGGCCGGCGTTAAGGTGGAGCGTGCTGAGCCGTTCGCCGACAAGCCAGATAGCGGGATGCTGATCGTCAACGCCGAGCTCCTACCATTGGCATCGCCCACTTTCGAGCCAGGGCGACCCGGTGAAAATGCAATCGAGCTGGCTCGCGTGGTCGACCGAGGCATACGCGAGTCGGACGCGATCGACTTGGAAAAGCTGGTGATAAAATCCGGCGAGGACGTCTGGGCGGTTTTCATCGACATCTATGTGCTCGACCACGATGGAAACTTGATCGACGCCTCGGCGCTCGCGGCGATGGCAGCGCTCCTGAACGCGAAGCCTCTTGAGGACGAGGCGTGGACGTTGCCTGAGTTTCCGATCCAGAAAAAGCCCGTGGCGGTAACCGTGGTGAAAATCAACGACAGGCTTGTGGTCGACCCCTGTGTGGATGAGGAAGGTGTGATGGACGCGCGAATAACCATAGCGACGATTGAGGATGGCAGTATATGTGCGATGCAAAAGGGCGGCATCGGGTGCTTCTCGCGGGAGGAGCTGGAGCAAGCGCACGAGCTGGCCCGGGTGAAGGGAGCAGAGCTTCGAGCAAAATTGGGGTGAAGGTGTGCCTCGGACGAAGAAGGTAGGCCTCACGGGTAGGTTTGGTCCACGCTATGGGACGAAGGTGCGAAAGCTCGTGCTCGAGGTGGAGCGCAAGCTCAGACAGCGCTACAGGTGCCCGAGCTGCGGGGCGGTAAAGGTCAAGCGCGTGAGTACTTCAATCTGGCAATGTAGGCGTTGTGGAGCGAAATTTGCGGGCGCGGCATACTCACCCTCAGCTCTGGCGCCTTCTGCCGAGTCGAAAGCTCTTGGTGGGGCGGAGGAGGGTTAGGTGTTGAGGTGCAGCCACTGTGGAAGGACAATTGAAAAGCTCCCCGAGGGGCGCGTGCGATGTCCTCACTGTGGGTCCCGCATACTATACAAACCTCGTCAAGAGATCGTCCGTAAAGTCAGGGCGAGGTAAATGCTTATCTCAACTTCGAGGCGCCCGGGACACCGCACGAGAATTTTATGCAGGGAACTCGCACGGGTCCTTCCGAATGTGACCTACGTTCCGCGGGGGGTGAAAATGATAAATAAATTAGCCTCCCTCGCCAGCTCGCTCGGCCACGATCGTGTGATGATCGTGAACAGCCTCGCAGGGCGACCTGGGGAGCTACGGTTTCTGGCCGCTACCGAGGGCTGGCGATGGCTCGACGCGTGGGTCGAGCTGGGCGAGGTCAAGCTCCAGCGAGAGCTCGGGCGGAAGGCCAAGCTTGAAGGGACGAGGTTTTACGCCGAGGGCGAGCGGGCGCGGGATTTTGTAAATTTTCTCGGTGAGTTATTGGGCCTACCCATCTTGGATGAGCTTCCAAATACCGGAGCGGTTGCCCTGATAACCTCCGACGACGAGCTTCAACTCCAGTTCCAACTCCAGCCGAGCTCCGAGGCGATCGGGCCGGTGCTTCGAATAGCGAGTTTCGGGCGGTTACATGGTGAAGGCGGAGCGGGCTAGCGCAATGGTCGAGTTCACCTTTCGAAGCGCGCGCGAGGCGGAAGCAGTACAGCGGGCGCTCAAGCCCGAGGAAGCGTTGCCGGCCTCGACGCGGTGTAGGACGAACGTCACGCGAAAGAAAAACGTTTTATGCCTGCGGATAGATGCAGAAGATACAGCAGCTTTGCGCGCGGCGCTGAATTCGTTCCTCCGATGGGCGATCGTCGCGCGCGATATGATCGAATCGAGGGGAAAATAAATGGAGAAGCCATCGCCTCAGCTGCGCCATCAGCTCGCGCAGTTCCAGCAGGCCCAGCAGCAGGCCCAGGTGTTGATGACGCAGCGACAGCAGCTCGAGCTGCTTATGCGGGAGACCGAGCGGGCTCTCGAGGAGCTCGGGAAACTCAAGGAGGGCGCCACGGTTTACAAGAGCGTGGGGACCATCTTGGTCAAGTCGGAGCGGGAGGAGCTTAAAAAGAGCCTGGGTGAGCAGAAGGAGACCCTCGACATTCGGATTAAAACGCTCGAGCGGCAGGAGGAACGCGTCGTCCAGCGCCTCAGTGAGATGCGCGAGAAGCTAGAGGGGGCCCTCAAGGGCAAGCAGCTTGGCGAAGAGGCGGCTTAGCTCGAGCTGAAATCATGAAGGAGCTGGCTAATTTTTTGGCGGAGGCTGCCAAGCGCGGGCAGCAAATCCTAGTGCTATGTCACCATAATGCCGACCCCGATGCCGTCGCCAGCGCGATCGTGCTCGTCGAGGTCCTCAATCGCTCGGGCGCGCGGGCCCAAGCTGGGGTTTCTGAGGACATTAGCCTCATCTCCCAAAACGTTCTGAGGGCGTTCGGACGAGAGATCGTGATAAACCCCCCGCTGGACGCAGACCTCGTTGTGCTGGTCGACACCTCAAGTTTGGAGCACCTCGGCAAGCTTGGGGAGCAACTCAAGCAAAAGGCGCCGAAATTTGTAGTGATAGACCACCACCGTCCGGTCGAGGCGATGAAACAACTGGCGAGCTTTTATTTCGTCCGAGAGGAGTTTGCATCCGAGTCAGAACTCATCCTGCAGCTCGTTCGGGAGCTGGGCGCAGAGCTGACCCCCGAGGGAGCATCCCTGTTGCTTGCCGGCATCATAAGCGACACCGCTCACTTCAGGTTCGCGAAGGATCAAACCTTCGAGGCGGTCAATTTCCTCATAAAGGTGGGTGTCGACTACGGGCGCGTACTGGAGGCGCTGAGGCTGCCCGTGGATCTCCCGAAGCGGGTCGCCATGCTGAAGGCCGCGCAGCGGGTGGAGCTGCGTCGGGTTCACGGGCGATTGGTCGTCCTCTCCGAGCTGGGGTCCTTCGAGGGCGACGCGGCGTCGATGTTGGTGCGAATCGGGGCAGACGTGGCGGTCGTTGGTTCGGAGGAGAAGGGCAGGATAAGGCTTTCCGGGCGTGCACGTCAAGAGATTTTGAAGATGACGGGGCTTCATTTGGGTGAGCTCATGGAGGAGCTCGGGAAACAATTCGGGGGTAACGGAGGGGGACACGCGGGTGCTGCGAGCATGAACGGCAAGGGGAAGCTAGAGGAAGCCAAAAAATATCTGTTCAAGGCCCTTCAGCTGAAGTTGAAACCGAAGGAATGATCAGGGTGGCGATTTCTGCTCGCGAGCTATCGGAGCTAGAGCGTGCGGGCTACCGATTCGTCGGCGAACGCAGACACAGCGCGGTCAAGGTCTGCCACTGGACGCGAAAGAGCCTCCTCAACCGTGGGGTTTGCTACAAAGAGCAGTTCTATGGACGGGAGCTAAGCATGCGAAGTCATCGCTGCCTCCAGCTCACACCCAGTTTGCCTTTCTGCGACAACCGTTGCGTTTACTGCTGGCGGAACATCGACGTGACTAGTGCGAGCTGGGCTGGCGAGGTTGATGAGCCGGCAGATATTTTGGACGGAGCAATTTCAGCGCAGAGAAAGCTGCTCAGCGGGTTCGGCGGCAACCCCGAGGTCGACGGAAAGAAGTTCAAGGAGGCTCAGGAGCCGAAGCACTGCGCGATCTCGCTCGCGGGCGAACCGACCCTCTACCCCAAAATAAATGAATTAATTGAGGAGTGCGGTAAGCGAGGGATGACGAGTTTTTTGGTTACAAATGGTATGCACCCAGAAGTCTTGGAGCACATCGCTGAGCCCACACAGCTCTACATCTCGGTCGTCGCCCCCGATTCTAAAACCTACGAGGCGGTCTGCCAACCAACGGCCCCCGACGGCTGGGGGCAGTTGAACCGGAGCCTCGAGCTTATGCCCTCGTTCACATGCCGTAAGGTGATCCGTCTGACGCTGGTCAAAGGGCTCAACCTCAAGGATGCACCCGGATACGCGGAGCTCATCGAGAAGGCCGCGCCAGACTTTGTAGAGGTGAAAAGTTACATGTGGGTGGGGTACTCGCGCAAAAGGCTAGCTATGGAGAACATGCCCCTGCACGGCGAGATCAGGGAGTTCGCCGGGGAGCTGGCGCGGGAGACGGGCTACGAGCTGGTCGACGAGTCCGAGCCGAGCCGCGTGGTCTTGTTAAAGAAGAAAAAATAGAGTGGCGTCCGACCCCTTCACCCCGGGCGCTTAGCTTTCTGCATTTGGCGTTTAATTTGTTGCAATTTGCCGTCTCTAAGGGATATTAGAGGTTCAATTTGGAGGGTTAATCGTTTCAGTTTTGCAAAGCCTTGAATAGGTTGGTTACCTTAGATAGATGGGGATAAATTTGAAGGAAATGCTCGAACAAATGCGCAAGCATTTCGACGCCCAAGCGGAGCTCCGGGAGCGGGTGCTCGACGCCTCGCGAGAGGTCATCAGGGCCTCAGCCCGGGCCATAGCCGCGACTCATCGGGGTGACCGATCGAGTGCCGACGAGCTCTTAACGAAGGCTCGCGACGCACTTGCAACCCTCACGGAGGCTGTGAAGGCCGAGCCTCACCTAGCGGATTCCGGCATTATCCTTGCGGCTTACCAGGAATACGGTGAGGCCAAGCTAGTTCAGGCGCTGATCCGGGATGGAAAACTTTTGACCCCTGAAGAGCTTAGCGTCCCCTACAAACCCTACCTCGCTGCCCTCGCCGATGCCGCGGGCGAGCTCCGACGGCACACGCTTGACTCGATAAGGGCAGACGATGTAGAGCGGGCGGAGCAGGTGCTCAAGCTCATGGAGGAAATCTTTGAGCTGCTTATGGAGTTCGACTACCCGGATGCTATTTTGCCCGGGATGAAGCGGAGGCAGGATATGGTCCGGCGAGTGCTCGAGCGCACGCGGGATGACCTCACGATTGCCATCAGGCAGCGAAAGCTTGAGCGTGCCCTTGAGCGGGCCGAGCGGGGGAGCGGCAAATGACGAAGCTCGACATCCGGAAGCTGAGGGCGAGCGCGAAGAAGGATTACGAGCGGGCCTGGCTGGAGGGCGCAAAACTCATCGAGAAAAAAGGGGAACTCTTCTCGCTCAGGCCCAAGAGCAAACCCCACCCACTTTTTGACCTGTTCGAGAGGGTGAGGCATGTTCTGCTGAGGCTGGGGTTCACCGAGGTCGTTGTACCGATGCTCGTGGACAAGAAGGAGGTATATTCCCAATACGGGGTGGAAGCGCCCGTAATCTTGGATAGGATCTTTTTCCTAGCGGGGTTGGAGCGCCCTGACATAGGCATCAGCCACAAAAAAATCCAGCAAATCAAAAAATTGGCGCCCAAGTTCAAAAATATCAAGAAACTCCAGGCGATTTTCAGGCGGTACAAGCAGGGCAAGATAGTGGCAGACGATTTGGTAGAAGTCATGATGCGCGAGCTTGGCCTGAAGGAAGAACAGGCAACGGGGATTCTCTCGCTCTTCTCCGAGTTCAAGGAGCTGAAGCCAGTGCCCATGGACCTCACGCTTCGGTCACACACGACCGCGGGCTGGTTTGGGGTGCTCCGCGAGCTCCAACGCCGCGAGCCCCTGCCCCTCCAGCTCTTCTCGATTGGCCCAAAGTTCAGGCGCGAACAGCGTTTGGACGAGAGCCACCTCTACGAGTCTTGGACGGCCTCGATTGTGGTGATGGCGGAGCGGATAAGCGTGGAGGATGGAGAGCGATTGACGCGGGAGGTGCTCGCCAAGCTAGGGTTCGAGGATGTGAAGCTTACCCGCAAAAAGGCGACCTCGAAATATTACGCGCCTCAGACCGAGTTCGAGGTTTTCGTCAAGCATCCACGCACGGGTGAGTACCTTGAGGTGGGCGATGCAGGCTTCTACAGCCCGGTGGCGCTGAGCAACTACAATATCGCTTACCCCGTCTTCAACCTCGGCATAGGGCTCGAGCGCGTGCTGATGATTGAGACGGGTGAGGCGGACATACGCGCGCTCGTCTACCCTTACCTCTATAAACCAGCCGAGTTCTCGGACGCGCAACTGGCTAAAATGATCAAGCTCAAGCGCACGCCCGAGGGCGGGGCGGGGCGAGAGATCGCTGCTGCAATCGCGCGCGTGGCCGAGCAGCACGCGGAGGAGCCGAGCCCATGCGAGTTCAAGGCATTCGAAGGCAGGCTGTCGGGCAGGCGCGTGAGCGTCAGCGTGGTGGAGCCCGAGCGCGGCACCAAACTCATCGGGCCAGCTGGATTCAACACGATCTTCGTATACGATGGCAACTTCATCGGCGTGCCGCCCAAGGGCTGGGAGATGGACAGGTTCCTGAACACCGTCCGTGAGTGGGGGATCTCGACGGGCATCCGATACATGGATGCGTTCGCGGCCCTGGCGGCGCACGAAATCGAGCGAGCGGCACGAAGGAGCGGACGAAAGGTGAAAGTCCGCGTGCGGGCGGTGAAGTTACTGAGCGATATCAACCTCGTCCTCGATAAGGCCGCACAGCGCTACATCACGGACAACAAGAAACGCATCGACGTCCGGGGACCGGTTTTCACCACAGTCATCGCGGAAATCAGATAGCCCCCCAAGCTTCCTGGTGTTTTCCGGGCCCTCCTCCCAGTTCGAGGGAGTTCTTGGGCCCCCAGCGCTCTGCAATCATCCACCCACCGTGTTTCATTGACTTCAAGACATCGAGTTTAATCCTCACATTCTTCTTTTCCCTCTCTTCTGTTTTCTTACAACTAGTAAAATATTTTCATCAAACCACTTTATATTTTTTAAATCTTTGAAATGTAGCTGAAGATTTTGTTTAAATTTATCAAGCGATCGCGCAAATTCTTCCTCAGTATATAAGTTGAATGTAGAATAGTGATGATTCTGTGCCTGCTCGACAAGCCAGTCCAGACTCGAGACTCTTTTGTATTTAAAATATTCTACGGATTGTATTTTTAATTTTGAAATTTTTCTCAATATCTCTTTTAATTCATTCAATTCATAAAGTCGTGTCTCTTTTTGGTTAAACAAAGGAAAATATTTTCCCCAAATATTTTCGCTGTTCTGACTTCTTGACCGAGTGTAAACAAACAAGTAACCATTATTTTTAAGAACTCGGGATGCTTCTTCTAAAAATCCCAAAAGTTTGAAATGATGGACGGCATTAAAAGTGAATATACAATCAAGGGAATCATCTTCTATGGGCAGATCTTCTGCAGAGGCTTCTCTTATCTGAAAATTCTTGATTTCATGTTGAGCCAAATACCCGTCCAATTGCTTTAACATTTTGGAATTATCATCGATGCAATGGAGATAAAGTCTGTCACCTAGACATTGAAACAATTTTACAGCATATCTTCCGCCACCGCAACCAACATCTGCTGCTTTAATCTTTGGCAATTTTTGTAATTCCTTTTTGATACACAGAATCGGTTCTAAATCAGTTGTTCTTAAAATTCTATACTTACGCGCAATTCTCGAAAAATGATGGTGTATACTTTTCATTTTATCAAACCTCTGCAAAATTCTAAGTTATTTTTGAGATCCTCTTCAGATGGGTAGATTCCCTTTTTCGTGTAGTAAGTTTCCAAGAGGACATGCCTGCAACTTGTTTTTTTGATTGCCTTGGTAATATTTTCAAAATCCAAGTTTCCCTTCCCGATGACAAAGTGATCCCTCGGTTTCGAGTCGCCTTCAAATAAACAATCGTGAAGATGAACGGTCAGAATTCGATCTTTAAAGAGGTTGAGCCAATCCTCTATTTCCAGTTTTTCGCCCGACCCACCTTTAACGTGTTGGATTTCCCATTTGGATACAACGGCATGGCCAACATCAAGGCAAAAGTTCAGGTCTTTGATACCTTCTAAGAGAAACTTGATATCCTTTGCGCGCCCAAAGATGCGACCCGGATTGTTCTCAATCGTGATTGGAATGCCCCTTCCAAGATTTACTATCGCACGGGTCGTCTCCAGCGCTTTATCAAAAATTCTTTTTCTGATTTCTTCGAAGCCAGAAGTTGCGGCGTACCCAGATTGGTGAAAGTTAAAATACAGCGGATTAAATTTGCCCGCAAATCTTAGACATTTCTCGTAGATTTCAAGGCACGCATCGGAAATCTCGTCCCGGGGGTGTGAGATGACCGTTCCCGCCCAAGGACCGTGAAACGCTATCCCCAGCCCGTACTCCTCCTTGAGTTTCTCCAACAGCCCTACCTCTTCCTTCGTTAGCTCGTCGGGCCAGGGGTAGTCCAAGGAAAATTCGATGTAGTCAAATCCCAGCCTGTGTGCCATTTCAAATGTTGATCGCAAGGGCCTATCCCCGTACCAGATCATCGTTGCAAATTTCATGGTTCAAAATTTGGGGTTGGACCTTAAAAATTAGCCTAGTGGAGGGCGACGTCAGTGAGGTTTCATCGCCCGCGTGGCAAGCTCGTGGGCGGCGCGCAAAGGCCCCGGCAGACGAAATCCCCGTGTCGTTTCAAGCGCGATTCGAACGGCCGTTTTAAGTGAAAGTCTGTGGCCGATGCTCACGTATATCGGCCTGCTGGAGGGCTGCGTTCGAAGCACGGCCCCTATGATTTCCCCATTATCTCTAAGTAGCGAGTACGCGCCGCGTTTCCGCTTCGGCTCTTCAGCGCTTCCGCACAATCTGTTCTTAGCTACCCCCAACGTCGGCTTGTTCAGCGTTACCCCAAGGTGGCATGCCAGACCGGCTCGGCGGGGGTGGGCTAACCCTTGGGCGCCCACCATGTAAACATCCGCATCCATACCTTTGACGGCCTTCAGCATCCCCTCGAGCTCTCGAAAGGCCAGAAAGGTCGGGATGTATGGGAACCTCATCCTGACCCTGACGGCTTTTCGTTCGAGCACCTCAAGACTTTTGTAATCGAGCACCGCGCACGCGGCGTAGGCCAGCCCGCCTCGCGCGAATGAGATGTCGCACCCGGCGATTCGCTCGAGCTTTTTGAAACGATCCTCGCGCACCACCCGCTTGGCCACTCGCTTTTGAAGCCGAGTCAACTCGTCGAGGTCAAACTTTGGGGGGCGCAGGATCGGGAGCATTTTATCCATAAAGCATCTGCATAGAGGATATTAATTTTGAGCGCCAAGTTAATTCGATGGTTATGCGGGCGAAGGGACCGAAGTGCAAGCTTTGTGGCAAGACCGTCCAGCTGCTGAGCTACGACGCCGCATATGTCAAAATAGTGAAGCCCGGTGAGGCGAAGGCAAGCTTCGTCTGCTGGGGCTGCGCGGAGAAGCTGCTGGGCGAAAAGCTTGGGGAGATCATAAGAGCATAGGGGAAGCTGGGTGAGCGGTTGTCAAAAGCGACACCCCAAGACCACGTATTCATGACGCTCGCCATCAAGCGCCGCGGCAAGTTCGTGGACGTGCCGCACATCCAGGAGAAGCTGAGCCGCGATGCGGGTGAGAAGTTCTCAGAGGAGGGAACGCGAGAGCTCCTAGGTGCTCTCGAGAAAAAGGATTTGGTCGAGAGCAAGGCCGGTGAGTACACGATTACCGATGCCGGGCGCAAGCACTTCGACAAGCGGTGGCGGGAGGTCAGGGGGCAGCTGAACCAAGATTACCTCAAGGTCTACCGCGCGAAGCAGTACTACCCCCACGTGGTCGATGCGCTGCTCGAATTTTGCCGCGACCGCTGGGTTTCGGTCTTCCGCCTCTTCACCGCACGCGCGTGGCTGCAGCGCAAGCTCGGCCCCAAGTACATCACGATCAAGAGCGCGAAGGATGTGCAGCGGTGGCTCGATGTTCACGGCATAGATTTCATCCCCTACATCCACCACCCAAACAGCGATTCCCCCGACTGGCTCGTCATAGATTTCGACGCCGGCAAAAAGGTGTCTATGGAAAAAACAAAGCAGGTCGTTAAGGTGGCGCACGGGGTACTCTCCAGCTATGATATAGAACCAGCGATAAAATTCTCGGGTTCACGGGGCTTTCAGATGTGGGCACAGTTCAAGTCCCACGAACTCCCCCGAGATTATCGGCCGAAGCAACTCAGGACTGAACGGAGGGAGCGCAACCTCTTTAGCTTCTACGCGGACATCGTGCGCTTCGTCGAGTCGCGCGTGGCGGAACGCTTGGCGGGGCTGACGACGGCCGAGACGGCTAGGAAGGAGGAGCGCGTCGACAAGGTCCTGTTTGACGCGTCGATCATCAAGCCCATGGGCGATGTACGGGCACCCTACAGCATGCATTACAAAACGGGGCTAATTTCGATGCCGTTGGAATTAAAGGAGCTCAATCGCTTCGAGCCCGAGCACGCAGACCCGGAGCTCGTGGCGAAGCGTTACGGAAAGCGGGGGAACGAGTTCAAGCTCGAGCCTTGCAATGGCAGCGAGCTTTTTGAAAAAGTCGTGGAATGGTGCGGACGTTGATGGTGGATGGATCATGAGGTTGGATAGGTCAACAGTAACAACCGCCTTATACGCAATAATCGCGATGTATTTTTTCTTCATGATTTTGGACCGCGTGCTATCCGTGATTTTTGGCTTCAACTTTCAGCCCTACGGTTCTCATGTTCCTCCAGGATTCACGCTGTGGGGACATCTAGCAAATGGATCCATGGCGATATTCGGGCGGCGGCGGAGCTCGGGAAACGGGCCGGAGGTAAGGTGATGACTTTTTCGAAACGCGACGAGATTTTGCTCTGGCTGCCGCAGGTCAGGCGTTTGCTGAAGCAGATGTCAAACGTTTGACGAGGATGTCAAACATTTATCATATTTCGTTTCTAGGAGCGATGGGATTTTAAGGCACGTGTTCGAGAGAGCTTGGAGATCGAATGATTCTCACCTTTGAGCAGGAAAAAACCATCATTCGCACATTGCTGCAGAAACTCGGTGTTCCGGGCGAGGGGGCTAACGCCACGGCGGAAGTTCTGGCTGAGGCCGACTTGCGCGGCTTCGGCTCACATGGTCTGCTCCGCCTCCCGTACATCCTGCGCGCGCTCAAGCGAGGCACGATCATAGCCAAAGCAGAGGTCAAAGCCGTTCGGGAAACCCCAGCGACCGCGCTCATCGACGGTGGGCACGGTTTGGGGCACCACGTTGCGACTCGTGCGATGCGCCTCGCGATCAAAAAAGCGAAAACGCAGGGCGTGGCTGCAGTCGGTGTGTTTAACTCGAACCACTTCGGAATCGCTGGCTACTACGCCGAGCTGGCGATGCGCGAGGGGCTAATAGGCATCGTGACGACAACGACCGATGCGCTGGTTCATCCTTGGGGCGGAGTCGAACCCCTGCTCGGCACCAACGCGCTCGCGATAGGTCTGCCAACCGAGCCCCCCGTACTGCTCGACATGGCCATGAGCGTCGCGGCTCGGGGAAAGCTCGTGAGGGCCATGAAGGAAGGCAAGCCCACCCCCGAGGGTTGGGCGATCGACTCCGAGGGCAAGCCGACGACCGACCCAGCGAAGGGGTTGAAGGGTGCCCTAAGCCCATTCGGCGGCCCAAAGGGTTACGCCTTGGCGTTCGTGCTCGAGCTGCTCGCTGGCCCCCTCGTGCGCGCAGCTGCCGGTAAAGAAGTCAGGGGGACGCTGGAGCCTGTCGAAGACTTCTGCACGAAGGGCGATTTCATGATCGCGGTCGACCCGAAAGCTTTCGTCGCGCAAGAGGAATTTCGGGCTCGGGCGCGGGAGTTCATCGAGCAGGTCAAGTCGTCGCGGAGAGCACCGGGCGTCGAGGAAATAATGGTCCCAGGTGAGCCCGAGCAAAAAACGCGTGAGCGGCGCCTGCGGGAAGGCATACCAATTGTGGATGAGGTTTGGACCGAGCTTGGACAAATCGCAAAGGAGTTAGGGGTGGACCTGAAGAGCCTGAAAGGATCGGGAAGCCCCTCCTAGTTGGTCGGTGTTCGCGGCCGGGGCAATGTCCCAACTACCGTCATCGGTCTTTTTGGAATCAGTGGCGCTTGAGGTAGGCGACGAGCTCTCGCGAGATCAGAGGCTTGCCCTTGATGAGCGGAAAGGCGTAGGGCAAGAAGGTAGAATGAATCTCGCTTATTTTGATTTCTAACCCCAGCTGCACGGGTACTTCCTCCAGCCGCTTGCCCCCCAGCACTTGTTTCGCCACGTAGGTTGCACCGTCGATCGCAAATTGTTCCTTGCCGAGGTTTCTCGCGGGCGCCCTGGGAAGGGTTCGGGTAAGCAGCTCCCTCGTCCGCCCGAGCGGGGGGTCCTCACCCAGGATGCCCCCCACGACGATCACCCCCCTACCGCGCATGTCGGTCGGCGATAGCTTTTTTCTCGCGCGAGGGTCGAGCACGATGAGTTCGCGCTGTTTGAACAGCTCGCGGGCACGCTTGCGTTCGACCCGCGCAATCTCGACAAGTTTACGAAATTCGCCTTTCTTTTTAACATTGGTTATGAGCAACCTCTTTCGCCCGACGATTTGCGCTGCGTGTGAGTACTCGATGTGGAGCCACTCGCTCATCTTCGGCTCGAGGTGCTCGATGACGAAGAGCATGGTCTCAGCTTAAAGCCTGCGCAACACGGCCTCAGCAGCAACCACGAGGGGTTCGATGCAATCGCTTATCGGCGGGGCGTAGCAGTACTCGATGCGTGCCAGCTCGTCAACAGTCACGTTGTGCTTGATGGCGAAGGCAAGCATGTTTACCCGTTCGGCCGCGCCATCGCCGATGATCTGTCCGCCGACGACCCTCCTCTCCTTAGGTTTGACGATAAGCTTCACGATGATTGGCTCGGCCCCCGGGTAAAAATAAGGTTTGTTAAGGGTTCGAACGCGCCCCGCGACGGTTTCTATGCCGGCATCGGAAGCGTTACGCGTCGTTAACCCGGTCGCCGCGATTTCTAGTCCATAGGCCGAGGAGACGATTGTGTTGAGCACACCGGGAAATACTTCGTCGGCACCAGCAGCGTTAGCTCCAGCGATTTTACCCATCCGTATTGCGGTCGTCGCAAGCTGGCTCAGGATCGGACGCTTTGTCAGTAAGCAATGCGATTCTACGCAGTCACCCGCCGCATATACATCCGGGAGATTAGTTCGGAGGTGATTATCGACTTTTATCGCCCCCAGGTTGCCTAGCTCGACCCCAGCACTCACCGCTAGCTCAATATCGGGCTTGACACCTGTGCAGAGAATCACGATGTCGGCTTGGATCTCTTCTTCGCCCACGACCACCGAGCTAACCTTCTCCTCACCCCGGATCTCTTTGACAGGTTTACCTAGGACAGTTGAGACGCCGACCCGGCTGAGCTTGTCAAGCACCGCTTCGGACATATCAGGATCGAGCATCCAAGGGAGCACGTTCGGCTGCATCTCTACGAGCGTGGTCTCTAGTCCGTGCTCCCGGAGCGCAGCGGCTGCCTCAAGACCTATTGGACCACCCCCCACGACGAGGGCTTTAGTTACCCGTGGCAGGGCCGCGAGGATTTCCTCCCCGTCGCGCATCATTCGGAGGGTAAACACGTTGCCGAGATTGAAGCCAGGGATAGGGGGTCTAAACGGCAGACTGCCCGTGGCAAGGACGAGTGAGTCGTACGGTATTTTTCCCTTTCGAAGGGTTTTGCGATCTTGAATTTCGACGGTTTTAGCGTCGGTGTCGATTGTTTTTGCCTCGATGCCGATGTGAACATCTACGCCGGGCAACTTAGGTGCAGCCTCAACGAGGTGACGGATGTGGGGAACATCGCCCCCTATCGCGAAGGGGAGGCCACAGGGGTGGTAAGTGGCGTACATTCGCCTTTCGATGACCGTGACCTTCGCTTCCCGATCCACCATGCGGGCGGTCGCCGCTGCCGTCAGCCCAGCCGATTGGAATCCTATGACGACAATCCGCCTCATGCTCGATTCTCCAGCTGTTGAGTATGTTTTGCACGGGTTAAAACTTCAACCACTGGCAGCGGTTTACCTGAGAGGAAACCTATGCATGCGCCGCCACCCGTGCTTACATGCTTTATCTGCCCCGCGACCCCAGCGGCCTGAGCGGCTGCAACCATGTGTCCGCCGCCGAGGATTGTGAAAGCTTGGGAACCCACCATCGCCTTGAGCACCTCGAAGGTGCCGCGCTCGAACCCAGCCCGCTCGAAGACTCCCAGCGGCCCGTTCGCGACGACGGTTTTCGCATCCGCGATGAGCTTTGAATATTCCCCCACGGTCCTGCTCCCGATATCGCAGATCGTCAGCTCGGTCGGTAGCTCCTCCAGCGAGAGTTCCTTGGGTTTCCCCTGGGCATCGACGACGACATCAAGCGGCATCTTTATTTTGTCGCCGTGGACATCGAGCAAGCGTTTGGCCCGCTCGATTTCCTTTTCCATGCTCTTTTCTTTGAGCAGCTTGAGATTTGATTCGCCGAGATTTCGCCCCGAAGCCGCGAGGAAGGCATGCCCCACCAAGCCGCCCGTCAGCACGGAGTCCGCAATCCCCTTGCCGAGCACGTTTTCGATGATGTCGAGGGAGTCGTCAACCTTCACACCCCCCAACACGTAAATGCAGGGGCGTTCGGGGGAAAGCGCGCGGCTTAATGCCTTGAGCTCACGCTCCATCAGCCGCCCCGCGTAGGTCGGGAGCAGGGCGCTGAAGCCCACGAGCGAGGGCTGGGAGCGATGAGCGGCCCCGAATGCATCGTTCACGTAGAGTTGGGCAATGGAGGCTAACACACGCACGAAGGGGGTCTTCGCCTGTTCCTCTGCGGGACGATTTAGATTTTCCTCGGCGCACAGACGGACATTGTCGAGGAGCAGGATTTCGCCCGGGCGCATGAGCTTGATCGTGTCCCTCGCCATGGGCCCGAAAACATCGGCGAGATATTTAACTTCCAGTCCCACCGCATCGCTCAGCTTCTTGCCATGTTTTTCAAGCGTGGTGAAGTCCTTTTCCCCAGGCCTACCTTGGTGAGCCAACACCACGACTTTCGCGCCCTTCTGTGCGAGTTCTCGAAGGGTGGGTGCGCATTCTTTGATTCTCGTGTCGTCAAGAATTTCTCCCGTCTTTGGGTCGATGGGTGAGTTTATGTCAACTCGGACCAACACCGTTTTACCCTTGACGTTAGCTTCGTCGAGCGTCGGAAATTCCAACTCGCGCACCTCATCGGGCTATGCCGAGGGCTTCGTTGGTCTTGCGGATCGAGCGCATGGGGTCGCGTTCGAGCTCCGTCATCGCCCTGATGGCGTCGATGTTTTCAGGTATCACAATTGCCTCGTTGTGCACCTGATAGACGAGGTAGAGCTCGTTCCCCTCGACGGACGTGATGTCCTCCCAGAGGGCGACCTCCCACATATCCGCGCGTGGTCTACCCAGATCGCGCATCAGCTCGATCACGCTGTTCAGCCCCAGTAAACCATCGGAAGCGCGGATGAGTAGTATCCTCGGCGTTCTTCGTAAAGTTTTAATCACTGCCTCAGCCTTTACACGTTTTGGAAGTTCCACCATTGCGAAGTGAAGGTGGCTCAAGTTGTAGGGCCCCTTCGCAGCTAGGGTGACGATGTTTAGGTCAGGTATCACCGTCTGTGCGTCGGGCCCTTGGTGGCTGGGCACGTGGGTCTCAGGGACTGCAGTGTTGATGATGCCGCTCTTGTGACTCTCCCATGGGTCGGTCGCACGCCTGAAGAGCACCGCCCGAGCTCGCTTGATCCCATGCGCTTGCTTGACCGCCCCGAGCACGCGGCAGAGCCCCGTGGTGTTGCAGGACACAATTCGAACGAAGTCCTTGCCGAGGGCCCGCTTGTAATTGCACTGCGCAACAAACGAGGCTTGGACGAGCTCGTGCTTTTCACCCCCCTGAAAGGTCGCCTTCACACCGGCCCCCTCGTAAAGGGCCTTGTTCTTCGCGCCAATCCCCTTGGGCGTGGCGTCAACAATCACATCAACCTTCTTCAGCAGATCATCTAGGGTCCCGACAACTTTGATACCAGCTTTTCGCATCTCGGGCGCGGCTTGCTCGATTGAGGCGTAGATTGGGTAACCCCTCTTCACGGCAACTTGAACGCGGTAGTCCGAAGCCACATCGGAAATTCCAACGAGTTCCATATCGCGCTGGAGCGAAACCGCGTCAGCAACTCGCTTTCCAATGACACCATATCCATTTACCCCAACCTTAACTTTGGCCATATCAAACCCCCTTTCTTTTGATGATGGCAGCCCGAGGGTATAAAAACTTTAGTGCGTGCAGCCATGAGATTTCGGGCCTTTTGGGATTTTGGTTTGTCTCATTTTTTAGACACTTCACAATTTTGAGAAAGCTTAAAAGCCGGCACGTTTCGTTCTGATTGGGGGTAGCTTGGGTAGAAAGACCACCATCGAGGTCCTGGTCTCGCTGGCTAAGGAGGGAGCACATCTCGATGACCTAAAACTTTCGTTGAGTTGGCTTGCGAGTCGACTAAATGTTTCACGACAGACCGCAGCGCGGCGACTCCTTGAGCTTGAGGGCCAGGGCATGATCAAACGAACGCTGGGGCCCCGCGGTCAGCGCGTGCGTATAACGCCCGCGGGCTTGGCGTCTTTGCGCCTAATGCATCGGGAGCTCGAGGCGATTTTTGGATTGAAACCGCGTTCGTTCAAGTTAGCTGGCCGGGTGATCTCAGGTGTGGGTGAGGGTAGTTATTATATGCGCCAGCAGGGCTACCGCGAGCAGTTCGGACGCGAGCTCGGTTTTGATCCCTACCCGGGGACGCTCGACATCAAGCTTGACAAGACATCGCTCGAGCTCAAGGCGGTGCTCATTCAGCTTCCCGGCAAGCAGGTTGAGAGCTTTAAAACGAGTGAGCGAACATTCGGCCCAGTGAAATTCTTCCCAGCTAAGTTGAAGGATAAGAAAGCTGCCCTGATTTTGCCACTTCGGAGCCATTACGCTGATGTCGTTGAGCTCATAGCGCCGAAGAAGCTGCGTGAGAGCTTGAAGCTTAAGGACGGCGATGTCGTTCAAGTGGAGGTGATGGTCTGAGCATCGACCGTGCGCTTGAAGCACTTCGCGCGGGCAACTTCGTGCTCGTTCACGACGCACCGGGCCGCGAGAACGAGGTCGACATGGCCATCGCTGCGGAGTCGGTTGGGCCGAAGCACGTTGCGACGATGCGACGAGATGCGGGTGGGCTCATATGCGTCGCCCTCCACCCGAAGATTGCGGATAACTTTTGCCTCCCTTATTTAACCGAGGTCTATGAAAAAGCATCATCCCACTTCAACGTCCTCCTTTCCACCCACCCCGATGACCTCCCCTACGATGAGCGCTCGGCCTTCTCACTGGCGGTAAATCATCGCCGCACCTTCACAGGCATAACCGATATCGATCGAGCGCTAACCATCCGAGAGCTGGGCAAACTCGGGGTCAAGGCACTGAACGGTCCGATGGCGGAAGAATTTGGGCGCAACTTCCGCAGCCCGGGACACGTGCCACTCCTGCGCGCCGCCGATGGACTGCTGGCTGAGCGCAGGGGGCACACGGAGCTGGCGGTCGCGCTGGCCGAGCTAGCTGGTGTCACCCCCGTGATAGCCGTTTGCGAAATGCTCGATGCAGATACAGGTAAGGCCCTCAGCTTGGGGGCAGCGAGCGCGTATGCGAGTGAGAGGAGCCTGCCGTGCCTGAGCGGGGGGGAAATTATGCGAGCCTATGGGGGGAAATAAAATGCGCCGCGTGGGCATCGTCGACACAACCTTCGCGCGCTACGACATGGCTCGCGCAGCCATAGACGAGCTCAAGCAGCTCTGCAGTGTGAAGTTCGTGCGCCGTACCGTGCCAGGCATCAAGGACTTGCCCGTCGAGGTGAAGCGATTGCTCGAGGAGGGCTGTGACATCGTTATGGCGTTCGGTATGCCTGGGGCTGCGCCCATCGACAAGCAATGTGCCCATGAGGCCTCGCTTGGCTTGATTTGGGCTCAGCTGCTCACGAACAAGCATGTGATCGAGGTTTTCGTGTTCGAGGACGAGGCTTCGAGCGAGAAGGAACTGGCGGAACTCGCAGACAAGCGCGCCCGCGAGCACGCCCAAAATGTCTACCGCTTGCTATTCAAACCGGAGGAGTTAACGAAACTGGCTGGCACGGGGCAGCGAGAGGGAGGCCCTGATGCCGGATCGCTGAGGAGGTAAAAAGCGTTGTTAAATTCTCGTATTTTCACTGTTGACACAACCAACGACTCCCTTTATAAGGTTTATAAATTACTTTCGGCGACCTCTCTCCTCCAAAGCGGTTTAAAAAGGGGAAGAAAGGTCGAATCGGTGGATTGGGTGAGAGTAGGTCTAAAGGAATTACCCGGCGAATTCCGCGTTGTTTTAAACAAACCTTTCCTCGATAAATTACTTTGGCGTGGGAAATACAAAATTGGAACGTGGAAAAAACTAGCTGAAAAAATCACGCGTAGTTATGGGAACTTGGTGGATTTAAGAAACGGCGAGATAAAGTCTATCTCAGTTACTGTTCTTAAAGCACTCGCATCAATTACCGGAACAACTTTGGAAGAAACTGAAAAAAATTGTGCCTACGTGTTGAAGGCACAGAGCGCACCCGTGAAAATTCCAATTCGTTCGACTCCACAATTAGCCGCGCTAGTTGCCCATGCTTTAGGTGATGGGAGCATAGGTGAAAGGCGCTTCCAAGTAGAGTACAAAAATAAAAATGTTGAGTGCATTCAAGAAGTTCTTGTGGCGGTTAAAGTCATTTCTACTGTCCAAATTTTTGTAACAAAAAATGAACGAGACATTTATTTGACAACGTTGCCAGCCACAATAGGTCAAATTTTATGTGTAGCTGGGGCTGTTCGAGGTAATAAAACCGAGAAGGATTTTGATATGCCAGGTTGGATTAAAGACGGCAGTCCCGAAATAAAAAAATCCTTTTTACGGGCTCTATTCAATGATGAAGGGTCAGTGTACATCGGGAGCAAAAGCAGCAACATAAAAATCTTTATGGGTAAGGAAGCTTCCAAAAAAGATTCTCTAGTAAAGTTTCTCGAATCCGTTCAACGTATGCTGATGGATTTCGGGATAAAATCGAAAAAGGTACGAATATCTCGCAAATATCAGGTGAGAGACCAGAAAAAAGTTATAGTTGGATTTTGGATAACTGGAAAACGGAATTTGAGAGCTTTTGCTGATCAAATAGGTCTCTGTCCAACAAAACAAAAGAAACTTGAAGTTGCGATCAATTCCTATAAGAACCGCATATGGGGCGAAGAAGTTGAGGATGAAATCATGCGCATTCTGCGTGCAGAAGGATCAAAGAAAACCGTCGAACTAAGCAAAATCCTTAGGAGAGATTCACGCTCTTTGTTGAAACATTTACGTAGATTAGAAGCGAGTGGGGGCATTTCTTTCTCACGATACACACTGCCCAATGGATTGTATGGATTCCGTTGGCAAATCGAAAAAGGAGGTGAAAAGGATGGTTAGATTGGGGATCGCTGCTTCAGAAATGCATTGGGATATCGTGGGGCCAATGCTTGAGTTCGCAAAGCGACACGCGAGTTTTCTCGAGGCAGAGGTAGTAGCGGAGGTTCTGGTGCCCGGTGTTTATGAGCTGCCACTAGCTGCGAAAAAGCTCGTGGAACGTGGTGACATCGATGCGGTAGTTACGCTTGGAGCAGTGATCGAGGGCGAGACTGAGCACGATGAGCTAGTGATGCAGCAGGCGGGCCGAAAGTTAATAGACCTCGCAGTTCAACACGGCAAACCGGTGGCGCTCGGCATCTCTGGGCCCGGCATGAGTCGCGTGCAGGCACTGGATCGGGTGAACGAGTACGCCCGGCGCGCGGTGGAGGCCGCAGTGAAGACCGTCAAGCGCTTGGAAAAGGTGTGAGTTTGAATTTGAGCGAGGTCGGCATCCTAGCGTTGGGCTCGCACGAGGAGCGACACGGAGCAGCCCTCCCCCCCGACACGGATGCAAGGCTGGCCTCACACGTCGCTTCGGAGGCGGCGAAGCGCACGAGGGTGAAGTTCATAGGGGTTCTCACCTTCTCCTATGAGCTCCCAGGCATAGACACGGGGCGTCATCAGAGCATCGAGCAGGTTTTGGGGGAGCTTCGGAGGGCTCTACTCAACGCGAAGCGTGCACTTGGCATCAGTGCGGCGGTGTTGGTCAATGGTCACGGGGGAAATGAACCTCTGCGGGAGCGGTTGCCCGCGTTGGAGAGCGAGCTCGGCATACGCATCGTTTTTAACAACACCCTCATCGAGCTAGAGGGCCCCCACGCTGCGACGGGCGAGCTGAGCATGGGTGCCGTGATAGGGATAGCCGATGCCTCAAAGATCGCCGAGCACGCCGATTTCGAGCGTTACCCCGAGGTAGGATTCGTCGGCCTTAAGGAGGCGCGGAGACGTTACGCTTGGGCGGAACAGCAAGCTCGGGAAGTTGGGAGGGTGGGCATCCGCATCGACAAATTTTTGGGTGAGAAGCTCCTCGAGTGTGCAATCGCTGACGTGGTGAACGATGTGCGGGAGCTGTTTAAGAAATAACTACTCTAACTGTTTTAACTCCTTGCCGATGTCAAGCAGGCTCCATGCCCAAATCAAGCACTCGAAACTCTTTATGAGGTATCCTTGTTTCAGAAAGTGTTCAGAATCTCTGCGATAAGCCTTGATATTAAAAAACATTCCCTTTCCTTGCTCGCTTTGAGCTCTCGCCATTGATAGAGCCCCATCGAGTTTAGCGGACCACTTCTTGATCTCTTCAATCAGTTCGGCATCGAGCGTCATTTGATCACATCCTCAGGTGCCCCTGCAAAGGCGCGGAGAGCCTCCGCCTCGACGAAATGAAGCTTACCCGGCACGATCAGCACATGCGGCGGCGACCCAAAATCCAACTTCTGAAGCTCCCCCACTTTATCGGCTTTGACGATAGAATCATCCGAGCCAGCTCGCGCCACGACAACCGCGAGTGTATCCGGGGTGAAGACATTTTTTTGCAACTTTTTCTCAAGCTCAAGCATGATTTCGATTGCCTCGCTCGCTAGCATCGCTCGCCCCTCCTCGGCTCGGATGTCGAGGAGCAGCAGGGTGTGAAGTCCTCGCTCACGGTTTTCTACCAGCGTTTCGTAGGGCACCCGTGAGGGGTTGTCTGGAAACGGTACTGTCGCCGAGCGCCCGAACTTGTAACTCTGCAGGCCAGTGAGCCCGGCAGCTGCAGAGGCGATTGATGCCGCGTGCACAATTTTCGTCTCAATCCCAGCTCGAGTGGCTCGCAGCCTAAGGTCGACGTGCGTGGTCGCAACCATCGGGTCACCGGGAACCAAAAAAGCCACCTTGCTCGCTTTTGCCGCCCGTAGGATTTCATCGGGGCGTTGCTCGACGGTCTCGCGGTCAACCACCTTGATAGGCTTGCCGATCGTTTGTTCGAGCTCATTGAGTCTAAGTTTAGGCAGCATGCTTGTGTAGAGCTCGGCATAGATAGCGTCGGCTTCTCGAGCTTCGCGCAGCCCTCGGAGCGATATCCCCTCGCCATGTAAGCCAAGCCCGATGAATACGAGCATAGTATCGTAAACACTTAATTTGGGTGGGCGATATATTCGTTCGGGCCCGTGGCTCAGTCTGGTAGGTGTCCCTGAAGGACAGCCAAAAGCAATCGGCTCTTAACCGATCGGTCGGGGGTTCGAATCCCTCCGGGCCCGCTGTTTTCACCTTTATAAATACTTCCGAGCAACCCTTCCACCGGAAATGCCACGCTATTTAATTGGTAAAACAACAAAATCTAGCGGTAGCCCCGTGGGGTAGTGGTCAATCCTTCGGGCCTTTGGAGCCCGAGACCCCGGTTCGAATCCGGGCGGGGCTATTTTAATTTCCTGCTGGATTTGAACGTCGAGCAACTACTAAGGTTTCACTATAAGTTATCATACTTCTTTCATCAGGCCACACAAATCCTGGAGATTGCCTGCTGGTATTACATCGATGTTTGGGTAGGAAAGGGACTCCTGCTTGTCCGACACTATGAAACGCGTGAAGCGACCATCTCTCCCAACCGCGAGCAGCTTTTCCTCAGCTTTGCCAATCGGTTCCAGATCTCCAGACTCATCGATTTTAGCACTGACGACCGTGTCTTGGCGCACTTCCCAATTTTCGATTGCAGCGACCAATACAACTGCCATGGCGGCGCTGGCCGATGGACCATCTACCTTTTCATCTTGTTTTTCAAACGGCTCAACGGCAAATGCGATATCAACGCTTGATAGAGCTGGGGCGCCTCCCATATAAAATTCGACCGCGTCTCTGGCCTTCGTGGTCCATTCTTGCATAACGTAACCTTCATAAGGCGATGCGGCGTTTATAAAAACATCCCCTTTTCCTTGCCTGAGCTCGACGGTCAATGCGGCCAACTTGCCAACATTTGTGTCCTCAAGAACTCCAACGATATTAATTGAACGCGTGACGATTACGTTCTCGGGAAGCTCCAAAGGTTCCGGTCCCCTGACTAAACCGATGACGAGTGCGCCCCCTAGCACCGATCCCAGGAGGAACGAGATCGCGAGAAAGCTGGCTAAGTAAGATTTTTCCCTTCTCCTAGCCCTCCTAACCCTCCGGCGCGCCATGGAACCACGTTAATTAATACAGATTCCGCCCACCTTAAAATATGGTCAAATGCCACAGCGCACCCTTCCAAAGCTCCAGCTCATGGCCGACGCGGCGTTCGGCATAGCATTGGCCGTGCTATACATCACCTTCAGCTTGGCCCTAAGGGAGATTCAGTCGGAGGTCAACGTTTTATTCCTCGCGAGTTACGCACTGCTCGGCTTCGGTGCCCTTGCTCTTTACTTGGTTTTCAGCGCGAATCCAAATCTCGCGCTTTCCCTGCACATTTTGATGTTCCCGCTTTTCAGCCTTTTCAACCTCTTCCTGAGGTGGGTGCCGAGCGCGATAGGTGGAGTTGCAGATGTTCAGGCACTCTCCGGCCTCATCCTCGTTTATGTCTTACTCCTCTTCGCGTTCTTCGTCGTTCAGTCCATTTTGCGCACACGGACGGTCGGCCGGGTGGCAGCTTTTTAACTTTCTTGGGTAAAAGTTAGCTTGGAGCCCCGTGGTGTAGAGGCCAAGCATAACAGGCTCTGGACCTGTTGACGCCGGTTCGAATCCGGCCGGGGCTACCATCCCTAAATCTCAACAACGATTGCCGTGTTCGTATCGACGACGCCCTTAATCTTGTGGATTCCCTCGACGACCGTGTTAGTCAACGTCGCCAAATCCTTCGCCTCGACGAACACAACGATATCGTAGGGGCCGGTGACCACGTGCACCGATTTCATCCCTCGAAGTCCATCGAGTTCTTTCGCGACCCGTCTGACTTTGCCTATCGCAGCGGTTATTAAAATATACGCTTGCACCAATCGTTCACCTCACCACCCCTTCTTTGGCAACGTTTAAAAATTTACCTAAAATAACGTCACGTTGATTCCTTAATGGTGAGTTTTCGCTTGAGGATGAGCTCAGCCGATCGAATGACAGAACCGCCGGCGCCTATTGCCCTGGCGACGTGCTCCTTCGGCACGTAGACGACAAGCTCCTCTCCCTGCTCCTCAACTTTGTCTATCGGGACGTTCAGCATTTGCTTCAGCTTTTCGAGCATCTGTGCTTCCACTCACTCAGCTCCACGTGAAGTTTTCACGACTTCTTTAAAAAGTTTGCTAACCACCGATTCCGTATTCCACGCTCATCCTCCAACTCCCCGAAATCCCTCTGCTTAGTCTTTCGTAAATGCCCGGCACGTGCCCAGCGCCCACCACGCACGCTACCTTGCCGGTGCTCGCGGACAGGAGCATCGCCACTCTCGAGGCCATGTAAGCATCGCGCTCCCCGATCAACACCCGATAGGTGGTTGGTGAG
This sequence comes from Hadesarchaea archaeon, assembly GCA_030601675.1. GTDB lineage: Archaea > Hadarchaeota > Hadarchaeia > Hadarchaeales > Hadarchaeaceae > DG-33. The sequence continues at coordinate 23,506 of JAUWBN010000005.1, read as the reverse complement.
GCCCGCTTCAGCTCGTGCAGTAAGTAAGCGACGATTTGGTCGTCGGTGAGCCGCTCGAGTTCTATGCGCTTTCCAAATGGTAGGAGGCCCAGCAGGAGCTCCGCGAACAACCTGAGCCGCTCCCGCCAGGGCATGCAATCGGTGAGCCGTTGCAGGGTTATGCTGATATCTCGGTCGATCAGTTCCACCCGCGCTCCGACCTCTTGAGCGTGCCTGATCGCGACCAGCATCTCCTCCCCCGCTGGCATGCCCGTCTGACGCGAGAACTTGTTCTGTACCAGATAAAGCAGGGCGTTGAGCAGGGATAGCTTTGGCCCGGCACGCATGGCATCGAGAGCTCCTGGTCGCTTGCCACCCCGGGTCAGCGCCAAGTAGCGGGTCGGGCAGAGTTCGATGGCCACAACCTCGGGCCTCTCCTGAGTGATTATCTCCCCAACTTCCGCCGCGCTTCTCGGCAGCACATGTGCGACGCCTATGAGAAAGAGGCGGTCACCCAGTTTTTTTAGCACCCTTTCCACCCTTAACCCGGTAGGTGAGGAGGAGGTCCCCACCGACTTTCACGACCCTCACGAGTTCGAGCCCAACTCCCTTCCGAACCTCGCCAAAGCCAGCGCCGCCAACTAACGTTTTCGCCGTGGCCCCGCCCACTATTCGCGGGGCTACTGTCACCCGTACCTCATCGACCAAACCTTCCTTGAGCATGCTCCAGTTGAGGGTCGAGCCTCCCTCGAGGAGGAGCTTGCGCACCCCCAGCGAGCGAAGTTTTTCGAGCAGCCCGCGCAGGTTCACCTCCTTTTCGCCAGCGATGACGATTTTTGCACCTGCCGCGCGCAGCTCCTGCAGCCTTCGTTTCGGGGCGCTTTTAGTTGAGGCGATAATCGTGGGGGCCGAGTTGTCGAGAACTCTGGCGTCCGGGGGAGTTTTGGCGTAGCTGTCGATAACGATCCTTGTTGGGCTCTCGCCCCGCGCCCGTCGCACGGTCAGCGATGGGTCATCAGCTAGAACTGTACCAACTCCCACCACCACAGCATCGACGCTCGCACGGAGCCCGTGGACGCGGTCGAGGTCGGTCTCGCACGAGATCCGGCTGTCCCCAGCGGCGGTCGCGATCTTGCCGTCGAGCGTCATCGCGGCGTTGAGGATCACGTAGGGACGAGTCATCGGCATGCCAAACGAAATCTTGTCCCCCAGCTCTTAAGTCGTTTGCAAAAGGGGCCAGGGCCGGGAATTTCGTTGAGGATTTCCCCAATTTCGAACCCGGGCTGCGGGATCCACAGTCCCGAATGCTAACCACTACACTACCCTGGCCACGTGTAAAAATTGGTGAGGCTTGTATTTAGATTTGCGTTATCGCGAGGCCCAGCGGCTAAGTGGGCTCTTCCCCCGGCTCTTCCCCTTCCCCTTTCCCCGACGCTTTGATGCGCTCGCGTATGAACTGAAACACGAGCTCCGAAATTCGGTCGCGGAGTTCCTCGTCCTTCTCGAAGCTCTTGAAATAATCGTCCTTGAGCCAGTCCCAGCCGTGGGGTTTCTTCACCTTAAAGGTTATCTCGGTCATGTCATCCCCCCGCCAATAATTGGGGACAACCATTATGTAAATCCTGTGGTGCGGGGGAGTGAGTTAAGCTACCGTTTAAAAAATCCGCAACTTTTTATATAATTTTCGGGCAAGGATCGGGCGGGGTTAAGCAAGAATTGTTTCACTTAGACCTGATCGAAGTAGACCGCCTTGCCAGTTTTCGATGATTCCAAAATAGCTAACGACATTTTTAGCGCTTTTTTTGCATCCTGTAATTTCACGATTGGTTCCTCGCGCCCGAGTATCACCGATTTGATGAAATATTCGTCCTGTGGTTTGTGGCCCCATCTCTCGGGTCGAGTTATGTCAAAAGACCACACCTGCTGTTCTTCTTTTTTCTCTGTGTAAAGGATTACCTTCTCAGGGCCGTCTGCCACTACAGCATTCCCCTTTTCACCAACGATTTCCATCGTCATGGGAGAACCCATGGACGGTACAACGCTGCCGCTGAATTCATTGACCCATGTAACCTCGTTCTCGAATTTGATCATGTTCACCACAGTGTAACCTAGGATACCCAATTGTGGTAGGTCTTGCCATTTAATCGTTGCGTACAACGACACAGGTTCCGAGTTCAAAAGCCAGCGTGCCATATCCATGCAAAACACCGTCATGGTTGGTATTGGCCCACCCCTATCCTTATCCCAGATCCACGATCCGGGCGCCCATTGTCTTGCGAGACTCTCTGCGGGCACGAACTCTCTAAAGTGAACGAATATGGGCCCACCGATTTCGCCTTTATCAACGAGCTCTTTTGATTTTTTAAAGCAGGGAGCGAATCGATAACAGTGCCCTGGCATCAATTTGACACCTCGCTCTTTTGCCAACTTATCGATGCGGTCTATTTTTTCCGGAGTATCACATGGAGGACACTCGATGAGGGCGGGTTTCCCGGCTTGGATGATTTCTTTAGCTATGGGCTCAACGAATCTCGACGGGATGGCACAGATGACCGTATCGACCCTTGGATTTTCAAGCATTTTTTTAATGTCCGTGTAATAGGTTTCGATTTCGAATCCTAATTTCTTGCTGAACTCATTGAACTTATTGTGCTCGTCGGGAAATTTCGACCATGCGGCGACTATTTTGGCTTCCGGTATCCCATTTAACGCTCTGGAATGAACCCTAGCCATGAAGCCTAGACCTGCAAGACCTATTCCTACTTTCTTCATCAAACATTGTTTTTTTAATATTGAATTTAAGTTTACCGAGTTCGGATTCATTTTGGTGCGATTGTTCATCGAACTACTCCTGTGGTGCGGGGGACGGGATTTGAACCCGCGAACCCCTACGGGACCAGCCCCTCAAGCTGGCACCTTTGACCTGACTCGGCCACCCCCGCGCCAAGCAAAATTATAGCCCGCGAAGGTTTTAAACTTCTCAGAGTTTCTTCACTTGCTTCGAGAATTCATCGAGCTTACCCTTGAGGACCCCCATCGCCTTGAGGAGGATCTGTTCGGCTGGCATGCCGCCCGCCGAATCGATGCGGAAGATGAATTTCGTGGGGTCGCTCCCTATCCGGATCGCCTTGGGCGGGCAGGCCTCGGCGCAGCCCTTGCACATCGTGCACAGCGTTATATCACTGATCTTCGGCTTCCCCTTGGAGAGCTTGATGATATTCACCGGGCAGGCCTTGACGCAGGCACCGCACCCATCGCACGCTTTTTCATTGAGCTCGAACACCGGCATGTATTTGTACGCGACCACCCCGGGTTGCCACTTCGCGTGCTCCTTGCCAAATCCCAGGCGCGCGATGGCGGTCAGCTCGAGGCGTTGCCCCCTTTCGAGCTTGATGATGGGGATCGAGCCGCTCACCGGCACGACCTCCTCATCGGTCGACTTCAGGTCACCGCTGAGCGCCGTCGCGGGCCCCTCGCGCTTCAGGGTGAGGCTCACGCTGCATTTCGGGCAACGGCCCTCTCGGCAGCCGCACTCGCCGGGGAGGACATAACCCTTTGCTGGGGTGCTGAGGGGGATCAACGCGAGCCGGTGGGCCAGGATCTCGTCGTACATCGCCGAGTCGTTCACTTCGAACTCGACCTCGTCGATCGCCATCACGGGGACCTCGCGCATCGCTGCCCTGCGGAGGGCGTTGGCGAAGGCGGGGTTGGAGTCGGAGAGCGTGAACCCCATCTCGTCGCCCTCAAGTTTTCGAATTTTGAGTTCCATTTTTTCACCTCATACTCGGCGGCCCCTTCTCCCCCCACGTCTTCGACATCCATCGTGTGGCGTCGGCGTGGTGTCCTCGATTCGCCCGATTCGCATCCCAGCCCGCGCGAGCGCCCGAATTGCCGCCTGCGCCCCAGGGCCAGGGCTTCTCGAACCGCCCCCACCCGGCGCCCGAACCTTGATGTGAATACCCGTGAATCCCTTCTCCATCGCTTCCTCGGCCGCCCGCATCGCAGCCTGCATCGCAGCGTAGGGTGAGGACTCCTCCCGGTCGGCCTTCACGATCATACCTCCCGACCAGCGGGCCACGGTTTCGGCCCCGGTGAGGTCGGTGATGTGGATGATGGTGTTGTTGAACGATGAGTAAATGTGAGCGACTCCCCACTTCCCGTTCGTCATGTTGCCTCCTCCTTCGGCTTCTCGGCCGCTTCCTCGGTCTCCCCGGGTTGGGTTTCAGCCTTCTCCTCGGTGCCGGGCTCGGCCGCCGGGGCTTCGGGCTGCGGCTGCACTTTGAAAGTCGAGCCCGCCACGTACCCGATCGCGCCCTCCTCCTCAAGGGGCACCAAGTAGCTCGGCACGCTGACCTGCTTGCCTGCGATGGCTATGTGGCCGTGGAGCACGAGTTGTCGGGCCTGCTGCTGCGTCTTGGCCAGGCCCTTCCGATGGATGAGCGTCTGGAGGCGGCGCTCGAGCAGGTTCTCGATGTTCAAGCCGAGCACGTCGTCCAGCGTCGCGCCCTCGCCCACGAGCCCGAGGCGGCGGAGGCGCACTAGGAGCTGTTTGGACTCGAGTTCCGCTTGGGGGCCCGAGGCGGCGAGCAGGTGTCGGGCCTGCCGCCTGAAGTTTCGAAGCAGGGTCTGGGTCCGCCATATCTCCTCCTTTCGGCGGAGCCCGTATTGGCGGAGGAGTTTGTCTTCGGCGTCCATCCGCTCCTTCTCCCAAGGATGTGAGGGCCTGAGGTATTTCTTACGCTGGCGCTTCATTATTTCTTCTCCTCAACTTTTTCTTTCTTCCCCTCAACTTTTTTCTCCCCTTCGACTTTTTTCTCTTCCTTCTCCTCTCCCTTCTCCGCCCTCCGTCCTCGCCTGCCCCTCTCAGCCTTCGCGGCTTCCTCGCGTATGCGGACTTCCTTACGCTGCACACCCACGACGAGGCCCTTTCTCCCCGTAGTACGGGTGCGCTGCCCTCGCACGGTCAGGCCAAGCTCATGTCTAATGCCTCGGCGGCTTCGAATTCGGCGCTCGCGCCCGATATCGGTGCGCGTCGCCATCGCCACATCTCCACCCACGAGGTGGAGGTCCTTCCCGGTTTCGTAGTCCTTCCGCCGGCTAAGCATCCAGCTAGGGATCCCGTGTTCGGCCGGGTCTTTGAGGACTTTTCCCAGGCGTTCGACCTGCTCCTTGTTCAGGCCACCTATTTTTACAAACGGGTCTACATCTGCGGCGTAGGCCACGGCCCGGGCGAAGTTCAAATTCACGCCTTTTAGGTCGGCTAGCGCCAGCTGGACTCGCTTCTCGCCAGTCAGGTCCTTCCCCGCGAGTCGCACGATGTGCTTGAATTCCTCGGGCATTCGAATCGCCAACTAGGTCTTTCTTGAATTTTGTTGAGGCACCTATTAAGTCGTTCGAAAGGTGGCGCCGGGGAAGGGATTCGAACCCTCGAGGCCCAAAGGACCACGAGCTCTCCAAGCTCGCGCCTTACCTGGCTAGGCTACCCCGGCCCGAATCTAACTCTAGCTTTTTGGGTTATATCCGCTTTCACTGAGAAGTCAGCGTGAGTGTTGAGTTAATTAGTTTCAATTATTTCCATTTCCGCGGGTATGTGCCGGGCGACATCACCACGCGCTCAGGCTTCGCGACGATCCCGTGCTCGGCCTCGTAAATCTGTTTTGAGGTCATGGTCGCACGGGCCAGCGAGATGAGTTCACCCTTCAGCGTCATCAGCGCCACGAGATCATCGGGCGAGACCCCTGTCTCAATCGTGAGTACCCCTGGAGCCGCGAGGCTGGCGCCGTGGCAGAGCGCATCGACGGCCCCATCTCTAATGACAAGTTTGGGCAGATGTTCAACTGCAGCTTCGACGGGCAAAATGACCTCGCGCAGGTGCTCTTCATCGCCATCCTCCCGCCAGAAGGCATAGGCATCGGCAAGGTCGTGTAGTTTGATCAGAGCCCCGCCCTCGCGAAATGGTCCCGTCCGCGTCCGGCGAAGCTCACGCATATGGGCTCCACAACCCAGGGCCTCTCCTATGTCGAAGCAGAGCTTTCGCATGTAGGTTCCCGCCGCGCACCCCACGCGCACGAGCACGTCTCTACCTTCCCGCTCAAGCGGTTCGATGTAATAAATCCGCCGTGCCCGGAGCTGCCGCTTCACGGCGGCTCGAAGCGGGGGGCGTTGGTAAATCTCCCCCTCAAATTCCCGCAGTACCTGATCGAGGCGGTGCTGAGGTACCTCACCGTGCAAGTGCATCACGCAGATGTATTCCTTGCCAGCGGGCAGCAACGTCTGAACAATTTTCGTCGCATCCTCGAGCGCTGTCGGCAGCACCCCGCTTACCTTCGGGTCGAGCGTCCCCCCGTGCCCCCCGCGCTGAACCTCGAGCACACGCTTCACCCAGGCGACGACCTCGTGCGAGGTGGGTCCGGTCGGTTTGTCGAGGTTTATAATGCCCAAGCGCAGGTGTTCACGAATTGGGCGCTTGTTTGGTTCACATCCATGGCTGGGGTCAGTCATAGCTTGAGCCCGAACTAGAACCTCACGCTTAATATCGGAAGGTAGCCTGCCCACTTAAAACACCTATGACCAAATGCTAGGCGGCGCCCTCTTTGGACTCAGGAGGCTTCTCCGGTGGCTTTTCTGTTTTTACCAAACCCGCTGCCTCGAGCGCGCGCCTGACATCTTCATCTGAGGTTCCCTTCGCGATTTCAACTTTTTGCTCGAGGGGTTCGAGGTGTGCGATGTTGCATCGGCGCCGTTTGACCCCGGGGCCGCTAACCACCACGTAGACGCTGTCGAGCACGTCCACGACGACGCACCGCTTGCCAGCCTCGTGCCCCACGAGTTTCACGCAGACCCGCCCGACTTCCATGACCATCTCACGACCTCCGTTTCGCGATGAGTTCGACCGCGAGCTCGAGCATCCGCGCCGTTTCGCGGGGCGAGAGACGTTCGGTGTTCAGCACCAGATCAAAGGGAGAGTGATCGTTGACGTTTATCCCATAAAATCGCTTGAAGCGTTTGGCCTCGCTCCGCTCCCGCTTCATCGTTTCTCGGAGCACCTCTTTGAACTTCCGCCCTTCCCGACGAGCTATTCGCTGAACCCTTTCTTTGAGCGGGGCGGTGAGCAGGATTTTCAGGTTTGCCTGTTTGGCCATCCACCCGGCGAGGCGGGCATCGATGAGCACCCCATCCTCCTTTGCGGCCTCGGCGGTGCGACGATCGATCATGCGGTCGATTTCGGGGTGGTGCTCGGCGTGGCGCGAGAACTCATCAAGCGTCATCCCTCGCTCTTTGGCGAGCTGCCTGAAGACGGTCCCAGCACAGACATAACGGAGTTTGAATTTTCTCATTAGCGCCCGCGCGGCCGTCGTCTTGCCCGCCCCGTGCAAACCGCTTATGGCAACGATCACCATTCGTTCACGCTCGGGCAGCTTCTTTGATCGCTTGGCGCGCGCAGGCCGGGCAGAGGTAACCACCGTAGGGGCGATTCGGCCTACGGGAGCTGCGGGACAGGGATCGCAGTTCGCTCGGCCTCGCTCGAGGAACGCCTCCAAGCGAGCGCCCACAGGAGGCGCATCTCGCCACCCCCGCCCGCTCCTCCTTATAGTGCGCGATGGTTCGCCCTCCGGGCGTGCGGACGAAATGCTGTTTATATCTCCCCGAGCGGTACCTTCGCGCCGGCATGCTACTCACGGATGAGCAATTTTCGCCAGATCTGGGAGAACCCGAAGTAGGTGAGGAGATACCAGCTCAGGAAGCCGCAGGAAACCCATGTGCCGAAGAAGTAGAGATCCAGGCGGAAGGGGAGCCATGCCACGACCCATCCCGAGTATATGCCGGATAGGATGAACCAGAAGATGAGGTAGGGCACGATGTAGAAAATCATGGGTTTGAAATTTTCCTTCATCATCTGTCCCTGGAGCGAGAGAATCCGTTTTTGATCCTGCTGGAGCTTGTACATGCGCTTCGTGTCCCGCTTGCTCCGGGCATCGCGGAGCTCCTTCTGAAATTCAGATACCTCGGCCTTAATCTGCCTCATCCGCTCCCAGTTCACGACACGTCGAGTTATAAGCGTGATGAGAAGGGAAATGAATACCCCGATCCCGAGGATGACGAATAACGCGTGCCCGTAGATTGTAGATAGCCCAATCCCGAGCTTGTTAGCCATCAGCGAGATGTCCGAGCGCAGGTTCCGGATATCCGCCTCTCTGGCCGATTCTCGCCAATCGTCATTGTCAAGAGCTTGGGTTTTTATTCGATTGTCTATCTCTATGAGCTCCGGACGATCGTCAAAATTCTCGTTCTCGACGAGGTTGTTGTAGAGCGTTTGGGCTCGGCTCAAACCTCCCGATGCACTGCCCCCCTGCCTGAGGGATACGATGGAGCTGTCTATGGTCTGCAACAGCTGCTTGTACGTTTCCTGCTCATCCTCCGCCCCCTCCGCACCAACGATTGTCACAAAGCTCGCGAGCAGGAGGACGGCGATTAGCGGGCAGACGAGTATTCGGCGCACGGGTTCACCTCAATGCCTCGACCATTTCCTTCACTGCTTTACTGAGTTTTCCATCCCTATTATGAATTATCCTCACCGTCGCGCCCGTGAGTACCGCATATGCCGTTGCAGAGGCGCGGTTTAAAAGTTGATGTTCCATGACTTCATCCAAGAGTTCTTTATCCCGTCGACGGGCAGCGTCCTTGGTGCGCCGTCCCGCGACCTCTTCAGGAGTCGCCTCGATTATCACGATCGATTCGGGCTTGAGCTCCTCGAGCACCCAGCGGGGCAGGCCTGGGTAGTACCCCTCGGGTTTCTTGACCAAGCAGTGGGTATCGACGAGAATTGGGTTTTTCCCGGCAGCGCCCGCGATTCGCTTGGCAGCCTCGCGCTGGATCTCGCGGTAGGGGCCCGTCGAGACCTTCCGCATCTCATCGCGATTGGTCACCCCCTCGCGCTCGCGCATAAGGTCGAGCATGATGTCGCCGTAGTTCATGAAGCCGTACTCGACACCCTGAGCCTTGAGCTGCTTCAGCGCACCATCGATGACCGTGCTTTTCCCAACTCCTGGCACGCCCGTCACGACGACCACTTTATTCACCAAATAACCTCCTCATCGCCGGGAACATCTCCGCCACGCGCTCCTTCGCTATCTCTTGGTAAAGGCTATACATAATGCCAACGGTCAGCAAAATCCCGGTGCCGCTGCCCAAGGCTCCCATAAAATCGGCAACTGCGGAAATCACCCCGACGAACACCCCTCCGAGCAGTGCGGCCGTCATGATGTACCGGCTCAGCACCCACTCCATCACTCTTATATCGCGACGGAAGCCGGGGATGAGCATTCCAGATCGATCGAGCTGCTGCGCCACATCACGGGGTCCCATCCCCGTCATGTTTGCCCACATCCAGGCGAAGCCCATACATAGCAAGGCTAAAACCGATATGTAGATCCCAGCCCGGATGGGGTCGGCCAGCACGGCAAAGATGCCGTTCGGGGCACTAAGGTAATAGGAAACCCCTTCTAGAGGGGGAAAGACCATCCCCAACATTCTGATGTTTGCGAACACCACCATCGCGAGAATCACAGGTATAACCGAGGTGTACAGGAACTTTATCGGGTAGCGCCCTCGGATGCCCCCAAAGCGTCCGTAGGCGAGGGGGATCTCGATCCGCATGCTTTCGGCGTAGATGACGATGAAGAAGACGATGATGGTGGCGAAGATGCCCATCATGTTCGGGAACCCTCCCCTGAAGAACGCATCGGAGATGTTGCCCCCTCCGATCATGGTTCCGATGAGGTTGGGGATCGCACCCGAAAATTGACCACCGACCTGCAGTGGGTTGAGGGCCTGCCAAAAAATCGTCCCCGCCACACCAGCCACGATGAAGAGGCTGATTCCACTTCCGAACCCGTATTTCGAGACCAGTTCGTCGAGATATACTACAATGATCACCCCTATCGCGAGCTGAACAATGATGAAAATGCCTGCGCTCGAGCCGAAGCCGACTCCGTACCATCCCGAGATCACGAGCATCGATGCTTGGAAGACGCCCATGACGATCGCCCCAAATTTTTGGATGCCGGTGAAGAGGGCGCGGTCTTCGGACTGGCTCAGGTCAAGCCCAATTATCTTGCTTCCGACCAGCAATTGCATGATGATGCCCGCGGTGACGATGGGGCCGATGCCGAGCTCCATCAGGCTCCCCGCATGGCTGGCAAGTATGAATCGTAGCTGCCCGAAGAAGGGGGTCCGCCCAGCTTCGGGGGCCATCCCGTAGAGCGTTACCTGAGTCAACACGAAAAAGGCGATGAGGGCTATCCCCGTCCACATGAACTTTTCCCTGAAGGAAACGTGCCGCTTTGGGATCGCGACCTCAGGGAGTTTCCGTACGAGGGGCTCGAGCGCGTAAAGTCTGGACCGCGGCTTCTCAGGCTGTTCCATCGCCTTCACCCTGCGATCGCCTTGCCGCCCGCTTCCTCGAGTTTCCGCTTCGCCGACCCAACAAATTCCTTCGCGATGACCTCGATGGAATGGGTGACGCGCCCCCCGCCGAGCACTCGCTCAAAACCGAGCTTCTTGACGTCGACCACGATCCGCTCCTCCTCGCGTTTGGCGATGCCTTGCTGCAGGAGTTCGTCGAGGCGCTCATCGAGTTCACCGACGTTGATCGAGCTGATTTCCCTCCTCGCCGCGAGCGGGCGCGTGAATCCATGCTTTCCGAAATGCTCGGGCATGTGTTTGAGCACATAGGACCACTTATGCTTGTGTCCTCCGCTGAGTCCCTTGCCGCCCTTCTCCCCGCTCCCTCGTCCACGCTTCGAGCAGCCCCTTCCGTAAGTTCTCGTGCCTCGTTGTTTCCGTACCTTTCGTCGCCTTCGTACCACCATTCAAAACACCTAAATCATTCCGAGGATGAGTTCGTTGATCCGCTCGCCGCGGTAGCCCAGATCGCCAAAATCCTTAAACGGACGCTTGGTTGCTTTATACCCCTTTCGCGGCGGGTGAAGCCTGAAAACTTTCTTCAATCCGGGGAGCGCTTTGAGCTCAGCCTCACCCGCATGTACCGCGGTGGCAAACTCGCTTAACGATTGGAAAGAAGTTTGAGATTTGACGAATTCATCGGTCAAGCGCTTGTCACCGGCTAGCCTACCACGTTTTCGGATGAGTTGCTCCAACACCTTCTGCTCGACCTCCCCCCACGTGAGCATGTCCTTCGCCTTCTGCAGCATCCCGCGGTAGGTGGGGACATCATCGATCACGACACAATGGTTGACGCGCGTCAGGCCCAGCATCCGCATCGTCTCTATCACATCGCGCCGCACGTTCACGCTGCCGCGCACCCTAACTACTGCTAACTTGGCCACCTACTTCACCGACCTTTCCGATGAGAACGTGCTCCTTATGGAGCTCCCGCAGGGCTACCCTCGTGGTCTGCTTGAGTGCGTCAAAGGCAGCGAGGGCGAAGTTGAGCGTCGTGCGCGTCTGCCCGCGCGAGTGTATCCAAGCGTCCTCGATTCCGGCCATCCGGAGAATTGTCTTCGGGACTTCGGCCGCTGCCAACCCAAGCCCGCGCGGCGCCGGTTTTATCGTCATGTGGACGCTGCCGCTTCTCCCTGTGACCTCGAACGGGATCGAATGAGGCCGCCCGCAGGCACACTCCCAGCTCCCGCAGCCCCGAGCGACCTCCACGATGTTTAGCTTCGCCGTGACAACGGCCTTTCGTATGGAGGGACCGATTTCGCGCGTGCTCGCGTGCCCAACTCCGACGATCCCGTCTCGATTTCCGACCGCGGTAATCACGCGATATTTAACTCGGCGTCCCGACTCGTGCATCCGCTGGACCAAGCTCACCCCCAGGATATCATCCTCGAGATTTGGCACGAGGGCATCGACGATCTCAGGCTCCTTGATCGGCCTCCCTTGGCGCAGGATTTGGGATATTTCGGTTATCTGTCCTTCCTTTACCGCCCGCCCCATGCTCGTCCGAGGCTGCCATAGGTTGATGTCGAATTCCTCTCGCATCGGTTTTTTCCGCGTTTTACCCCGCATTTTACCCCGCATTTTACCCACCGAACTGCGTAACTATTGCCCGCTTGATTTCATTAAAGTGCTGTGGTAGCTGCTCCGGTGTCAGCCCGCGTTGGAGGTAGGCGGAGAATCTGGCGCGATACATTTTTTCGTTCTCCTCCTTCAGCTTCGTGGCGTACTTGGCGATGTGCTCCCCGCGTATCCGCTCATCGCTTGGTAAGACCCCTTCACCATGGGGAATTTGTAGGCCGGCGTCGAGCGCCCCCTTGAGCACGGCGAAAACTTTAGCTTGGGAGACTGGGTTGTACCTCCCGAGATCCAAAGCACACTCCTTCATCCCGGTCTTCAGCGCGCGGTATCCGCAGAGCAGCCCCACGAGGTAGGCCGCAGGGGTATTTGCGGTGTACCCTTTCCACCCGAGCTTCTCGAGTTCCTTCGAGTGCGCTGAGGCAAGGGTGAGATCCCCGCTGGGGGTCGCACGCACGAATTGGGCGATGACATGCTTCAGCGAGATTCTCGTCACCAGCCGTGGTCTGCCCGAGCGCAGGAGCCTTAGCCTACGCCTGTAGTCGGTTTTTCCCTCCCGCTTGCGCTTGAACTGAACCTTCCAACGCGGTCCGATCTTTGGCATCTTCATCCCTTCAGGAGTCCTCGCTCTTTGAGGTGGGTTTCGAGATGGGCCCTGCTTTTGAAAGCCCCACCCTTCACCATTCGGTAGAGCCTGCGATATTCGTGCCGATTGATTACTCCCTTCTCTTTGAGCTCGCGCAGCCTCGCGCGCAGCGGCCGCACGGTTCTGATCCAGCTGGCCTTTTTAGGTTGCCTAGCTCTTTGCGTACCCTTCCTGCTTCCAACGCCTCGCCGTCTGCCTCGCCTCCGCTTGGCGATTCGCCGCCTGAACCTTCCACGGCTTATCCCTAGCTCTGGTTTCGCTTTGATCGCGCCCTGTCGGATCAAGCGCTTGACATCCTCACGTGAGATTGCGGCGGAAACATCGGTACCTCGGGCGGGGTCGATCCAAACCCGGTTGATGCCCACGTCGAGGATATCAGCCGCCAGCCTGCGTTGCGTGCTCAACTTCACGTTTTTCGCCTCCAGGATTTAGCACCCTGATGCCGAGCTCCTTGGCTTTAGCCAAGATTTGTTCTCGCTTCCGTCCCCCGACGCTCGAGGCTATCCGAACTGCTTGCTTCTTCGCGTCGAGTCCTTCGAGGTCGCGGGGGCCGTGTACCAAAACCTCAATGAGTCCAGAAGGGTGTACCCCCCGCACGCTCCTCGGTGATCGATAGCCGACCGATACTGTCGCAGGTTTGCCCCTTATACCGAGGCGCATCTTGCTATCGCTCCCCCTGGGCCTGCGCCATTTCTCGCCGAGCTTTGCGAACCTAAACCATTCCTGACGTCTGAATTTTGGCGCGCGTTTTTTCCTCGCCATTCTCATGCCTTCTCCACAATGTAACAACCATCTTGGAAGACGCGTGGGTCGCGATGCCTAATGAAGGTCGCCTGCTCGATGTTAAATGCAGTTTGCCCGACTTCGTCCCTGTTGATGCCTTGGACGATTATTTCATCCTCCTTTACTTCCACGCCCACGTCACCGACAATTTTGGCCACGCGAGGCGCCCGCTCACCGAGAAAGTTTTGGATCAGGACGCGCTTGCCGTCGATTTTTACCGTGATCGGGAAATGCGAGTAGACCACGCGAAGCTTGTAGGTAAAACCCTTGGTGACGCCCTTGGACATATTAGCCAGACGGGCCCGAATCATGCCAACCGCAGCTCGACGCTTTCGACGCGGGGATGGGATTTCAATCAAAATCTTTTGCCCCTCCATTTTCAGCTCGACCCCGGGAACATCGAATTTGTGTGCGAGCTTACCCTTCGGTCCACTAACCTCGATCGTCTTGCCTGAGAGCTTGAGCTCTACACCTTCAGGCACCTCTACTTCTTCCCTTATTGCAGGTGGCATCCTTTGTACCCCTTGAGTTGAACTCCTTCTATCCTCAGCTTTTCTTCATTAAAAGTTTGGCGAAAGTGTTACAACATTTCAACCGCATTTGCTAGTAAATGTAAGCGATGAGCCGCCCGCCCAAACCTTGCTCATCGGCCTGTCGGTGGGGTATTACCCCTCGTTGGGTGGAGACCACGAGCAAGCCGAACCCGGCTGCGGGTAGGTAGCGCTTCTCCCAGGGCTCGTACCCGCCGCGCTTCACGGCGTATCGAGGCTTTATCACCCCACACCCGTTAATCTTACCCTGTAGCACGACCCTGAACTTCCCCCCTCGGCCATCATCGATGAATTCGTACTCGCCTATGAAACCTTCCTGCTGCATAATGCGCAATACCTCGCCGATCAACTTCGATGTCGGGGCAACCACCGTTTCACGCTTTCGAGCGCGCTCGTAGTTTTCAATTTTTGATAGCGCGTTGGCTAGGGGGTCTAACAGCATCTGCTCACCCGTATTTTTTGAACCCCATTTTTGGCGCTAGTTCGCGGAAGCAGCACCGGCACAGGTGGAGCCCGTAACGCTGGTAGACGTAACCGTACCTGCCACATCGGATGCACTTGTGGGCTCCCTTTCCGAACTTCCGCCTCGGCATCAAACCACCTGAACTCCAAATTTCTCGGTGATGAAATTTATCGCTTCATCTTTGGTAACCCTGTGGCTTTTCGGTATCGCCTTGGGTTGGCGTCGCCTGCGCCTGATTCTATACCCAGGCCGGCAGAGCGTCGTGCATACGTCCAACCCGAAGAGGCCCACTTCGGGATCATAGGAGAGCCCAGGGATATCGATGTGTTCCTTGATGCCGAAAGCGAAGTTGCCCCCGTCGTCGAAACAACCTTTGTTGAGGCGGCGCTCGACTGCGTCGAATAATCGCTTCAATGTTTTTACCGCCTCCTCGCCGCGCAGCGTGACCTTACAGCCCACGGGCTCGCCCCCCTTTATCCCCCACTCCCTTATCGTCTGTTTCGCCTGAGTTCGTGTTGGTTTTCGCCCCGTGATGCTCCCCAGCACCCGCTCGGCATTCGCGAGCTTGTCGCCACCCCCACCGATTCCTATATTGAGGGTAACTTTTTCAATCATGATCTCGCGCATCGGGTTCATGCTGTTGCCTTCTGTAGCGAGAGGGCTGGCTTTTCTTTTCCGACGACGAATACGTAATGTTCGGGAGCTTGGAAAGTCTCGCCACCGGCTTCGAGGGTCACGATGTTTGGCTGTGCGCCCTCGACCAGCTTGACATCGGTTATGGTGCCGACCTTGCTCACGTTTTTCCCACCGGTGATTAATGCCGTGGCACCCTTCTCGAACGGAAATCGCTCGAGCACCTTGAGCTCGGGCAGGCCAAGCTTTACCCCATCACCCAGCCTGAATTCATTGAAATCGCCGACGAGCGTCTTGCCGTCATGAAAGGAGAGCTGAACCCGCTTGCCCCGCACGATGTCCTTACGCAGGATTTTGCAAAGCTTCGATGATGTCTCGGCTTGGTCTATCTCGCGAAGGGTCAAGCGGCCCCGGTGGTCCAAAAGCACGCGATAGTTTCGGTTCAAGGCCGGGAGCTGCACCACGTCCATCAGGCCAGCTGGGAACTTTGGGTTTCGTCTCACCCTGCCGTCCACAAGCACTTGCCCTCCAGCGAGAATTCTATCTGCTTCCCGAGCACTTCGGGCGAGCGAGAGGTAATCCCTCAGGAGCAGCCGGAGCGGTAGGGAGCCCTCGCGAGGATGGGGACCGGGTGAGGGCTTCACCATCCAAGGGAAGGACTTGCGCGGAAGCTTCAGTGCCCGCGGCGCCGCGTAGCGTTTCAGGTGCCTACTTTGCCCTTTTTTCGCCACCCTTCGACCTCCTCTCGAGCACCTTGTCGCGCTCCTTGTCCGAGGCGAGCTTTATCAGCACGACGTTCGAGGGCACGACCGGCATGGGGACCTGAGTTCCATCGGCCTTTGTCGTCGTAGCCCCCTGAATTTGGATGCGGCGGAGCTTGGTCTCAACCTCAAGCACGTCGCCCTCGAGCTTCTTGAAGTCTCCGCGCATGATCCGCACCCTGTCCCCCTTCCGCACCGGCAGGGAACGCGTTTTGTACTTTCCCCGAAGCTCGCGGCTGAGGGGTGCGGAGAGGAATCGGTGCCTCCGGTGCAAGGGCGCGGTATAGAGTGCCAAGTGTTGTTTTCTGGGTAGTTTGCTGACCATTTTTCACACCACGGTGGAAGCTATCCCAGCGACTCGCGGCCACCGCTCGGCAGCCTCGCGGGCCATGGGACCCTTTATCTCCGAGCCGCGGGGGGCCCCCTCGGGGGTTATCAGGGCGGCCGCGTTGTCATCAAATTTTATGCGCATGCCGTCGGTGCGGCGGTACTCCTTGCGCTGCCGGATGACGATCGCGCGGACGATCTGTTTTCGAAGCTCGGGCGTGCCCCTCTTCACCGATGCGATGATATGATCACCCACACCGGCCTTGGCCATGCGCCTGCGCCTGCCATGGTAACCGGCGACGTTCACGATCTGCAGCTCCTTGGCCCCGGTGTTGTCGGCGCAGATGAGGCGCGCCCCGATCGGCAGTGCCCGTATCGGCGCCACCGCGGCCACACCTATCGAAATACCAATACCTTTCTTCCCCATACTAAGCCCCCAGCTCCCGCACGCCGACGAACGATTTGTTCTTGCTCAAGTTATCCTACCTATCCCCTATTGGGATGCACTGATATTTTAATCAAGGATTTCGAACGGTTCTGCAGGATGAACGAGGTTCTTGAAGAAGTGCGAACTTAATAACTGTCAAAGACATTACCTCTTGTTTTTTCAACCCTTTGAAGGCGGGGCGGGGTTAAAAGGCACGAAGCTCTCGAAGGACGAGTTCAAGCAGGCGATCGCCACGTACTATCAGATGATGGGCTGGGACGAAACCGGCGTGCCCACCAAGGCAAAGTTAGAAGAACTCGATGTCGGGTGGGTCGCCGAGAAGTTAAAGAAATAAGTTTTCGGTACGTGTTTAGCTGGAAGAAGGCTGAAAGTTATTTTGATGTGCCCGCGGGCTTCCCTTTACGGAGAAACATGGTTTAACTGTCACAGCTGTGACATCACGTCACCGCTTTAAACAACTTCAGCCTTGGAGCGTTAAATCAGGATCAAGCATGTTACATCCATGACATTCGTCCCGGTGGGTCCGGTTACCAAGAGGTCCCCAGCTCCTTGAAGAAGCTAGTTTCCAATAATACTTTGATTTTTTCACTACTCAACTAACTTAACTGGGATTGCTTACGCTTCCTATAAAGAGAATGGCACCCGTTTTTTCATCTTTTATAATGAACATAAATGGATGGTCAGCAACAAAGGTCGGCTTTGGCCCAGGCAACCCAGTTAATTTCATGGCTACTGCCGTCACAGCGGCCGCTTCAGTCCCTTCCTCGTCTACCTTGACATAAGCCTTGTGCACTGTTTTTGATATGAAAAGATTTTTCGTTCCATCCATTCCTGAGAAGTTAGCCTCTCCAGGAACAAAAGCAGCGTTCATGCCTAGGTCTTGTAATGCTCTCTTGAATTCACTTTCATACTCCGTCTTGAATTCAAACTTGGGGATTTTGATCTCGCTCATTTTTCTCTTTTCGAATTTTTCCTGTATATCTTCAAATTTGCTGTTAGTGATGTTGTTTTGGAGCCAGCTGATACTCCCTGACTCATCCTTTGGAAGTAAGAATATCATGGACACGTTTTCTCCAGAATAAAGAAGTTTCAGAGCTTTGATATTGCTGGTTTCGGCGTAGTAGAACCCATTTTCTATCAGTCTATTTTCGTGGAACTGCATCATTGGTGTTTCTATCGAAGAACTATCGGGCAGGTAGAATGTCTCATTTTCTGTCTTGGACTCGTCGAAGGGTATTAACCAATTTCCCTTGAAGTATATCGCATTCGTGAGAACCAGTCTCGTTAGAGGACTAAGGTAATCTAACACCTTTTTTATCTTATTTTCCGTGTGCTCTGCAGCCCATGCGTTAATCCTCTCAACAGCACCGCTCGCATTATGCACGTAATCCAGCGCTTCTATCCTAGCAAGGTAATACTTTCTGACGGTCTCAAGATATTCTTCGTAGAAGGGGTAATTTTCTTGAGGCCATAGTGCATTTGCGGTTTTTAGTTCTACTGTTCTGTTCGTGTTTAGCTGTTTTTGGAATTCCGCAAAGGCGGGTCTTCTTATGCTGCTTTCTTCAGTAAGGTTTAGAACTCTTCTCATTTCTTGTGCCGTGTTTCCTCTGGCACCCTCATAGACCATGGAGAGACAAGTGTGAATACTGTATGGGGAAAGAAACACGTTCTTGTCCTCTTCGGCTAGCTTCGAGTATATATCAAAAGCAAATTCATTAGCTCCCTGCACTAGCTCAGAAACCGAGCTAGGGGTAGCACCACTTGTGTCCAGAGTGGAAACGGAGGGTTCCACAAATACATCGCTAGTTTTTGGACCCAAGTCCGCTATAGGTTCCGGTTCTTTTCCACCAGAGAGTATAGAGTAGCTTCCTAAGCCAGCTGCAACAATAGAAATAACAATCACTACCGCAACCGCTGGGCTAATTCCTTTTTCTAACTGTGGCCGGCTTTTCCTCATCATCCCATACTAAACTCGGCTTATCATTGATTATAAATTTAGATTCAGATTTGAAACTTTTTCATCTCAGACCGTTAGATTAGAATCAAGTATGCGATATCCATGACATTTGTCCTAGTTGGTCCCGTTGTCAAGAGGTTCCCAAGCCCTTTGAAGAAGTTGTAAGAGTCGTTTCGCTCGAGATGGAGCGCGGGATCGAGTTTGAGGGCCCCCGCCCTTTCGAGGGTGAAGCTATCCGCGACAGCTCCGGCAGCGTCGGTAGGACCGTCTATACCATCCGTGCTGAAGGAGGCTACGGTCGCGTTTTCCAAGCCCGATATCCCGATTGCGGCACTGAGCACGAGCTCCTGATTGCGCCCGCCCATGCCCCCGCCTTTCACCGTCACCGTCGTCTCCCCTCCGGAAATCAGGAGAGCGGGTCTTGATAGGGGCTTGCCCGCTTTTACCACGTCTCTCGCGATAGCGGCGAGATGCGCACCGACCTCCCGCGCCTCACCCTGCATGGTCTTGGTAAGTATCGACACGTTGAGGCCATGTGATTTTCCGACCGCAGCGGCAGCCCCGACCGCATCAGCGTTGCTCGCTATGATTTGGTGGATCGCATTCAGGAAATATTTCTCCCCGGGTTTTGGAGTTTCGGGTATTCCCCCTTCTGTCCCCAACTTCAGGCGTTCTAAAACGTTTCTCGGCACCTTCTCCATGAGCTCATATTTTTCGATCACTGCCAATGCATCCGCAAAGGTCGTCTGATCGGGATAGGTCGGCCCGCTAGCGATGGTGTCCAACCTATCGCCGACCACATCCGAGACGAGCAGGGCGACGACCCTCGCGGGATGGGCTGCTTTGGTAAGCTGGCCGCCCTTTATCTCGGAGAGGTGTTTCCTGACGGCGTTCACCTCTTGGATCGTCGCCCCGCTTTTGAGGAGCAATTGGGTCGTCTCTCGCAGTTCATCGAGGGAAATCCCCCCCGCAGGCAGAGTGATGAGAGCCGAGCCGCCCCCGCTCAAGAGACATACGACGAGGTCCCGAGGCTCGAGGCCGCTGGCGAGATCGATCATCTCTTCTGCGCCCTTTACCCCCGCTTCGGTCGGGAGGGGGTGGCCGGCTTCGACGAGCTTGATCTTTCGCGTTCGATATCCCGATGCCGTGCCTTCTGGGACGTTGACCACACCGCCCGTGACCCTATCTCCAAATATCTCCTCGAGCACCTCAGCCATGTTCCCGCTCGCCTTCCCGCCCCCCACCACGATGATCCTTCGAACCTCTGAAAGGTCGAACTCGTGAGTTCCAATTTTCAGGCGTTCCCCATCGATTTTCACTTGACTCCGCATTTTGGAAGAGGGATCGGCGGATTCGATCGCCGTGTTCACAAGTTCGATGAGGATTTGCCTCGCTCGCCTAAGTTCAGGGGTTTTGGTGTTGTCAAGCAATTGCCTCTCGTTTTTAACAGACATCTGCTCACACTTGCAATATTTGAGCCAAGTTAAATAGAAATGAGGTGCTGATGA
This sequence comes from Hadesarchaea archaeon, assembly GCA_030601675.1. GTDB lineage: Archaea > Hadarchaeota > Hadarchaeia > Hadarchaeales > Hadarchaeaceae > DG-33. The sequence continues at coordinate 3,411 of JAUWBN010000005.1, read as the reverse complement.
AGTGAGAAACTCCTCAAACGAACAGATTTTCTTACTACCTCGGTTGAATCCCTATCTTTGGTTTCTTGAAAATTTTTTCAGCCATGGTTTTGAGCTCGCTCGAGACGGTTGGAGAAAAATCCATTTTACTGAGGACATCCCTTTCCAAATCGACTCCAGGCGCGATTTCCTCCAGCACGAGGCCGTTTTCGCCGAGCCTGAAGACGGCCCTCTCGGTGATATATAAAACTTCCTTTCCGAGCTTCCTCGCGTACTCGCCGCTGAACGTGATATGCTCCACGTTTTTCACAAATTTCTTGATCAATCCCTCTTGCAAAATTTTCAATTTCCCACCTCCGACTTTTACCTGAAGGCCCTTCGTGGTTAAGGTCCCGCAAAAGACGACTTTTTTGGCGTTCTGAGCGATATCGATAAAACCACCACAACCCGCGAACCTCCCACCAAATTTGCTCACGTTGACATTTCCCTTTTCGTCAACTTGAGCCATACCCAAAAAGCCCAAGTCCAGCCCTCCTCCTTGATAGAAATCGAATTGATATGGTTGATCGATGAGAGATTCGTAGTTTAGCCCAACCCCGAAATCCAAACCTGAAAGGGGGACACCCCCCGTCACACCCGATTCAACCGTTAACGTGAATTTTTCGTAGACATTTTCCTCCAGTGCAACGTTAGCGACCTCCGTGGCCATCCCGATACCGAGGTTTATGATATCTCCCGCTTTTATCTCCATAGCCGCCCTCCGCCCAATGACTTTTCTTTCGTTAAGCGGCCTAGGTTCAACCTTGGAGGGAGGGATTGTTGTTTCTCCGCTGATTGCAGGATTATAAGATTCATGAATGGTTTGCCAGCTGTACTCGGGTTTTGAAGCTATTACAACGTAATCGACGAGGATACCTGGAATTTCAACTCTCCTACTTGGCAATGATTCTTTGATAACCTTTTCGACTTGAACGACTACGGTCCCCCCGCTATTTTTCGTCGCTTGAGCTATGGATAGGTTTTCGAGGGTTACTCCCTCCTTTTCCATCGATATGTTACCCCTTTCGTCCGCGGTTGTTCCACGGATTAAAGCGAAATCTACCGGGAAAGTTTTGTAACGCAAGTATTCTTTACCGTCGATCTCGGTCAGCTTTACCATGTCTTCTTCTTTCTTGGTGATATCGTTCACTTTGCCCCCTTCGACTCGGGGATCCACGAACGTGTACAAGCCCGTATGCGTTATCAAACACGGTTTCTTTGCGGCGATATCCCTGAATAATTGCGAGATCACACCCTGTGGAAAGCAATAAGCAATAACTTTATTCTTCAATATCAGCTCGCTTGTCAATGGCGCCTTTCCGGAGTGAGTGAATATTAATTTCTTAATGAGGTGTTCGATGCCCAGAAGGTCGAATCCCACCTCTTTACCCCCGGATTGGCCAGCGGGCTGAACGATTGTCAAATCTTTCGGTTCGCCCGTTTTGAGAAATCTGTCCCTTAAGGCGTGAAAGAGTCCAAATGGGAGATTGGTTGTTGTAAAACCACCGGTTGCAACCGTGTCCTCATCTTTTATCCGGCCAACGGCTTCCTCGGCCGTCACTACCTTCATTCACGACCCCGAATCTTTTTTTCTAAATGTATTCCCCAGCACTTATGTTTATCAATTGTCCCGTTATGTAATTCCCTTCGGTTACGAGGAAAGCAACTAGCTTCGCGACTTCCTCCGGTTCTCCTCTCCTCCCCAGCGGAATTTGCGATACCCTTTCTCGGAGCATGCCCGGGGGCATGGCATCGGTCATCCTAGTCTTGATGCAACCCGGCGCTATGGCGTTGCAGAGTATGTTGTACTGCGCATACTCCATCGCCACGGTCTTTGTAAATGAGACCACACCTCCCTTCGCCGCCGCATAGTTCGCCTGTCCCATTGCCCCATCGAGGGCGCTCATCGAGCTTACATTCACTATCCTTCCCCCGCCCTGTTGCATCATGTGAGGCAGCACCGCCTTCGTACAGTTATAAGTCCCGGTCAAGTCTACATCGATGACCTTTTGCCATTGTTCGGGGGTCATGTTGATGAGAAGTCTGTCGATATTTATGCCGGCGTTATTTACCAAAACATCCATCCTGCCCAACTTTTCCACGGCATCCTTCACCATTTTTTCGACTTCTTCGTATTTTGAGATATCAGCCTTGATGAAAATCGCCTCTCTACCGCCTTTTTTGATTTCATTTATAGCTTCCGCTCCCTCATCCGGAAGCTCCAGGTCATTGATCACGATGTTGAAGCCTTTTCTAGCCAACTCTAGGGCTATCGCTTTGCCTATGCCTCTGGTAGCTCCGGTGATTAACGCGACTTTGCTGACCTCTTTTTTATCCTTTATCTCAGGAACGAAGAAGTTGAATTCCCCAAAGTCTGTTACCCTCTTCTCGATCCTCCCCTTCATCCCTACCTTCAAAATGTTGTAGTGCTCATCCTCTATCCTGACCAACTGACGTTTTCCTTTCTCGTCTTCAACGATTCCGGATTTCGTGGACTTTTTATAAGGAGGCGTTGGGACGGTCACATCCGTATAACTGATCAATTTTACCTTCATCTTTACCTCTCCAATATCGAAACTATCGCAACGGAACCGCTCCCGCCGTGTCCTTCGATTATGGCGGTTTTTCGATCCGGGACCTGTCTCTTACCGGCTTCCCCTCGGAGTTGCAAGAACATTTCCACCATGGTTCCCACGTGTGTCGCACCCACGGGATGTCCTTTGGCTTTGAGCCCGCCACTCACATTCACGGGGAGAGACCCGTCGAACATGACCACGCCCTCTCTGACCAATTTGGCGCCTTCACCTTTCTTGGCAAGACCCAGCGCTTCGTAACACATGGGCTCAACTGGAGTGAAAGCGTCGTGGACTTCTGCGATATCTACATCTTTTGGACTCTTCCCCGCTTCTTTGTAAGCCTGATCCGCTGCTCTTTTCGAGCAGAGTAAAAACGTTGGATCCTCCCTTTCGATTGCCGACAGGTAATCGTGGGCCACACCCATCCCTTTGATAAAGACCGGCGTGTCAGTATACTTCTTCGGATCGGCGCTCAGCAAGACAGAAGCGGCGCCATCACTGATCGTGGAGCAATGGAACAATCTGATCGGATCGGCGATCATTCTCGAGTTCATCACTCCCTCTTTCGTGATATCCTTGTGGAAATGAGCCCACGGGTTTCTGAATGCATTTTTATGGTTCTTAACCGAGATATCCGCCCAGTCATCTTCCGTGACGTCATACTTGTGGGCGTACATTCTTATCAGCAAGGCGTATGCGCCGGGTTGGGTTATTCCGTACTTTCGCTCCTCGGGAGAGGACCCGTGAGTCAAAAATTCTGTGATTCTGTCGGTTCCGAACTTGTTCATCTTCTCAAAGCCCACGACAAGAACGTTCT
>JAUWBN010000031.1 GCA_030601675.1 Hadesarchaea archaeon | reverse complement strand
ATTTCATCGCGGAGCTGCGCGCGGCAATGTTTCTCACGGGCTGCAAACGAATTCGAGAGCTCAGGAAAACGCCGTTGGTTATCACAGGTAGGACGCGTGAGTGGTTCCTCGCCCGCGGCTTGAGTCCCGAAGAGCTGGGGGGGCGAGAAAGGCGATGACGGTTGAAATACTGCCTATCGGCGGTCTAGGGGAAGTCGGAAAAAATATGACCGCCTTGGGCTTCGACGGAAACTACATCATCGTGGACATGGGGGTAAGGCTCGACAGCATCATGGCGTTTGAAGATGCTGAGCTAGGGGAGATGAGCCGCGAGGAGCTCATAAACATAAATGGAATCCCCGACGACAGCTTACTCCGCAACCGGAAGGTTCGGGCAATCGTGCTCACCCATGGCCACCTCGACCACATAGGCGCGGTGGGAAAGCTCGCCCAGGCCTACGATGCCCCAATTTACGGCACCCCCTTCACCCTCGAGCTGGTCAAGCGCGTCATACGTGAAGAGCACGTCTTCAAGGTCAAGAACGAGCTTCGCGCGGTGATGCCGGGGGATACCGTGAGGGTGCATGGCATCGAGCTCGAGTTCATCCCTGCCGCCCACAGCATCCTCCAGACGGTCTTCGTCGCCGCCCGAGGTGCAAGTGGAACTCTGCTCTGCGCGAGCGATTTCAAACTCGATGAGGAGCCCTTGCTTGGGTATAAAACCGATCGTACGCGCCTGAAGCGGCTCGCCAGCGATGGCTTGCTCGCGGCCATGGTCGGGGCGATAAGGGTGGACGAACCCGGTCCCACCCAATCGGAGGGGCACGCACGGGAGATGCTCCGGGAGGCGATGGGAGAGGCGAACTCCACCGGCGGGGCGGTGCTCGTGACGACCTTCTCATCCCACATCACTAGGTTAAAATCGATTGTTGACCTATCGTTCGAGCTCGGCCGCACCCCCGTGCTGGTCGGGCGCTCGCTCCGCAACTACTGTACGGCAGCGCTCGACCTCGGGTTGGTGGACTTCCCGCCCGAGCTGCGCATCCACGGGCGCCCGAACGCGGTGCACAACTTGCTTCGTGGGATCGAGAAATCAAAGGGCGATTACGTGCTAGTTTGTACGGGACACCAGGGGGAGCCGACATCGGTGCTCTCGCGCATAGCAAATGGACAGCTTCCGTTCAAGGTCAGACGGGGCGATGAGGTGATCTTCTCGGCGAGCGTCATCCCGAACCCGATAAACGAATCCAATCGCGAGCTCCTGGAGACCAAGCTCCGTGCCCAGGGGGCCCGCATCCACCGCGATGTCCATGTATCGGGCCACGCCGCACGAATCGACACCAAGGAGTTCCTTGAGCTCGCAAAGCCCGAACATCTAATCCCCTGCCATAGCACCATGGACAAGCTCAGGCTGATGGCAGAGCTTGGGCGGGAGCTTGGGTACCCGAGCGGGCACATGCACCTGCTCCGAAATGGGTCGTGCTTGAGGTTGGATTAAATGGATGTGCTGAAGTACCTCGAGGAACGGGCCCGCATGGTCGAGCGGGAGATTGATCGCTGGGTGCCCCGAGAGCTCGAGCCGGAAGTCTTGGCGCGCGCGACGAGGCACATGATCGAGGCGGGCGGGAAGCGACTTCGCCCGTGCTTGGTGCTCACGGCCTGCGAGGCGGTGGGGGGAAAGGCGGAGGACGCGCTCGAGACGGCGGCGGCGCTCGAGCTTCTGCACAACTTCACCCTCATCCACGACGACATCATGGATCGCGACGAGTTCAGGCGAAACGTGAAGACGGTGCACGTGCTCTGGGGAGAGCCCGTCGCGATCATAGCTGGCGACGCCCTCTTCGCGAAGGTGTTCGAGGCAGCAGCGGCGAACGCCAAGCGACTCGGGTTGGACGGCGCGCGCGCGGTCGAGCTTTTCGATACCCTGAGCAGGGCGAGTTTCGAGATCTGTCAGGGGCAGGCGCTCGACATGCTGTTCGAGGGGCGCGCTGATGTGACCGAAACCGAGTACATGCGCATGGTCAGCGGGAAGACCGGGGCGCTTCTCGAGGCATCCGCGAAGGTTGGGGCCCTCTTGGGAAGGGAAAGCCAGAGCAAGTCCGCGCGCTCACAGAATACGGACGATTGATTGGGATGGCATTTCAAATGCAGGACGATGTGCTCGGCGTGGCCGGTGAGCGGGAAAAGTTCGGCAAGCCGATAGGAAGCGACATCCGGGAGGGCAAGCGAACGCTCATCGTGGTCAGAGCCCTCACCACCGCACCCCCGGATGACAAAGCCACGCTCTTGCGCGCGCTCGGCAAGCGTGATGCTTCGGAGGCCGAGCTAAAGGCCGCGATCGACGTGCTGAAGCGCGCGGGTGCGATCGATTACGTGGCCGAAAGAGCGCGGGAGCTCGTCGCCCAAGCTAAATCGAAGCTGAAGGCGCTGCCGGAGTCGGGGGCGAGGGAAGTTTTGTCGGAGCTAGCGGATTTCACGATCAAACGGGAATTTTGATAGGTCAGTAGTTCCGAAGGTGCCCATACCATTTTGATTTTATTGGTCGTTTAGATAAAACTTAAAATGGTTAAAAAGGATTAATTCGAAAAACGCCAACGGATTGAAATAAATGATCGTCGGGCGTATATACCCGCCCCTCATCGTTTCGTAGACGTCAATTCAAACTGTTCAAGGTGCCGACATTGTAATTTTCGTCCTAAACCTTAAACGCTTGGCCGTCAACATTACAAACATGCCATACGGATTCAACTTTGACGTATCGCGCCTGTCCAAATCCTTCTTCAGGGGACTTGCTACGGCTGCATACGAAAAAAATATGCACAGGAGGGTCGGGAGAAATGTGCGATACTTAGCCGAGAAGCTCAAGATTTGCGAACTCACGGGTATGGGTATCTCTGACGCTTCCATGCTCCTCGAAGATCTCGTGGACGTATACGTTAGAAATCTTTTAGATAAAGAGAAGTTTCTGAAAACCAAAAAGAGAGCACTTTTTCTGCCTCATTGCTCGAGAAAATACATGGACAACAGGTGCCAAGCGCGTTTCGACCCAAAGATTCCCTCTTACTACTGCGCCCACTGCTCCTCCGACTGTTTGATTAACAAAGCAACCGCGCTGGGAAAAGAAAGAGGATACGATGTTTACGTGTTGCCAGGCGGCACCTGCGTACCCCAAATACTAAAGAAAAACCCGTACGAAGGAGTCGTCGGAGTTGCGTGCAGCCAAGAACTGAAGGAAGGGGGAGAACCCCTTAAAAACAAGAATATACCCGGTCAGGCGGTCTTCCTCGTCAAGAACGGTTGTGCTAACACGGAGTTTAACCTTAAAAGTCTTAACGAAATTTTATGATAATAGGCGCATAAGACGGATCATACGGGAGAATCTTGTCGAAAAGCCCATTGATCGCTTTTATCATCCTGTAGCTCCCCTCCTGCTTCAGGAACACTCTTTCACCCTTGCGCTCAAACCTCTCCTCCAATCACCATTGCCGTTCGCAAGATTTTTTTCACCATCTTGTCCTCACAGCATTTACTAAAAAAGTTTAATACATCACTATTTATATGTGGCGCGCACAACGGAGGAAGGGATAGAATGGAAGGAAAAATAGAAGAGAGCCCAGTGGGAATAACGAAGGTAAAAGATCTGACGCCCAGGTCGGATAAAGTAAACGTGCTGGTGAAGGTCACGGGTGTCGGGGAGCCAAAAGAGATTCCCAACAGATTCGGCGGAGAAGCAAAGAAGGTGGCGGAGGCCAAGGTGGGCGACGAAACCGGGACGATCATACTCTCCCTGTGGCAGGACCAGATCGGGTCGGTCAATGAGGGCGATGTCCTGTCTATAGAGAATGGATACGTCTCGCTCGTGCGGGGACACATGCACCTCAACGTCGGGAAATACGGCAAGATGACAAAATCCGACAAGGATATACCAAATGTCAACATGGAAGTCGATG
>JAUWBN010000004.1 GCA_030601675.1 Hadesarchaea archaeon | reverse complement strand
ATTTAAAAAAGCTTAAACAACTGAAGGGGATAGCCGAAAAATTAAGGAAAGATGGACTTACAATAACTGTTTCCCACAAAGGTGACCTTGCACTCAAGTTGGGCGCAGAAGCCAATCCTAGATTCGCACGATTAATAACGTTAAGCGGCGCAATAGAAATTAGCAGCATGGGCAAACTCATACAGATCATCAAAGAGGCGAAGTAGTGATTGCCTGAAAATGATAAAGATTATAATGAAAATCGGATTTAACTTTTTACCCGCTCGATTTTCCTTCGGCCTAGCGCCTGAATGTACTCGACCTCCCCACCCTCGCGAACCTCACCGCGGAGTGCCATGGAGACAGGAAGCTCGAATGTCTCATAAGTCGTCAGATTCATGAGCTGGGCATTGTTCGCTATGACCGCGAGCACTTGGGCGCTGCCCCGCTCGATTATCGGCACCTCCACATTGGCGCTGGTAGGGCGAACGATACTTCGTTTTTGAGAGTCGAAAATTCCTAACCCGTCGACCTTCGCCTCCGCGCGCCCATGCTTATCGGGCACTGAGATGGAGAAACCCACGATGCGGCAGGGCTCGCCGTCGATAATTACAAAACGCCCCTCCTTGAGCTTGCCCATCTCGGTCATCTCCTTTATGCTAATTACCCCCGTAACACTGTTATCGAATACTAGCCCGATCTAAAGGGTCATGAACAAAAAAACAAAATTACTTTCGATGACCTCTCCTCTAAAGTCGCTTCTTCAGGAGCCAGACCTACCACTTTAGGCACTTTTCATCAACTTTATTCGGACTTTTTCTCACTTTTTCTGATTTTTCTTCGACTTTTTCAGGACTTTTTAATCAATTTAAATTGTCATTTTCAGCAATTTATTTTTGTTTCTCTTTTTCCTTTTCTTTTCTCTCTATCTATGGCATTTCGACCATTAGCTCAATCAATCCTTTTTTCTTTTCCTCAAATTTCTACGTCTACAGATATTTCCACTTTTTTCTTTTTCTCTCTTCTTTTTCTTTCTTAGAGAGCGGTCTGTCCTTAGCCTCTTTGGGATGCTTCCTAGCACCTCTTCCATGCATACCACCTTTCATGTATCCCAATATGCTTACCTCTTTCGGATCTTTTTCTTTTTCAGCTTTTTCTTCTTTCTGAACATAGATTTTCACCTTGTTAATATCAATGTTAGAAAATAAAAGACTTGCTAGAGTCCAACCAATTAATCTCATGACCATTTATTTTTTGCCGATTTTTCAAATTATCAAGATCACTCTAGTTTTTTTATAAAAAGTGTCCGATTTTGAAACGCTGTCTATATCCCAAGCCTGTGGTGCGGGGGCGAATCCCTTCGGGCCCATTCAGCAAAAGTAGAGCGCAGAGGCGGGGCGTCCGGGAGAACCTTTACCGTGAAGACAGGCGCACCAACTTCGACTTGTTGAGAAACGATCCATCCACCCCCATATTTTGAGACAATGCAATAGAACCGCCCCCCGAAAGAGTTATAAGTATTCTATAAGACAGTTATAAACGGTGAGCTGCAATGGAGACATACACAACCATCGCCCTGAAACCCGAAACCAAGCGACGCCTCGAACGGTATCGTCTCGAACGGGAGAGTTACGACAGGCTCGTCAACCGCCTGCTCGAAGAGACACTGCCCCGCAAGCCCCCAACTCTCTCCGAGCTTAAGGAGATGAGAGAGGATGAGTACGTCCCCCTCGAAGAGATTCTTGAGAAGCTTGGGCTATGAAGTTCGGCTCCACCACGAAGCATCGAGGTATCTCGTGAAGCTCAAGCGGGACGCGCCCAAGGATGCGGAGCGCTGTGCCGCCGCCCTTCGGGAACTCGCAATGAATCCGTTCACGTCGAGGTCGGGAGTGGATGTCGCTCCTTGGAAGGGGGCTGAGTTCGACTACCGCCTTCGAATCGGTCGCCATCGCTTTGGATACAGAGTAGACAAGGGCGAGAAGCTCGTTCTCGTGGACGCGGCGTGGTTCAAATAAATTACTTTCGGTGCCCTTTTAGTTCTCTCAGGATCTCGACTGCTCTATCTAACCTTATCTTCTTTTCCATGACCATCTTTCTAGCCACGATGTCTATGAGTTCACCCTTAGCTCCAGCCGTCGCGGCTATGTTTCGAGCGTGTAGCTTCATGTGGCCTCGCTGAATACCCTCCGTCGCGAGCGCTCGCATCGCCGCTAGATTTTGTGCCAGTCCGACCGCCGCCATGACCTCCCCCAGCTCGCGCGCCGTCTGCACACCCAAGATCTTCCTGCAGATTTTGGCCACCGGGTGCACGGCCGTAGCTCCCCCGATCGTCCCAACGGCCACGGGCAGCTCGACCCTGCCGAGGAGGTCCCCATCGGCTGTTCGCTCCCAGTGGGTAAGCGGCTTGTAGGCGCCACCCATGGCAGCGTAAGCGTGGGCCCCCGACTCCAGCGCGCGGGTATCGTTTGCCGTTGCTAAAGCGACCGCGATGACTCCGTTCATCACTCCCTTGTTGTGCGTGGCGCAGCGGTAGGGGTCGGCGGCGGCGAAGGCGTAGGCTTGGAGAACCCCATCGACCACCTCCTCGCCTCCCAGCTCCTCCTTCGCGAAAACAGCTTTTGCCTTGGCAAGCCTGTAGGTGGCGAGGTTCGAGACTATCCTGAGAAAAACCCTTCCCCCCGTCAGCTCCTCAATCATGGGCGCAACCGCCTCGCACATGGTGTTGATAACATTTGCCCCCATCGCGTCGCGCACGTCGACGAGCAGGTGAATGATCGTCATCGGACCGAGGTTGGTGGTGAGCACCCGTACCTCGACGTCCCTCGCGCCGCCCCCCAGCTTCACGAGGACCGGGTCCTGCTCGTTGGCCCTCGCCAAGATTTGCCCCTTGGCCTCGAGGATTTTCTCCCTCGCCTCGGGGGGGTTTTTGACGTCGACGAGCTGGATCTGCCCTATCATGATCGGCGGCGTGCTCTCGGTGTGGAAACCTCCACGCTCGCGGGCCATCTTCGCGGCGTTCGAAGCAGCAGCCACGACCGAGGGCTCCTCGAGCGCCATGGGGATGAGGTAATCCCTGTCGTTGATGAGGAAGTTGGTCGCTATGCCAAGGGGTAGCTCGGTAGTGCCAATCACATTTTCAATCATGCGGTTCGCCTGCTCGAGCTCGAGCGCGCCGGTCTTGAGGAGGAGCTCGGCCTCCTCCTCGCTCAGCCCGGCGAACTCCCGCACGATCTTCAGCCTCTCCTCCGGACTCAGTTTGTAAAAGCCGGAAAGCTCGGAAGTCTTGCTCATTCGCTGTCCCCTTTAAGTTTGGCAATGTGGTTATAAATTCGCTAGGGGTAGTGTAAAAAGAGGATATCATGCCCGCGAAGCGGAGGGTGACCAGAAAATCCGCGGATATAAAGCGGCAGCTCAGGATCGCCGAGCGCGAGCTTCGCCACCTGAACGAGGCTCAATGGTCGTATTCGAAGGGCATGCTGAAGTTTGGGTTCGTGGCATGGGTCTTCGGCCTTTCGGCTTTCTTCTCCGCGATCCTGTTGATGAACACCGAACTTTTCGGGGCGGCTCAGCCCATTTGGACCTCCTTGCTCGTGGTAGCCCTCGCGGCACCCGTGATGATAACGGCCATGCTCGTCCGCAAGTTCGTCGTCAAGATAAAGCGCCTCGAGCGCATCCGACGCGGCTTGCTGGGGGAGTACGAGAGAGCGGTCCTCAGACATGTGGAAGAAATCGTGACGAAAAGGTGAAAAAAGTGCCCGGATGCAGGAAGAAGAAAAAGAGAAAACCCTGCTAGGCAGGCAGGCGCTTCACGAGTAGCTTGAAGCGGTCACCATCCACGTTCCACTCCTTCATGTAGCCCGGCTCTTCGACCTCGCTCGCGCGGCAGATGCGGAGGTTTCGCGCCCGCACCTCCCGCGAGAGGTAATCCTGTTGGGTTGCCAAGAGCTTGATGTACTCGTCCACCTCCGTGCCCACCACCACATCGATCTGCTCCTCCATCGCGAGATCCAGCTCCTTGCGCATGGTCTGCAGGCGTCGTACGAGCTCCCGCGCCAGGCACTCGGCTTGCAGCTCGGGCGTCATCCTGGAGTCGATCGCTATCCTGCCGAACTCCGTGGAGACCGCGGCAAAACCCTCCTGTAGCTCCTCCTCGAAGCTCAGCTCCTCGGACGAGATGCTGACTTTTTGTCCCTCGATCTGCAGCCCTGCAAATCCGTAGCGTTGCACCTCCGCGCCCAGGCGGAAGACATCCATTTTTTGAAGTGTATCGATGACGGGCTGCGAGAGCCTTCCCAGCCTCTCCTGCAGGCGCTGTGTATTAGGTTTGGTAACGAGGCGGAACTCGGCGCTCTGCTCTCCCGGCCCAAGCAGGACGAGTTCCTTGCAGTTCAATTGACCCTGTAGCACGCCCTGAAGTCCCCGAAGAGCAGATTTTGCTTCTGATGATGACGTTCGAATCAGGACCTTGCTCACGGGCCACCGCAATTTCAGCTGCGCCTGCTGTCTGACTGCCGCGCCCCCCTCTACGAATGCACGTACGATGCTCATCCCCCGTTCCAGCTTCGCATCGATCGCCCGCTCGTCAATCGATGGCCAGGGAAGCATGTGCACGCTCTCCGGCGCCCCAGCATCGGCGGCCTTGACCATGTCGCGGTACATCACCTCGGCCACGTAGGGCATGATCGGCGCGAGCAGCCTGACCAAGGTGTGGATGGCTTGGTAGAGCACGACGTAGGCCGCGAGCTTTCTCGGGTCATCCCGCTCGATCCAGACCCGCTCGCGCACGAGGCGGACGTACCATCGGCTGAGGTCCTCGAGCACGAACGACGCGAGGGTTCGGGCGGCGTGATGCAGGTCGAACTTTTGGAAAGCCTCTGTAGCATCGCGCGTCACGCTGTTTATGCGGGAGATCATCCAGGAGTCCTCGGGCATGAAGTTTTCACGCACCCGCTCCAGATCGATCTTTTTCGGGTCGAATTCGTCGAGCGCCATGTAGGTTGTGGCGAACACGTGGACGTTCCAGAGCACGTTCAGCATCCGCGCAACGATGTCCACTCCCTTCCAGCCGAATCGGAGGTCCTCCCAAGGGGGCCCCGCCGACAGCATGTAGAAGCGCAGCACGTCGGCCCCGTACTTATCGATGACCTCTTGGGGGTCAATCACGTTACCCCGCGACTTCGACATCTTCCGCCCGTGCTCGTCGAGGGCGAACCCATGCATCAACACGATTTTATAGGGCATCTCATCGAAGGCGACGACCGATACCACTTGCTGGCTGTAGAACCACTTCGTCACCTGGTCCTCACCCTCGGTTATAAACTCGCTTGGCCAGAGTTGCTCGAAGCGCTCGCTCCGCTTGGGGTAGCCGAGGCTCGCCCAGGAGGCAATCCCGGAGTCGAACCACACGTCGAGCACGTCGGGTACCCGCTTGGCCTCGGCTCCGCATCGCCCGCAGCGCAGCGTCACCCGGTCGACGTCGGGGCGGTGCAGGTCGATCTCGCCGATGGACTCTTTGGCCGCGCCCTTCAGCTCCTCCAAGCTGCCGATTACAATTGTTTCACGACATCGCTGGCACACCCAGATGGGCAGGGGGATGCCCCAGTAGCGCTGGCGGGAGATGCACCAGTCCCCAACCGATTCCACTCCGTTCACATAGCGCGTCGCCGCCCAGTCCGGAACCCACCGCACGCGCTCGGCATTCTTCTCGAGGATTTTCGGCTTGAGTTCGGAAACGCTCAGGAACCACTGGTCGGTCGCGCGGAAGAGGAGGGGGGTCCGGCAGCGCCAGCAGTGGGGGTAGGTGTGGGTGATGACCCCGTGCTTCATTAGGACACCCTTCCGGCGGAGGTCATCGAGGATCACTCGGTCGGCGTCCTTCACGAACATTCCCCTGTACTTTCCAGCGTCTTGGGTGAACTTTCCATCTGGGCCAACCGGGCTGAACACCGGCAGGCCGTGGCGCGCCCCGATCGCGAAGTCCTCCTCTCCGTGTCCGGGGGCGGTGTGGACGCAGCCCGTGCCCTCCTCGAGCGTCACGTGCTCGCCGCATATCACTCGGTGGTGCTGCACGTACCCGCTCTGCTTCGGCACCTCCCCGAGCAGCGGGTGTTTGTAACGCAGGCCCCTGAGTCCCCTTCCTTCCTTTGAGTCGAGCACCCGGTACTCTTCGATTCCGAGCTCCTTCATGACCTTCTCGACCAGGGCCTCAGCGAGGATGTAAACTTCGTTCCCCACAGCGACCCTCGCGTAAGCGTGTTCGGGGTGCACGCAGACCGCCATGTCAGCGGGCAGGGTCCAGGGGGTCGTGGTCCATACGAGCAGGTACTCGTTCGGTCGGTCGCGGAGCTTGAAGCGGGCGAATAGCGACGGGTCTTTAACATCGTAGTACTCCCCCCGGACTTCGTGCTCGGCCAGCGCGGTCTCGCATCGGGGACACCAGTGGATCACCCGCAGGTCCTTCCGCATGAGGCCCCGCTCGTGGGCGCGCTTCAGTGTCCACCAGGCCGATTCGATGAAGTCATTGGTGAAGGTGACGTAGGGGTTGTCCCAGTCCATCCAGACGCCCAGGCGCTTGAACTGTTCGGTCATCAGCGCCACGTGGTCGAGGGCCCACTGCTTGCACCGCTTGATGAACTTTTCGACCCCCACTCGCTGCTCGATTTCTTTTTTGGTCTTGATGCCGAGCTTCTCCTCGACCTTGACCTCGATGGGCAACCCGTGGCAGTCCCAGCCAGGCTGCCGGAGCACGTTGAGGCCGCGCATGCTCGCGTAGCGCAGGAGGGCATCCTTGATTATTTTGTTCCAAGCGGTCCCCAGGTGGATGGCCCCGCTCGCGTAGGGTGGGCCGTCGAGGAAGTACCAGGGTCGGGCACCCGAGCGGAGTTGCTTCACCTTCTCGTAGGTGTCGCTCGTTTGCCACCACGCCTGGATCTCCGGCTCGGATTTGCGCGCATCGTATGCCCTTGCGGCGGGTTGGATCATCTGTGAACCCGAACCTAATTCGAGCTTTCACCTAAAAATATCGCGGGCTAACATTTTTATCCAAGCAAGTCAATCCACGTTTGTTTTTGGTGGTGAGTTTGTTCAGCTGGACCGGGTACAAACCACGTAATCAAGGGGTGCGGACCGTCTTGAGCCCGCTTGAATCCGAGGTCATGGAGATCATGTGGCGGGAAAAACGCGCCCCCGCCCGCACCGTTTACACCCGGTTGAAGAGCAAGCACTCGGTCAACCGCTCGACGGTCAACGTGATCATGGGTTCGCTCCGCAAGCGCGGCCTGCTGACCTCTAGCGTGAGCAAGGGGCGGGGGGGCCTGAAGTACATTTATAAAGTCAAAATTTCCCGCAGGCGATTCGAGCGGGAGGTGGTCGGCAGTGTGCTCGATAGCCTGTTCGAGTCGTTCGGGAAGACCTCGAAGCGACTGATGCGGGAGAGGCTGAGGCGGAAGTAGATGGTTGAGGCGGAGGAAATCTGGGTCGAGAAGTATCGCCCCCAGAAGTTCGATGAAATCGTTGGGCAGCAGGAGATCGTGAGCAGGCTTCAAATGTTCATCGAGAAAAAATCTTTGCCCCACCTTTTGTTTACAGGCCCCCCTGGAGTCGGCAAGACATGCGCGGCACTCTGTATAGCGCATGAGCTTTTCGGGGATGGCTGGCGTCCGAATTTCTTAGAACTCAACGCGTCGGATGAACGGGGCATCGACACAATTCGAACGAAGGTCAAAGATTACGCCCGCACGCGCCCGATAGGCGACTTCCCCTACAAAATCATTTACTTGGACGAGTCCGATGCCTTGACCTCCGACGCTCAACATGCTTTGCGCCGAACGATGGAGATGTACACCCACACCTGCCGGTTCATCCTCGCCTGCAACTATTCCAGTCGCATCATCGAGCCGATCCAGTCGCGCTGCGCGATCTTTCGCTTCAAGCGTCTCCCGGAGAAAGAGGTTACTCAAATGCTCAAGCGCATAGCCCGCGGCGAAAAGCTAACCCTGACCCCCGACGCGATCAAGGCGATAATCTACGTCAGCGAGGGCGACATGCGGCGGGCGATCAACGTGCTCCAGGCCGCAGCCGTGCTGAAGCGGAAGGTGGACGAGAAGGTGATCTACGAGGTGAGTGCTGCGGCGCGCCCGAAGGAGGTCCGGCAGATGCTCCAACTTGCGCTCGCGGGAGAATTCGAGGAGGCGAGGGGTAAGCTCTACTACCTGCTCATCAGCCAAGGGCTGGGGGGCGAGGACATCCTGAAGCAAGTCCATCGGGAAATTTTCAACCTCGACGTGCCCGAGCGCGCGAAGATGGAGCTCATCGACCGGGTGGGCGAGTTCGATTTCAGGCTCCGGGAGGGGGCGAACGAGCGGATCCAGCTAGAGGCGATGCTCGCGCACTTCGGCTTGGTCGAGAAATCAGGATCCTAACCGCTTTCCGGGCGCTTTGATCTTGCCCGTTTTTTCTTGCCCCAATTTGCTTTGCTCGGGCACTTCGGGTCCAAGCACATCCGGTAGGGCCTCATCCCGATGCGGTTCACCTGAATCATCGGGACCCCGCACTGTTCGCAGGTCTTACCGAGCGAGATGATCATCCCGAACTGGGGCAGGGGGAATGAGTTCGTGCACTTCGGGTAGTTCGAGCACCCCGCGAAGCGCTTGTGGGTGGCCCGCGAGACGACCACTTTCAAATCCCCGCCGCACTTCGCGCAGGTGCCCATGATTCGCTGTTTCTGGCGGGTGATGCGGTAGGCCTCGCCAAGCTGCTTCCCGATCTCGAGCTGGTGCGTTTTGAACTTCTTCAGGAGCCGGTCGAGCTCCCTCCTCGCCTTCTCGATGACCTCCTCCTTGTCGCGCTTTCCCTCTCGGATAGCCTCCATCTCGCGCTCGAACTGCGCGGTCAGCTCCTCGCTCACGATCTCGGGGCAGTGCTTGAGGAGGGCGTCGATTACCTCGATTCCCAGGTCGGTGACGACGATCTGGTTGCCGAAGATGTACCCACGTATGTAGATGTTCTGCAGGAGGGTGGCACGCGTGGCCTTGGTCCCCAAATTTCTCGCCTCCATCTCCTTGACGATCGAGGAGGGATTGTAGCGGGGCGGGGGCTGAGTCTTCTTATCCTCGAACTTCACTTCCTTCACCGCGAGCCGTTGCCCCTGGACCAGCTGCGGCAGGATTATCTCCTCGGTGGCCCCGTAGCGGCCGTAGTAGGCGAGCCACCCCTCCTCGAGCACCCGCCGCCCCCGCAGGAAGAAGGGTTGCCCCCCGACGTCTAGCTCGACCCGGATGCTCTCCGCGAGGGCCGGCTTTCCGAAGACCGAGAAGAAGCGCCGGGCGATGAGGTCGTACAGGCGCTTCTGGGGGCCCACGAGTCGCTCGGGTCTCTCGCCCGTCGGGAAGCATGCTGGGTGCGCGGGATCAATTTTTTTGCCTTCGTTGGGTTTCAGCTCCGGCGCGGCGAGCAGCTCATCGGCGATCTTCTTGTATTGTTTTGAAATTCCACCCAGTTGCCTGATGATCTTGGCGTAGTTGATCGTCGGGGGGAGCTTCTGGCTGCTTGTCCTAGGGTAGCTTATGAGCGCGGCTTGGTAGAGGATCTGCGCGAGCTGCTGCGTCCGCATCGGGGTGTAGCCGAAGCAGCGGTACGCCTCCGCTTGCAGGAGTCCGAGGTCGAACGGGATCGGTGGTGGGCGGCGGTACTGGCGGGTTTGAATCGTGGAGACTTTTGCGGGTTTGTCCTTGCAGGCGGCTAGCGCGCGTTCGGCCTCCGCTTTGTCAAAAAAGCGGGGCGTCGCATGTTCAGCGATGACCTCCTTTCCCTCCAGCTCAAGCAGCAAACCCAGGACCCAGAAGGGCTCGGGCTTGAACGCCTTGATCTCGCGTTCGCGTTCGACCAGGATTTTAAGCGTCGGGGTCTGCACGCGACCAGCGGAGAGCTTGGCGAAACGTTGTTGTGCCTCTTCGACAGCCGCGCTCATCGCTTTCGAAATATTCATGCCATAGTACCAATCGAGCACATGACGAGCTATCCCGGCATCGATGAGCTCGAAATCGAGGCGGGGCATCAGCTCCTCGTAGGCCTGCCGAAGGTCCTGCGCGGTGAGGGTTGAGAACTTCATCCGTCTCGCGCGTTTGACCGCCTCCTCGCCGCAGAGGTACTTGAGCACATTGTAGCCGATCAAACTCCCCTCGAGGTCGTAATCGCAGGCGCTGATGTAGTCGCTCGCGTCCCTCGCCAGCTCGCGGATTGCCTCGACGAAAACCTGGGTGCGCTTCGCTTTACGGTCCACCTCGTGCGAGGGCATCCAGTCGATATCGTAGACGGGGTACGTGCGCATGGGCTTCAGGTTCTTGAGGGTGAAGAGGTGCCCAAGGGCCGGGACGACGACCATCCGCTCGCCGTCGCGCTCGAACTCGTAGTAGGGGACGCCGTTGAAGTCCCCCTTTTTAGGTCGCTTCGCCGCGAGGGCGGAGGCTATCTTGACGGCCGCGCTCGGCTTCTCGCACACGATAAGGGTCTTGCCCAGGTAAACCCCCAACCCATTTTTTGGCTTCTTCTATAATAGGTTTGAGCACGGAGTTTCGCCCGAGCGTTGTTTCGGCAGAATAATTTACCCAAAAAAACAAATCTCACAAATGGGGCAACATCGTGATGAACAAGGAAAATGCCAAACAGCAAATAAAAGGACTCCTTGAGAAATACAGGATGGTCATCGAGGAGCTTTACCCAAAAATAGATTTTCCGCACAAAAATTAATTAGTACTTCAGCTAACTTGATAGTGGGGCGTTTTTTGTCCGTCGAGTGCTCGATATTCTTATTTCTCACCAAATCCAAAAATCTTTACTATTTCTTCTACGACGGGTAATGGTTCGATTTTGATACTATCTACCCTGTGAATTTTAATTCTTCTAGACTCTATGATGTCTCTTATTAAAAATAAGGCAAGCTTTGAAATTTTATATTGCCTTTCATAATCTAATTTTGCAAAATCTATTCCGGTATCAAAAAATTTAGGTTCACCTTCAAATTCCACTATTATTTTTTTGTCACGTTTTTTCGGTAGGGCAAAAACCATCGGGATCTCTGGGAAATGGACATCTATCTTTCGTGAAGGCTTCTGGTAACTGATTTTTGCAGTACCGCGAAGGGCAATAAAGCCATGTTTGTATGCATTATACAAATCATCGTTAAGTGAACGTTCTATTGCTAAACGCTTTAAACACTCTTTAGTTGGCTCTATTTGACTATCTAATTTTTCTTTAGATTCTGGTAGAGTTGGGATATTGTAGAACAAATAACGAACATACTCGCTGGTAGTTTTTAGATTAAGCACATCTAAAAATTCTTGGTAGTTCCCATCTTTGATAGGATTTGATATTTTGAAAGCATAGTTTTCCCTATCATTTATCCAAGCCCACGGATCTTTAGGATTATAGGTGAATGCTCCGATTAGCATGAATAGAGTTTCGATGAGGTGTTGACTTGTCATGAACATCTCGAACGCAAGACTTCTTTTTATTTTTTCGACATCGCCGCCTATCATTTTGGCCGACACTTTATTGATGAAACTTGCGTCTTTGTTCATCTCGTCTATTGAAACGATTTTATGATGCCAAAAGGAATAATCATAACTATCCAAAAAAGCGTCTAGACGATCGTTTTCCTTTTTCTCGTTCATAGTTTAGTCTAATAGGTTTTGCAATATAATTAGTTTCCTACGCAAAAAATCGTTCGAGGATTAGACTTTACGAAATAGAGCAGTTTAATACCTAAAAATTCCAAATCTCATAAATGGGGCAAACTATGGTGAACAAGGAAGACGCCAAACAGAAGATAAAGGGACTTCTTGAGAAATACGATAAAGTTGTCGAAGAGAAAAAATTCAGCAAGTATACCGAGGCGGATACCAAAGCTGAATTTATAGAACCTTTGTTTGAAGCTTTGGGTTGGGATGTACGTAATCGCGATGAAGTTACCAGAGAAGAAACAATATCAAAAGGGAGGGTTGATTACGGTTTTAGAATTAACGGAATCCCAAAATTCTTTCTTGAAGCAAAGGCACTAAAAGCGGACTTGGATGATCCCGAGTTTGCAGAACAAGCAATAAATTATGCTTGGCACAAGGGCTGCACTTGGGCTGTTCTTACTGATTTTGATCAAGGCGTAAAAATATTTAATGCAGAGTGGAAAACCACCGACCCGTCTCAAAGTCGTCCGATAACTATCTCTCGTCAAGAATTTTTAGACAGATTTGAGGAGTTATGGCTTTTGTCTAAAGAAGGTTTTGAACAGGGCTTATTAGACAAAGAAGCTGTAAAGTGGGGTAAAAAAACTAAGAAAACCCCTGTAAGCGAACAGTTGCTCAACGATTTGACTACATGGCGGGCCAAGCTCTCCAAGGATATTCTAGAGCGAAACAAAGACAAGCGTCTCACCGAGGAGGAATTGGACGAGGCTGTTCAGAGAATTATAGACAGACTAATTTTCATTAGAAACTGTGAAGATAGAGAACTAGAGCCACCAAAATTGTTATCTGCGATGCGGGAATGGAAAAGCAAACGCAAAGGCACACTCGCCGAACGAATAATTGATGTTTTCAACCATTTTGATGTGGAGTACAATGGCAAGCTGTTTCGACGTCATTTATGCGATGATTTGGATGTAAGTAACCAAGTTCTTGAAGAAATAATAAACGGCCTTGACCACACAAAAGATAAGACAATAAAGTATGATTTTTCCGCGCTAGATGCTGATGTTCTCGGTAATGTGTATGAGCAGTACTTGGGCTACATTCTAAAGAAGACAGCGAAGCGGGCCGTTCTGAAAGAAAAGTATGCCCGACGCAAAGAACAGGGGATTTACTACACACCCACTTACATTGTTGATTACATCGTAAGAAACACTTTAGGCGAATTGCTTAAAGACAAAAAGGTAGATGTTGAAAAAATTAGGGTCTTAGATCCTGCTTGTGGTTCTGGTTCATTCTTGATAAAGGCCCTTGATATTCTGAACGAATTCCATAGCAAGACGGATAAAGACTATGGCCAAACACAGCTCGATTTGGAAATGGGATTACCCTTCACAAAAAAAGTGAAGATTTTGCAGAACAACATTTTTGGCGTTGATTTGGACACGAAAGCGGTAGAAATTGCTCAGCTCAGTCTTTTATTAAGAATTACAGAGAAAAGACGGAGATTGCCTTTGCTACGGCAGAATGTAAAATGCGGTAATTCTTTGATTGATGATAAAAAAGTCGCAGGGAACAAGGCTTTCAAATGGGAACAAGAATTCAAGCAAATAATGGACGAAGGCGGTTTTGATGTTGTGATTGGGAATCCGCCCTATGGTGCCAAATTAAATGATAAAGAAAGAAAATTTTTGTTAAATAATTATCCAGCTACAAAAAATAATACAGATACTGCCATTGCATTCATAAACAGGGCTTATAACTTATTGAAGAAAAATGGCTACTTGGGATTAATTGTACCAAAACCGTTGATTTACAGCCAAAAATGGGCTGCTTGCAGAGAATTTATAAGAAATGATTTGGTATCCGTAGTTGATGTTAGCAAGGCGTTTAAAGATGTTCTTCTAGAACAAATTATAATAATTATAAAAAAGAATTCTAATCAAAAAAAGTATTTGATCGATTTTATTGATTCAAAACAAAAACCCATAGAAGTAGAAAAATCACTTATTGACAAGTTTGGTAACCTGATTAATGATGTTTCCGATGAGGAATTAGCTTTAGCAATTAAAATTAACACAGGTAACTATATCTCAGATGTAGCTACCATAAAAAGAGGCTTAATAATTCAACATTTCTTGAAAAAAGAAGGAGGTGAAATTCCAGTATTGCGTGGAAAAAGTATAGGGAGATATTTAATTAAAGAAATTAAGGAGTATGTGACAAAAGGTGATTTTAAAAAAATTGAAACAAAAGCGAACTACTTATTACAACCAAAAATAGTAATACAGAATATCGTTGCTCATATAACTAAACCAAGGGATCATATTATAATCATGGCTACTATTGACGAAAAGAGACTGCTTGCATTAGATAATGTTGGTTGTATATTCGTAAAAGGCGATAAGATTGACAAATTATTCTTAGTGGCATTATTAAATTCTAAATTAATGTCTTGGTATGCTTATAGATTCATATACGCCAAAGCTATTAGAACAATGAGATTAGACAAGTATCACATCTCAAAAATGCCCCTATGTGATTATAAAGGAAAACCAGAGTACAAAAAAGTAATTGCTCATGCTCGCAAAATTTTTTCTTTGAACAAGCGCCTCAACGAAATCGGCGACAAGAAGACTGATGAAAGGATGAGAATAGAAGAAGAAATCAAGAAAACAGATGCGGAGATCGACAAATTGGTCTATAAGTTGTATGTAACTGAACCTGAAGAGAAAATTATTGAGGAAAGCTTGAGATAAATTTAAACTGTCTAAAAGAAGAAAAATAAAATTCCATGAGCACTCATAAGGGTGTTTGGCGTTGAATTAGGGCCGGGGGGCTGGAGCGGGAAATCGACGAGCTGGTGTACGAGCTCTACGGGTTGGATGCCAAGAATCGGGGGTAATCGAGGAGTTTTTGAAGAAGTTCTAAATGCTTTAAATGCTTAAATAGCTGGTTTTGTAAAAATTATGACTGATGATAACCATGAAAGCTGAAATCAGCGCGATATCCGTGCTAATCGTTCTGGTTATGGGGATAGTGCTGAACATTCCCAGCGAGACAGATGTAGCAGAGAGTACCGTAGAAACCCTTCAGGACCAAGTAGCATCAAATCCGCTGGCGCATCAAGTAATTCAAAATGTGAGGTTTGCACTTGAATTTGTAAAAATCGCCATTTTATTAGGAGCGGTATGTATTTTGTTTGCTGCGATATTGCGGCGATGAAAGCTTTAACTGGTAATTAGAAATTTGACCTTTTCGTCCCCGTCTCCTCGAGCTCGCAGTTCGAGCAGGGCTCCGCCCCCTCCGAGCGCTCCTGCGCGCTCAGCGGCCCGTGGCAGCCCGCACACTGATGGTGCCCGGCCCCAGGTCAGGTCTACCAGCCCCCCAACGTGAGCTCCTACCCCTTAAAAACGATATTTTTAAGTATCGGTTTATCTATAAAAATATGGAATCGATATGGTTCAGTTAAGCGAGCGCCTGCACCAAAGGCTGCTGGAGAAGAAGCGCAGGCTGGATGTGCACCGCCCCCTCTCCACCGAGATGCTGGAGAAGCTCCGCGAGCAGTTCGTGATCGAGTACACCTACCACACGAACGTCATCGAGGGAAACACCCTGACCCTTCGGGAGACCCAGCTGGTGATCCAGGAGGGAATCACCGTCAAGGGGAAGCCCCTCCGCTACCACCTCGAGGCAATCAACCACCCCAAGGCCATCGAGTTCATCGAGCGCCTCGCTCAAGGCAAGAAGCCGACCAGCGAAAAGGACATCCTATACCTCCATGGCGTCGCGATGAAGGGAATCGGGGAGGCCGAGCCGGGAGCCTATCGTCGCGGGCAGGTCGCGATCACGGGCAGCCGTTACAGGCCCCCGCCACCCTACGAGGTTCCCTTCCTCATGACTGAATACATCGGCTGGCTGAACGGCAACCCGGAGGAGCTGCGGCCGGTTGAGCTGGCCGGGCTGGCGCACTTCAAGCTCGTCCACGTTCATCCATTCGTCGACGGCAACGGCCGCGTCGCCAGGCTCCTGATGAACCTCTTTCTCCTGCACCATGGCTACCCCATCGCTTACGTCCGTCGAGAGGAGCGGGGGCGCTACTACGATTCATTGGAGCGGGCCCACTTCGGCGCCCCCCGCCCCTTCGTCAACTTCATCGGGCGCTGCGTCGAGCAATCCCTCGATTTATACCTCGCCGCAATCGAAGCTGCAACGCCGGAAACGACATTCATCCCCCTAGCCGAGGCGGCGAGGGAAACGCCATTCAGCGTCGAATATTGGGGGCTGCTCGCGCGGAAGGGTAGGATCGACGCGGTCAAGCGAGGGGGTCGCTGGTACATTCGAAGGGAGACCCTGCGCCGCTACCTCGAGGAGGTCGGACGCGAGAAGCACGCAAGGGCCGTTAAACACCGCGGATAGCCACCCAGGGGCTAAAGTAAATCGTTAAACATACTTTTGATAATATTGAAAAATTCTAAAAACCAACAAAAATGACGCCCCCCAAAATCGGTTTACCGTTTGAATACCGTCTCCCGGACATCCTCAGCCCAAGCGAACTTCCGCTGGAGGGCCTTGGGGTAGATCTTTTTCCAGTCGTATGAAACCTCCTCCGCCCACCCGACGTAGAGGCGCGGGTCGATGTAAGATTTGAGCGATGTCCCGAGGTTGTAGTTGCGCGTGGCCCTTGCCAGCTTCACCTTAAGCCTAGCAGCCCTTACCCGCCTTCGGAGGCTCTTTATCCGCCTTGCGCGCGCGCGGGAGCGGGGCCTTCCCCTGACCTCCTTCAGCTTCGCCTCCAAGGCCTTCAGGCGGTCCACCTTTTTCCCGAGGGATTCCTTCCAGTTCTCCGGGAGCTTCCGCTTGTGGTGGCAGGTGATCGCCGCCTCGAGGTTCGCGAGCTTGGCCACATAATTCTTCTCGAAATCCTGGGCTTCCGGCCGAACTTTGGAACCCGCCAGGTACTCCCTGACGACCTTCGAGGCGTGATAGGTCCTGAAGACCTTGGCCGTGAGCCCGGGCATGACTTGGCCCAAAAAAGCGTTCACGTGCTCCGAGCGGACCCCCGAGAAAATGGGCGCCCTGGGCTTCTCGATGAAGGACCTCAGGTTATTCACGACTTGGGTCGGCGGCTTGATGGTCATGCGCCATCGCACCGAGTCCTTGCCCAGAAAGTCAAATTTCACAAGCTCGGAGCCGTCTATCTTGATGTGCGAGCCCCTCAGGGTCGTGGCCCCAATGGTATCGGCCTCGTCCTTGTCCTTCTCGTCACCGACCCTGAGCTTCAGGTTGTCGATCAGGTAAGACACTGTCGCTATTTTGCGCCGGGCGATTTCCTCCGAGGCCAGGTTCCCCTCGATGTGCTGCCGAACCCTCCCGACGAGCCCCTCCAGCTCGCGCGCCCTGTTGAACTTTTCGATCTCGCGCTCCTGCTTGAAGCGCGCGGTGTCGGCTATCCATAGATACTTGAGCTCCCCGCTGAGCTTGTCCTGCCACTTGGCTATCCAGAGGGCATGCGGATCGAAGACCTTTTCCTTCCAGTGTCCACCGCTTGAAGGTTCCGGGGTTGGGGCATCGGGTGACAGGTTCAGGATAATGTCTTCATAATTGACCCTCGGTTTCCACCGGCCTCGGAGCGGGTGCTTCCCACGCCCCATAAATATCGAGGGAGGTTCTACGGTGTAGCTGCCGATCTCGATGACCTCGCCGTTCACCTCGGCATACCCATATCTCTGCTTGTTCTCCTCCCTGGCTTTTTTCCTGACCTCGGCGAGATTTTTCCTCTCCTCGCGCGACATCGCCTCCCTTTTCGCTTTTTCGGCCTCCACCCATCGGATGATCTCCGGGAAATCGAAGTCCTCCATCTTGGCTGGGGTTTCGAGGCCCAGGGCCTTCGAGAAGTCACCGGCGAAGTTTCTGACGAAGACCGGGTCCTCCACGTAGTCAGTCCCCAGCTTCTTGACCCACGAGACCGCCATCTCCTCCTGCTCCGGGGTCAATTTGATTCGCTTGTCCTTGTGGGAGATGGTGAAGCCTTGGAATTCGTAGATCGGGACGAGCACTCCGTTGTGTTTCAATCTCTCGATCTTAAACTGGGCCAACATTGACATCAACCTAGATTATTTTGCGCCATTAAATATCAGGTGATTGGGGGTTCTTTATAATAGGAAAAAATCCTGAAAAGTTGGAGGAATGGACAAAATTTTCCTAAATTTTCCAAACTTTTTTAGATTTATTAGTCGGTTCTACTTTTTTGTTTGTGTAACAGGAGCATGATCGTGATGAGCAACATAGCAACTGGAACAAAATCGATAAGAAAACGGTTGATTGGCTTCCGTAGCGTCGGACTAGCCTTCATCATATTTTTCCTCCTGAACCTTGCCCTCTACCTCCTGATCACCCTGCACCCCCCGCTGCTCGAGAACCTGTGGCTCTCCGCCGACCGCCCCTGGGGCATCCTGACCTCGATGTTCGTCCACCAGGAGCTCGATCACCTCGCCGGCAACCTGCTCTTCTTCACGATCTGGAGCGCTCTCTTCGTGACCGTGAACCTGCTCAGCGGCGCGGAAGCGAGGAGACGGTGGAGCAGGTTTTTCCTCGGGGCGGTCTTTCTCGCGGGCATCGCGGCGAACGCCATCGAGTTCGGGGCGTGGGGGATGGCCGGCGTGTCGTATAATTCGTGTGGCGCATCGGGGGTGGTCTATGCCGCTATGGGGGTACTGCTGGCGTGCGCCCTGTGCAACCTCCCCTCCAACCTGACTGCCCTTCGTAGGGCGGTTGCCAAGCGGAGGCGTAAACCCCGGAAAATCCGGCGAAGACTGAAGCTCGTCCTAAAATTCGAAAAAACATTCATCGTGTCCATGGTCTCCATAGGAGTCGTGGTTGTTTTCCTGTCCCAGCTGGTTCTGGACCCGGGGACCTTCTTCAGCTCTGGACCGGGGGTCGACGTGCTGGCCCACGAGCTTGGGTTCCTCCTCGGCTTCCTGCCGGCGATGCTCCTGTTCTACACCCACTTTTTCAGGAAATGAAAACGGAAATTGGTGGCGGTTTTTTAACCACCGACGCACACCCAAGCTTGGTTGAGAGCATGGCGCTCGAGGAGAAGACGATTCACGACCCGGTGCACGGCAGCATGCGCCTGAGCGGCCTCGTCCTCGAGCTCGTCGACACCCCAGAGGTCCAGCGCCTTCGAAGCATCCGGCAGCTCGGCCTCGCCAACCTCGCGTTCCCGGGTGCAAATCATTCCCGCTTCGAGCATGCCCTCGGCGTCGCATACCTCCTGAAGCGGATGAACGAGGGACTCAAGCTGCGCGGGCATGAGCTGAACCTCCTCCTCGCCGCCGCAACCCTCCACGATGTCGGCCACGCCCCCTACTCCCACACCCTCGAGTACCTGACGAAGGAGTACGTGGGGAAGGACCACATGCAGGTGACCGGGGATATCCTGCGGGGGAAGCTCAGCATTTGTTCGCCGGGTGAAGTCAAACACCTTCGGGGGCTGCGGGTGCCGAGCGTGGTCGAGGTGCTCGAGCGCCACGGCATAAACCCGGGGGAGGTCGCGCGGTTGTTGCTGGGGAAGCACCGCAAGCCGTACCTCGGGCAGCTCATCTACGGTGATATCGATGTCGACCAGATGGATTTCCTGCTCCGCGACGCCCACTTCACGGGCGTGGCCCTCGGGATGGTTGACATCGACCGCCTGATGGACACCCTCTGCGTGCATCGCGGGCGCCTGGCGATCCTGAGCAAGGGAATCGAGGCGGTCGAGGGGCTGCTGACCGCGCGCGCCCTGATGTACACCTCGGTCTACTTCCACCACACCACGCGCGCGGCCGAGATGATGCTGATGAACGCGGTTGAGTTTGCAATCGAGCGGGGCGAGGTGGTCACCAAGGACAATTTTTACCTGATGACGGACGCCGAGCTGATGGAGAAACTTTACTCGATGGATGGATACCCCAAAGATATCGCGCTTCGCCTCCGATACCGCCAGCTCTTCAAGCCCGCATACGTCGAGGAGCGTCGCGAGCTAACGAGCGCTGAGAAGCGGGGATACCTCAGGCGCTACGGCCGATGGCGCCGCACCCGCGAGCTGCAGGATGAAATCGCGGATGAGGCGGGCGTACCCCACGGTCAGGTCATCCTCGACATCCCGATCGTCGACATAATAATTTCAGAACCCCGCCTGGCGAAGGTCGAGATTCCCGTGCTCGCGGAGGGGAAGCTTGAGAAATTATCTAAGCTCTCACCCATAGCGGCCGCCGTCGAGAAGCGGCAGGCCCCCCGATACCTTCTGCGGGTCATCACCGAGCCCAGGCACGTGGACCGGGTGAGGCTGGCGACGAAAAAAGTTTTGAGTTAAAATATCGGGGACATGTATTACCTAAATTTTCTAGGTAAAGTGGGTTGATGAAAAATTTTAAACTAGGGCTTCCCGCCCCCGGTCAGTCAGCCTCATGCGGGCGTCCAGATAACCCAGGGTCTGTAGCCTCCTGACCTGCCCTCGCGCAACCATCACGGGCACACCCACATCGCTGGCGGCCCGCTCCAGAGGAACCCCGGTGTCAAGGTTGCGGAGGATGCCCCTACCGACCTCACCCACGAGCAACTCGTCGGCGAGCCTCTGCTTGGTCGCGGAGTTCATCTCCGGCCGCGCGGCGAGGATGCGCTTGAGGAGCTCGGGGCCCGGGGCGGCGCCGTACTTCTGGGTGAGCACCAGCTGGCAGGAACTCGACCCGGCTATCGCACACCGGAGGCCCTCGAGGTCCCTCACCAACCCGAGCAAATCTCCAAAACGCTTCACCCGCCTTTCCGCCCCTATACCCAAACTGCCGCGGAGCGCCTCGTTTGCGTCCAGCAATCGCTTCACTTCCTTGCGCAGGAAATCGACCTCCCCCGAGAGTTTGCGCCTTCGGACGATGCCGCCGCCGGAAAAGAGGATTATCCCTAGGAGCAGGAGGATGATTATCACGAGCAATGCTTCAACCCACACCCCCACCACCGCCCCCATTTACGCGCTAGGGATTAAAAACAGCTGGGGTCGGCAATGCACGTCTCCGCCTAAACCCTTATTTTCAGGGCACCAGAGGTTACGCGGTGCTCACGTGTTCGTCGAGGGGCTCAAGTGCCTGAGGTGCGGCCAAAAGCACGCGCCGACGAAGGGTTTGTACACCTGTGAGAAGTGCGGGGGCAAATTGGAAATCCTTTACGATTACGACTCGATCGCCGACGTGGTGGGGAAAAGGGAATTCGCTAAGCGGCGCGCGGGCGTTTGGAAATATTTCGAGCTCTTGCCCGTGGCCAGCAGGAAGAACATCGTGACGCTGGGCGAGGGGGGCATGCCGCTCCTGGAGGCGAAAAACCTGGCCCGCGAGCTGGGGCTCAGGCGGCTCCTCCTCAAGGATGAGACCAAGAACCCGACGGCATCATTCAAGGATCGACCGATGAGCGTCGGTTTATCCAAGGCGGTCGAGTTCGGGGCGCGAAAGGTCGTGACGGCGTCGAGCGGGAACGCTGCGATCGCGCTCGCGGCCTACGCGGCGAAGGCGGGGGTCGGGTGTTACGCTTTCGTCCCAGCGGGGGCGGCGGCGGGCAAGCTGGCTCAGCTCTCGATGTACGGGGCCCACGTGGTCAAGGTGGCCCGCAAGGGGGTGGGTGACCCGACCTACGAGCTCATGCGCGCGGCGTGGGGGAAATTCGGGTGGCACCCCATCCCCAGCTGCGGCGCCTTCAACCCCTACCAGCCCGAGGGCTCCAAGACGATGTCGTACGAGGTGTGCGAACAGCTGGGCTGGCGGGTGCCGGATTGGGTCGTCGTTCCGGTCGGGGCGGGGACCTTGCTTTCGGGGAACGCCAAGGGCTACTTCGAGTTCGAGCAACTTGGCTTGGTCAAAGGGGTGCCTCGCCTCGCAGCGGTTCAGGCCGAGGGTTGCGCCCCTCTCGTCAAAGCGTTCAGGGAGGGCACGCCGCCCTATGAAATTCCGACTTGGCCGAACCCGAACACCGTGGCGTCGGGGCTGGTGGATCCCTACCCGTGGGACGCCGATACCGCGATCCCTGCGATCAAACGTTCGAGGGGTGCCGCGCAGGCGGTGAGCGACGCGGAGATCCTGGAGGCGGAGAAGCTCTTGGCTAGAAGTGAGGGGGTCTTCGCCGAACCTTCGGGCGCGGCAGGGCTGGCAGGGCTCCGCAAATTACTCGAGGCCGGGGTCGTCGATCGTTCGGATGTCGTCGTGGTCGAGGTGACGGGGGGCGGGCTCAAGGATGTGCGGACGGCGATGAAGCTAGCCGAGGAGCCGCCGGTGATCGAGCCGGAGTTAGACCAATTTAAAAAACTCATTAAATAGCGGGCGATGTGGCTGCACCCGCATACTTTTTAACAACATCCACCCACTCGGCAGCACCCATCAACTGAAACTCGAGTTCCCATGGTTTCATCCCGCCCAGATTCAAACTGACCAAGAGCTTTTCTCCTTTTTCCGATGATTTTGCACTGGCTTCTGTAATTTTATTAATATCGAGCCCTAAGAAGGGGACAACTTTTTTCCTTATTCGGCCCTTTTCACCCAGGAAAATCAGCCGTTTGTTCGTCAATACCAATTCCCCCTTCACTTCTTTCCTTCTTTCCCCTAAGCGCCCCATAGGGCCACGAGGCAGCGGGGGCAAGCCACGCCAGTACCAATACCCCTCCCCCCGCAGGAACGCCTCTGTGATTTTGGTGGTGCAACTCCCTCGCCGCAGCACTGACTCTTCTGCATCGAGGACAACTTTTGACCTTTCGAGCAATTATTTCGCCTTCAATCAACCCATCAGCATCGCCATTACCGCTTTCTGCACGTGCAGCCGGTTCTCGGCCTCCTCGAAGTAAAGGGAGCGCTCGTAGCTGTCGAGCACCTCGTCGGTCACCTCCTGCCCCCTGTCCGCCGGTCCACAGTGCATGTAGTAAGCCTTGTTGGTAACGTCTAGAAGTTCTCGGGTCGTGACCCAGTCCTTGAACTTACCTTGATAGGCTGAGGCCCCCTCCTTGTCGACCGTCTTGCTGTGGGGCGGGACGAACTGCTTCGGCGACCAAGCCTTCGGGTAGACGAAATCAGCGCCCTCGAATGCCTTCTTCATGTCGTTGGCGATCTCGAAACTTCCCCCGTAACGCTTGGCGTTCTCCTTCGCGGCCTTGATCGCGCTATCCTCGAGCTCGAATCCCTTGGGGTGAGCGAGCACCACATCCATCCCGAACTGGGTCGTTATCAGGACCTCGCTCTGGGGCACCGCCAGCGGTTTAAGTCCGCCCGAGTACGCATAGGATACAACGAATTTCTTTCCTTGGAGCTTTGGTTCAGCTTCTCTCGCAGCTTGGATATCCGCCAACGCTTGGAATGGGTGATAGAGGTCGTCTTCCATGTTGAGCACGGGGATTTCGCCCCACTTTGCGAACTCCTCGATGACCCGATGTCCCCGCCCGATGGTCCACTTCGCGGGGTCACCGTAGATTCGGATGGCGATAGCGTCGCCGTAGCGGCTCAGCAC
Organism: Hadesarchaea archaeon; assembly: GCA_030601675.1. GTDB lineage: Archaea > Hadarchaeota > Hadarchaeia > Hadarchaeales > Hadarchaeaceae > DG-33. The sequence goes on along the minus strand of JAUWBN010000004.1, from coordinate 43,300 downwards.
CCTTGAGACATCGGAGATCGATTCGGTTGCATAGGGTACCATGTCTTCTGGAAGGGTCGGGGTGTAAAGGTCATGGGAGCTGAGGAACTGGGCGTGCCCCCCAAGTTGGTACATCCCTGCCTCGAAGGAATTCCGCGTCCGGAGGGAGCGGTTGTAGAAGATCATGAAAAGGGTTCTTCCAGGCAAGTACGGTGTGGGCTCCCGGCTCCTAAACTTCCGCTTCAAATCGTCTGCTGCGTCCAAGATTTGTTTGATTTCTTCTTGAGTGAAATCTTGGGTGTTGAGGAAATCCTTCCCTTTGAACGCGCCGACGTATTTTGGGATTTTCATGTGGGGTACCTCCTTTATGTAACAAATCGATTTGTCTTAAGAAAGGTTTAAATGTTTAAGTCACCTATCTGCAACCATGAAATTATTACTCGCCGGTGAACCGGAAGTATATGCAAAATACTTGATAGCTGTAATGAAAAAATCGGGTATCGATTTTACCCACATCCCACCAGATCGATTACAGGAAATGCCATCGACGCAGGACCAATTATCAGGATACAATGCAGTAGTAATAAGCGATGCTCCGGGTTCGTCACTATCGGACCGAATGAAGTTGTTGAAAGAATATGTGGAGAAAGGCGGAAGCCTAGGAATGATAGGTGGATGGTGGTCATTTACTGGTTCTAAGGGAGACTACAGGGGCACAGCGGTTGAGGAAGTACTGCCGGTAAATTGTTTGCCAGAGGACGATAGGATTAACGATTCAAATGGTTTCAAGATAATCAAGAAAAAAGAACATCCGATCCTAGAAGGATTGCCATGGAATGATGCACCCACTATCTGTGGATACAATAAAGTCAACGCAAAACCCGACGCTGAAATTCTCCTAACTTCAAGGAGAATAGAATCTGTTGGCAAGGATAGGGTTGAAGGAATAAAGTTGGCCGAAGAAGAAAATCCCCTGCTCGCAGTTCGTAAGTATGGAAATGGCAGAAGTCTTGCATTTATGACCGATGCATCACCGCATTGGGTCGGTGGAATGGTAGATTGGGGAACGGAAAGGGTAACAATCGGTGACATGGAACTAGGTGATCAATACGTTCAATTCATATCCCAGATTTTAAAATGGTTGGCAAAAATTTAAGTTATTTTACTTTTTGGGCGAAAACTCATTTCTTTAACCTGTCGGCGACCCATCCGACATCGAGTTCCTCTAACTTCGCCTTGGTGGGCACGCCAGTTTCGTCCCAACCCATCACTTGATAGTACGCGGCAATCGCCTCTCCGTAGACATCCTTCGAGAGTTTCGTGCCCTTTAGCGGCCCGCTTTCGAGCGGTTGGAAAAGCCGCTCCGGCAACCAGTCGTCATCTTTGGTGAAACCCTCCCTGACATTAAATGCTCGGGCCATCGTGGTGGCGCGTTCCCCGAGTTTCATGAGCTCCCACGTCGTAGTGTCCCAACCCGTGACCGCATTTACCATTTCCACCACCTGTGGTATCTTCCAAACCCTAGCTGGAGCGGTCGTGAACAGGCATATGTCGATGCAATTGCCCAAGCTCCACCAGTGCTGCAGGTAAGTGAACAGCCTCACCTTGCGCGGGCCGAGGTCGAGGCTTGGCACAGGTTCCAGGATGCCTATCGAGTTGAGCTGGTCGATGAAGAAACCCTTCTCTTCGAAGCAGGGATCGTGCTCCATCTGAACGTGGTCGGCTCCAGTAGGCGAAACGCCGTAGCCCAACCCCACCCCCGTTTTCCAGCGACCCTCGTGCATTGGGATCTCCTTGCCCTTGACGTGCATGGCAAACTTCTCAGCCCCCTTGCCAATCCTTTCGGCGGCGCTCTTGACGCCCTCAGCGAGGATGTCGCCCAAGCCCTCTCGTTTGGCTATCATCTCCACCACTTTCACCATGGCTTCGGCGTTGCCAAATCTGAGGTCGACTCCGCCCGTATCCTTCTTTGTCAGGATGCCGTTCTCAAAGCATTCCATCGCAAAGGCGACCGATACCCCCGCGGATATGGTGTCCATCCCGTATGCATTGCAGATTTCGTTGGCCTTCGCCACAGCCTTCAAATCGGTGACGCCGCAGAAAGAACCCAAAGCGGCGATTGATTCATACTCTGGACCTCCGTAAGCCGGGTCAACCTTGAAGGGCCCATCTACCTTGACCACCCTCTTGCACACAACAGAGCACGCAAAACATGCCTTTTGGCCGATCTGCAGGGTTTCCTTCATCGTTTTCCCACTTATCTTCTCAGCACCTTCGATCACGCCATCGCGGAAGTTCTTGGTCGGAAGGGCTCCTGATGTGTTGAGCGCGAGGATGTACTGAGATGTGCCGATGCGGTTAAGTCCCGAAACATCAGCGTTTTTCATGTAGTTCTGATTGAACCACTTCACCAGGGCAGTCACCTTGCCGGGGTCTTTTATGTTGATTTTTTTCTTCCCCCTTACCGCTATCGCCTTGAGATTTTTCGACCCCATGACCGCGCCCATGCCTCCGCGACCATTCACGTCACTCAACTCGTTGACGATGCAGGCAAACCGGACAAGTTTTTCACCTGCCGGGCCTATTTGGGCGACCCTTATTTTTTCATCTCCGAGCTCCTTGCGGATGCCATCTTGGGCCTCTTTCGTCGGTTTTTCCCATATCTTGCCTGCGTCGCGGATCTCTGCCTCACCGTCATGAATCCACAGATAAACTGGCTTTTCCGCCCTCCCTTTGACGATCACCGCGTCATAGCCGGCAAACTTCAACTCGGGTCCCCAATGCCCCCCCGCCTCCCCCTCACCATACGTTCCGGTCAGAGGCGACTTGCAGGCGACCGAGAACCGAGAGACGCCCTGTATGGGTGCCCCCGTGAGGACACTCGGTGCGAATATAAGCAAGTTGTCCGGTCCAAGCGGGTCCACGCCCGGCTCCATCTCCTTCAGGAGGTAGTAGAGCGCGAGACTCCTTCCCCCGATGTACCTCCTGTAAAAAACCTCATCCGGCTCATCCACCGAGATTTTTCCGCTCGACAAATCGACGCGTAAAATTTTGCCATTGTAGCCGTGAGCCATGTTCTCACTTCACCGTTCCCCTCTCGGGGTTGCCTGCCAAAAACTTTTCGACCTCTTTCAATGTCGGCATGGATTGAGCACCCACCTTCGTCACAGAGAGGGCCGCGGATGCCGCTGCAAAATCTGCGGCCTCCCTCGTGGCCATCCCCTTGTAAATGCAGCTGACGAAAGCCGAGTTGAAGCAATCACCCGCGCCGGTCGTGTCCACCACGTTTTCGACTTTATAAATGGGTATTCGGTGCTCCCCCTCGGACGTTACGAGCATAGATCCCTCTTCACCCATTGTTATGAGGACGAGCTCCGGGCCAAAGCTCAACAGTTTTTTTGCCGCCTTCTTAACATCGGTTTCTTTGGTAAGTTCAAGGGCCCCTCTGCGGTTGGGCAGGAGTATATCCGTCATCCCAAGCAAATCCTTGATCGCATCCAAGCCGTAAACTGCGACATGCCTTTCCAGATCGAACGAAACTTTCTTGCCAGCTTCCTTTGCGATTTTCATGCATTTTCTGGCTGGATCAATTTTCACGGCATCCGTGTGGAAAATATCGGCTTTGGCAACATAATCTGATATAATTTCACCTGCATCGAGGACATTTTTTTCCATGTATATATCTTGAAGTATTTGGCGACTTCCGTGAGAATCCACGACTATGATGTTGACCGGAGTTTTTGTCTCTTTTTTCAGAAAGAAATGGTCCATGTCCATGTCGTGATTTTTAAAATTTTGTACTATCTCACGACCGTTGGGATCGTCGCCAGCTGAACCCATGAAACCGGACTTGACACCGTTGCGCGCCACCCCAACGCAGAAATTCGCGACGACCCCCCCGCATTGCCTCGCGAAATTTTTTATCCAAATCTTGTCGTCGGGTTTGCAGAACTCGTCGACTATTACAAACTCATCTATCGAGGATACGCCCAAGCCTATGATTTTTGCAACCATAACTCAACCTCGTGTGATTTTTGCCATTTCATCTAAATTTACCCAACTTTAAGTTTTTCGCCTGAAGCTTGGAGAGCTAGAACTTAAAGACGTGGACGACGATTGGAAGCTGGGTCAGCGATGGAAATCATCTACGAGGGCAAGACCAATCGTTTGATTCGCCTAGGCGATCGAACTTTGCTGCAGTTCAAAGACGCATTGGTCGGCGACGCGAAGGGTAACGTCGACCCGGGCGGTGATTTCGTCGTCGGGCAGCTGGAGGGCAAGGGCGCGGCGTCCGCAAAGGTCGCTGCTTATTTATTTAAACTCATGAACGAAGCCGGCATCGATACCCACTTCTTGGGGGTGCACTCGGATACCGAGCTGGAGATTCGCCCAATCACAAGGATTCAGCTAGAGGTGATCTACAGGGCGCTGGCGTATGGGAGTTTTCTTCGGAGGTATCGCGGCTACGTGCAGCCGATGGCGGAACTCGACTTGGTTGAATTTAATCTCAAAGACGATGCTCTGGGAGACCCCCTGCTCGAGCGCCGCGTCGTCACCAAACTCGGAATCGCCAGCCCGGATGAGGTCGGGCGCATGGAAGTGATAGCTCGTCGGGTCGTGAGGGCGGTAACGGGGGTGCTTACCGACCAAGGGTTAAAACTCGTCGACATGAAGCTGGAGTTCGGTAGGATCGGTGAAAATCTTGTGGCAATCGATGCGCTGAGCGGGGACACCATGCGGGTTTACGATCCCGAAAAAAGAAAAGTGTTGAACCAGCTTGAACTAGCGGAGGGACTCGGCCTTACTTGACGAGCTTCTCTACCTCTTCCTCTGAGAGCTCGCGGTAGCCTCGCTCGTCGATTAGCGCGATGACCGTCTTGTCCCCAGTCGCGACGTCCCGTTCGATCGCGATCTTGATCGACTGCGCCACCAGCTTCGCCCCCTCGTCGAGCTTCATCCCATCGCGGTAGTTCTGCTCGAGCACGCCGTAAGCCACCGTGGATCCGGTGCCGGCGCCCGCAAATTTCTCCTCCTCGAGCTTCCCCCCCACGGGGTCGAGGAAGTAAAGGTGTGGCCCGTCGCTATCGACGCCGGAGATCACGCCCGCCACTATGTAGGGAAACACCCGCCGCCCGTGGAGCAGGTTTGACGCCACCTGAACCAGGCCCTTCGTCGAGATCGGGCGCCCGTGGCTCAGGCGGTAGAGGTTAGCCTCAACTCGGAGCATGCTGACCAAGCTCTGAACATCGCCCGAGCTGCCCGAAATAGCGGCCCCGATGCGCTCCTCGAGCTTGAAGACCTTCCGGACGCGCTTGCTGAGCACCAGATAGTAAGCCGTGCCCCGGGTGTCCGAGGCCAGGGCGATTCCCTCCTTGCATCGAACCCCAACGATCGTTCCGGTGAAGCCGTACATAATATCACATCTAGTTCGGGACGCGCATATAAAACTTCATCGCCGGAGGAGCACGACTGCCACGGCCACTACCCCTACAACGCACGCGAGGAGGATGAGAATCAAATCGATTGGCAACTCGGATATAGGCGAGGGCAAAGTTGCTGACGCGGAGATTTGACTCTCGGCTCGGAAAGTTCCGTAGGAAGTATCATAAGTTACAACGGCGGTGACAAGGCTGTTCTCCACATTTTGCTTCACGCGAACATCGAAGTACGCCATTTGATGCGTCCCACCTCCGAGGTCACCCACCTCCTCGGCTGGCGGCACCTCAAAGTATGTGTTATCAGCCTGCAGCTCCACTCTCACATCGGAAATGCTTTGGGTACCCACGTTTCTGACGTTGACCGAAAACCTCCAGGTACTGTCTTGGATTTGTGAACCCGCGTAAATCGTCGACTCAACAGCTACCTCGCGTGTTATCCCGCTACTCTCGAGCTCTACGGCACAACTGCCGCCCCTGTATGTTATTCTCGCCGCATCCGGTGAAATTAAATTACCTTGCCAGCCGAACATGTCATCGCCGCCGCTGATCGCCGAGATTATGTGATCTGAACCAAGTTCACCGAACAGACCATTGGGACTATTCCATGTCAGATCAACTGGAATCCAGCCAACGTTGGGCAGATACACTATCGCAAACGCGTGACCCATACTTCCAAGATTTGGCTCAAACTCTGAGCTGTAAGCATAGCATGATACAAATTTTGCCGGTATGCCCGCGGCACGACAGAGGGCGATAAACAAGTTAGATTGGTCAGCACAATCTCCTGTACGAGATTGGTACACTTGAAGAGCGCTAAATAAGTCTGACGACTGAACATAAGTTACGTACCCTTTTACAAATTCAAAAATCTGCTTGGCCTTGTAGTAGAAGTTGGGCTGATTATCCGTTAATTCATGCGCTTGGTTCGTGATCTCCGCTGTGTTGCTTTCCCACAAGTTATCCACATGGGAAGTGTTTCCGATCTCCGGCGGGACGGAATCCCCCACTACATTTGGGTTGAGCTGCAAATCGCTCGAGTTTACCCTAACAGTTTGAGTAACTGTGATTTCCCTGCTTTCACCTACCCCGAGGGAGTCTATAGAAATTCGAATGAATCGATTGTCCTCGGGATCCAAAACTTGTCCGGAAGGCAGGTCTTCAGCCAGTATTTCCTGACTAGCCCATCCAGACCAATTTTCTAAAACATGAATGATAACCGTCACATCTGTTGCGTTACTTGTCCCTTGATTCATGATTTTATAATTCTGCGTGATCCTATACACGGTGGACTCGCTCGACTGTTCTGCGCTCGTCAAAGGCTGGATGAGCAGCGCGAATGAGATCAATCCCAGTACCAAAAACCTTCGCAAGCTATCCCTGAACTCAACTGATTGTGTTTGTATAAAAGCATTCAAGCAAATTTTCCCCTTTATAAAGTTGGTTTGAATGAACTCATCTTCTTGATAGGGTCGCGCTCGTCGCGGGAGGAATCGCAACGGTACTTCATCTGAAACTCGGCAGGCTCGCGGCCCGCCACATCGGGGGGCTGCCTTACCGGACGATGTGCCTGACGGTGATCTCGGGCATGGCGGTGATGACGTTTTGTTACGCGGGTTTGATGGGCCTGCTCATTTTAGCAACTGCGACCGCGATTGGGATACTCCCCGCGGTGGCCAATGTCAAGCGTACCCACTGCATGGGCGTGATCATGGTTCCCTGCATCTTGTACTTCGCTGGGGCAAAAGATGGTGTGCTGGCGGCGCTCGGCCTATAAACCCCGCTCCCTGATCGCTTTCCACAGCTTGAACCCGGCATAGAGGGCGAGCACGAGCCCTGGGATCACGAGTGAAAGCCTGAGCTCGATCGAGACAAGCCCCGCTCGAACCAGACCGAAGCCAAGCACGACGAGCCCCAGCACGAGCAGGACCGGCATGAAGGTCATCTCGGGAGGCGTCCGGAGCCAGCACCAGAAATAATCGCCGATCAGCCGGAAATAGCTGAGTATGAGCGCGACCCCCAGCCCCATGAAGGCCGCATCGACCAAGCTTTCGGGGGCTGGGTAAACCCCTTCGAGCAAGAGGTACACTCCGATCACGAGGGCGATGAATGCAAGGTAAGCTCTATTGGCGTTCATCTTCTCTTCCAAAAATCATTTGAGTTTATCTGATTAAAGGGCATAGCTTTTCCTGATGGGAATGCGGGTCGCGGCCCTTTGCTCGGGTGGGAAGGATTCGGCGTATGCGCTCTGGCTGGCGATGGAGCAGGGGCACGAGGTTGCGCAGGTAGTGGCGATGATCCCGCGCCGGGAGGATTCCTGGATGTTTCATTTCCCAGACATTCACCTCATCGACCTCTTCGCCGAATGCGTGGGCCTGCCCCTCATCAAGGCCGAGACGAGCGGCGAGCGCGAGGCGGAGCTTGAGGACCTGAAACGGGTGCTTCAAACGCTTGACATCGAGGGCGTGGTAAGCGGCGCGATAGCCTCGAACTATCAAAAGAGCCGCATCGACCGCATCTGCGGGGAGCTCGGTTTAAAGTCGATAGCACCCCTCTGGGGGAGGGAGCCCCTCGAGCTTTTGCGGGAGTTCATCGCAGCGGGTTTTGAGGTAATCGTGACGAGTGTCTCCGCTGAAGGCTTTGATGAGAACTGGTTGGGGAGGAAGCTCGACGAGGCAGCGGTACGCGATTTGCTCGAGCTCAATCGTAGGTACAAGGTCAATTTGAGCGGAGAGGGCGGCGAGTACGAGAGCCTCGTCCTAGATGCGCCATTTTTCGGGAAGCGCATCGAGCCCGTCGAGGTGGAGCGTGTCTGGCGGGGAACCAACGGATATTTGGTAATCAAACAAGCAAAGCTCGTGGAGAAGTGAACCATGTCAACCGCCCTCGTTTACTCTGAGAAATACCTCGAGCACAAACCGAGCAGGGGGCACCCCGAGCGGCCCGAGCGCCTGAAGGCGATAGTGGAAGCGCTGAGGCGGGCAAAGCTCTGGGGAACGCCGAGCGTAAAGGTGATCGAGCCCAAGCCGGCTAAACGTGAGGATATCGAGCTTGTTCATGATGCCGAGCACGTCGAACTTGTCGAACGCCTGAGCAAATCCGAGCGCCCCCTCGATGGCGACACCCCCGTGCGCAAGAACACCTTCGAACTCGCGCTGCTCGCCGCGGGAGGGACGATCGATGCTGGGCGCGCGGTGCTCTCGGGTGAGGCCTCAAACGCATTTGCCCTGGTCCGCCCCCCGGGCCACCACGCGTCCCGAGCGCGGGGCGGTGGATTCTGCTACTTCAACAACCTCGCGGTGATGATCGAGCGCATGAAGCGGGAGTTTAAGCTAAGACGAATATTCGTTCTGGACTTCGACGCCCACCACGGCAACGGCACCCAAGACATTTTCTACGAGGACCCGAGCGTGCTCTACCTCTCGCTGCATCAGGACCCGCTCACGCTTTACCCTGGAACTGGCTTCGTCCACGAGCTGGGCTCAGGGGAAGGTGAGGGGTATACCGTCAACGTGCCCATGCCCCCCGGAAGCGGCGATGCGGAGTACGCGAGCGCTATGGGGGAAATTTTCGTGCCACTTACCGAACAGTTCAAGCCGGAACTCTTCGCGGTTTCCGCTGGGTTCGATGCGTATGCCGATGATCCGCTCACGCAGCTTCGGCTATCAACACCCGCTTATGGATGGCTCACACGTTTTGTCGTCGAGCAAGCTGAGAGGCTGTGCAAGGGGCGGGTGGTTTTTGTGCTCGAAGGTGGCTACGTGCTCGACGCTTTGGCTGAGGGAGTAGTGAATGTAGTGAAAACCATGACCGGTGAGAAACCTCCAACGCCCGTGGAACCTCGCCGCCCCAGCGTTATCGGTGAACTCAAGCGGGGGCTCGCAAGCTATTGGAAACTGTGATGACTTCACAGGTGTGCTTCACGGCTGTGCACTCTTCGGTGGCGCTAACCCTTTAACGCCAGCCACAAATCGGTTTTCGGGAGTAAATGGATAAAATTTTGAAATTGATCCTCAAGCGGGTCAAGCCAACCCCAGCCGACCGGGAGCGCCTCAGGCAGGTGGCGACCGAGCTCATCGACCGCACGAATGCAGCCTGCTCCAAGCTGGGTATCAAAGCAAAAGCGATGCTCGTGGGTTCCGCGGCCCGCAACACGTGGCTCCGTTCCGAGCGCGACATCGATATCTTCATCCTCCTCCCCGAGGGGCTTTCACGCGAGGAGCTCGAGCGCCAGGGGCTAGCGGTGGCGCGGAAGGTGGCCGGTAAGCGCGGAAAGGAGAGCTTCGCCGAGCACCCCTACGTGACGATGCGATTCAAGGGCTTCGATGTCGATCTCGTCCCCTGCTACGACATCGCCAAACCGAGTGAAATTCGCAGCGCGGTCGACCGCTCGCCCCACCACCAGCGCTACATCACTAAACACCTGAAGTCCGAACTTATCGATGAAGTGCTGCTGGCGAAACAATTTATGCTCGGCATCGGTTGTTATGGCGCAGAGCTGAAGGTACAGGGTTTTTCAGGATATCTCTGCGAGCTCCTCGTGCTGCACTACGGCTCATTTGAAAAGTTAGTGGAAAGTGCGAGTGGTTGGAAACCAAGCACGGTCATCGACCTCGAGCGCAGTTACCCGGACCCATCCGAAGCTGAGAGGATGTTTGAGGGGCAACCGCTGATAATGATCGATCCCGTCGACGCCAGCCGAAATGTAGGTGCCGCGGTGTCGATGCAGAGCTTCGCCACTTTCGTCCGGGCATGCCAGGATTTCGCGCAGGGACCGGAGGAACAATTTTTCTTCCCCAAACCCGTGCGAAGGCTGAGCGCGCGTGAGATTCAGGCGACGTTGGAGCGGAGGGGGACGACACTCTTTTGCGTTGCCTTCTCCCCGCCCGATGTCGTCCCCGACGTGCTTTACCCCCAGCTCCGGAAGGCCGAGCGGACCCTCGTGACGCGGCTGGCGCGGGCTGGGTTCGGGGTGATGCGGAGCGACGTGTGGTCGAATTCTCAGGCCCTCATCCTGCTTGAATTGGCGGTGACGAGGCTACCCCGGGTACGCACCCGCGTTGGGCCCCCGGTTTCGATTGAGGTAGGGGATTTCATCCAAACTCACCTAAAATCGAAGCAAAAATTCACCGGCCCATTCGCCGACCCCGCGGGAAGGTTGGTCTTTGAAATCGAGCGCGAGCAGACGAGTGCGAGGGAAGTACTCGAGCAGGCGTTGGAGGAGCGCAGGACCCTCGGCAAGCACGTTGGTGAAGCCATCGCGAGGGGATATGAGATTTACAAAGGGAAGGATATCGTCCAGCTCTGCAAGGATGAAAAGGTCCGCGAGTTCATCTCCGAATATTTAACGCACTGCCTGCCTTGGTATCGCTGACCTAACGCACAAATCGCTTGGGCTGACTTGCATTTTTTTTCGTTGTTTTTCTCCTAGACCATCTCCATGTTCCCAAGATGAGATTGAATCTTGGGACTTCCTTCTGATATCGTCTGTATTCGTCGCCCCACTTCAACACGTCAAGTTCTTCTTCTCCTACGGTAGTGCAGTAAGAGAAGGCGACGAAGAAAAGGACGAGGCCGGGTACTGAGGGGATGGTAAAGGGAATGAAGGAGCTGTCGCAGATAACAAACCCGTGGCTCCTCGATCTCGTACACCTTGGCCATGAGCCGGCGCTTTTCCTCTGACATCGTGGTTAAGGCCGTCCAAGTGCCACCCTCCCAGCCGCCTCCACAAATACTCTCCATATTTTTATGCATCGAATTTAACTGAAATAGTGGAATAGCGAGGTCTTGGGGTTCTGAGTTAATGAAGAAAAGAGAAAAAAGTTTATGGTTTTTATTGTTATCCCATCACGGTCCGTCCAGACTCCATCGGACGCTCCATCTTCGCGTTGCTGGAAAAGATGTCTACCTGTGTGCCAGATGCACGGGAATATTCTTGGGGTTCGTCACATCGTTCTTCCTATTCGGCGCGCTTTCCTCAGCGACCGCTTTCGTGCTGATGGCTCTTTTTCCACTTCCAACCGCTGCTGATTGGGTAACTCAGACTCTGGGGCTTAGGGAGGGCAAAAACTGGATTAGAGTAGGGACCGGTTACCTCCTAGGGGTAGCGTGGGGATTTTTCCTTTCGTTTCTTATCGGGGGTAATTTGAAAATTTTTCTTTATGGTCTAATGGTGTTCGCTATTTACTATGGAGCAATTTATACTATCGCTCGGAAAACTGGGATGCTTCGAAACTACTTTCACGGACGATAACAAGTGTCTCAGCTGCTAGTAGATCAGAAGCCAGGCATCAGGCTATGCCCCCTAATTAACGTAGCAAAGGCAAGTTAGGAATGAAGATAATCTATTTAAATAGCGATATTGCAGTGGAAGAGGGTGGAGGATGGCAAAAAAATATAGTTTAGGACTCCTAGTATTGCTGATATTGTTCTGCTGGCCGGCGGCCATTGTTTACTACTACACTAGGCCCGAGATAGAGGAACGGGTCTGCACGAAGTGTGGCCGGAAAACTCCTGTAGAGCACGCAGTTTGTCCGTATTGCGGGTATAAGTTCGGTAAAGCTCAGTAGACGAAAAAGTGAAGAAGAATGCCGCTTTGTCCAAAGTGCGGGAAAGAAGTTGAGGCTTGAGCTTCGTTTTGTGGGTACTGCGGCTACAAGCTTCCTGCACATGTTCCCCCACCTCTTGCGGAGATAGGTGCTCCCAGAAGCAGCGTTGGGGGGATTAGTGGTGTTTGGCGGAGTACTAGCGTTGATAGATGGTTTGGCTTTCCTTATCGACCTTCTTGGAGGATCCTACGAGCGTGTTGAATTGGAGTTCCTTTGGATAAAAAGTGGTTTAATTTCTGTTGGTACCGCCGAAATCCTAAGCGGGATTACCGTCATACTTGCACTTTTCTGTAAATAAATAGTTATAAGCCTAGCTTGACCTGCGCTAGGTTGCTGTAAATCGGTCCTTTCGAAGTTAGCGTGCTCTGCTTCAGTTCGACTGCTTGGGCACGTGTCACCCCAAACTCCGCGTCGGTCATTTCTTTGATGAATGCCGCTAGCCGCTCCTTTTGTTTAGCTGTTTTAACCCGGGCAATTGTTAGGTGGGGCACGAAATCTCGCTCCGCGCGGAACCCCAGCGGCCCCAGCTCGCGGTCGATCCCTTGCTGGAGGCCGATGACCTCGTCGCGCCCCTCGGCCACGCCAGCCCACACGACCCGGATGTAGCGCAGGTTCGGGAAGACACCTATGCCCTTAACCCTGATGTCGAATTGCCCCCTTCCCGCAGCGGCCCTTTTCAACGCATCAGCGATTGCACCAACCCTGTCTTCGGAAACCTCCCCGAGGAATTTCATCGTCACGTGGATGTTGGGTGGTTCGACTAGCTTGAGCTGCGCCCCGGTTGCCTGGAGTTGCTCCTGCGCGGCAACGAGTTTCTGCCTCACAGCTTCATCGATGTCTATCCCGACAAATGCTCGAACCATACAAACACCTAGCACGTGGTGTGAAAAGCGCCGGCTACCTTGCGCTTGGTCTTGACTGCCTCGTTGTACCGTTTAAGGGCCTCGGGGGTGACATCGTTAATTATTTTTATCCCTCGTCTGCCAGCTTCCCTTGCGGCGTCTTCATCAACTCGAACACAGCCAGATTGTCCCGTGCCGACAATCACGACCTCTGGCCTTCCGTCGAGCAGGAGGTCGAGCTCATCCAGCGTGAACTCGTGGTCCCGATCCCGTCGCCTGATCGAGCCATCGGCGAAGATCCAAACATCGTGGGAGTAGCGTTTACCATCCACGGTTATGCTTCCGAAGCTGGTGCCGTCGATTCGAACCACGTTCTTCACCAGAAACTAACTCTGGCTTTCAAACTTTACGACTTTCGGCAGGTCGCGAACGCTCTCGACGATCGCGTCAGGTTCGAACTTCTCCAGGAGCCCCCGTCGCATCAGGCCCGTCAGCACCGCTACCGTCTTTGCTCCCAAATCCTTTCCACCTTTTACATCGTTCCAGTAGTCCCCCACCGTCACGCACTCCCGGGGATCGACTCCAAGCCTCTCGGCCGCGAGCCTGAGGATCTCGAGCTTGGAAAAGTGGTGCCCTTCCTCCAAGTCTCTAATGACGTCGTCCCCGGTGGCGATCGCGCTCACAAATCTATCGAGCCCGAAGCTCGCCAGCTCCTCCTTTACCTTGGCCGCGGGGGCGATGCAGCTCGTGATGACCGCGATTGGGACACCTGCGCCGTGGAGCCTTTGGAAAACTTCCCTCACGCCCGGGATCAGCTTGCCGCCCGGGTCATCCGTTCGGTACCTTCGGAGGAACTCGATCCAGAACTCGTGCAACTTTCGCTCTCGTTGTGGATCGGGGGGTACAACGACCACATCGTCGAGCGTGTCCGCAATGTAGCGCTCGAGGAACTCATCCCACACGAGTGGCTTGCTTCCATGCCCCTCGAGCAGTTGGTTGAAGACATCGTAAAATCGATTGAGCGTGTCGACAAGCGTGCAGTCGAGGTCGAAGATTGCAGCTTTTGCGGTGATCATAATTACAACCCTTCGGTTAGAATCAGCAGTTGCTCATAAAAGCTTGCGCTCAGCTTTCAATTTCTCCACGAGCTTGTAGGGCACCCGAACCATCCCGATGGGCACCTCGGAGCCGTGGCTGTCGCTGCCACCCGTCACCAGCAGGTTGTGCCGGCGCGCTAGGCCTTCGAAGCGTCGTGTCGAGAAGATATCGTGCTTACTGTGATATACCTCGATCCCCCCGAGTCCCTGCTTGAGGAGTTCAGGCAACATCTCCTCGCGGAAGCCGTAGAGCGGGTGGGCGAGCACCGAGACCCCGCCGATTCGTCGGATTATCTCGATCGCTTCAGCGGAGGGCAGATGATATTTGTCCACGTAAGCTGGGCCTCCCGGACGTATGTATCGCTCAAACGCACCGTTGATGGATTCGACGTGGCCCCGCTTGAGCAGCGCCAGTGCGACGTGAGGCCTGCCTACCGCCCCATTCCCGGCCTCGGCCAGCACGTCTTCATACGAAATATCCAATCCTAGCCCGCGGAGCCTTTCGACCATCTGCTTGGCTCGGTTCAGGCGCACCTCTTGGAACTTCCTGAGCATGGCCCTGAATTTCTCGTCCCGCCAGTCGATGAGATAACCCAAAATATGTAACTCGAAACCATCGAGGTATGCGCTGAGTTCGACGCTCGGGATGACCTCGACCTCGTACTTTTTCCCCGCCCCGAGCGCTGCCTCGATACCGTCGACGGAGTCGTGGTCGGCTATTCCGATCGCGGCGAGCCCGACTTCTCGCGCCTGCCGGACGACCTCCTCCGCAAGCAGCCGCCCATCGGAGGCGCGGGTATGAATGTGCAAATCGGCAAATTTCTTGGCCATGTTCCAACCATCAGCCTTCTTCGTGTGAGTTTAAAACATCACATCTTATCCTTCGATGAGTTAGATGGAGTGGCACAACATGATTAACTTCTCTAGTGGGAGCTACCGTGTTGCGTATGTGACCACGCGAGATCGGGTCAACTTCCGGACCGACCTACCTTCTGCGATGATCTTGCCGCCCTTGATTACCCATCGCCGGTCGGGCTGCATTCGAATCGCGTCCTTCACCGAGGCCGCGTTGATCACCACGAGGTCTGCGTGTTTTCCAACTGCGCCGTAGTCGTCGAGCACCCTTAGTGTGCGGGCGGCATTGTATGTCATCATTCGAAAGACCGTTTTGATCTCATCCGGCGCGCTCAGGTGCGCAGCGTGTGCAGTTATGTTCGCGACCTCGAGCATGTCCGCGCGGCCGAACGGGTAGAAGGCGTCGTTCACGCAGTCCTGACCAAAAGTGACGTTGACCCCCGCCGCAAGTAATTCTTTAACTCGCGTTATCCCCCGGCGGACCGGTTGCTTGTCCCCGCGACCCTGAATCACTAGGTTGGTGACGGGGTTGGTGATCATGTTGATGTTCGCTCGCCTCACCTTTTGAATGACCTTCCGCGCGTAGTCGTCCGGGTAGGCCGCGAGCGCACACGTGTGGCCCGCCGTGACCCGGCTCTGGTAGCCCTCGGCGATCGTTTTTTTTGCTAGGTACTCGAGCGAGCGCGAGCGGGGGTCGTCGGTTTCGTCCACGTGCATGTCGATGTCGGCGTCGAACCGCTTCGCCACCTCGAAACATATATCGATGTGGGGCTTCGCCTTCGAGTACGGACGCTCGTGGTGGGGCATACCGCCAACCAAATCGGCCCCAAGCTCCATCGCCTTGTAGAGCAACTCCTCCGTCCCGGGGTCGCGTAGGATCCCCTCCTGGGGGAAGGCGACGATCTGGATGTCCATCAGATGTCTGAATTTTCTACGCGCTTCAAGCAGGCCCTTGAGAGGTTTGAGCCCCCCGATTGTGTCGACATCGACATGAGTTCGCATACGGGTGGTGCCGTTCATGGCAGCCATTTGAATAACTTCACCCGCACGGCGCACGATATCGGCCACGGTGTAACGACGCTTTCGCTCCCAGACGATCTTGATTGCCTCCTGCAAGGTGCCCGAGACGTTCGGCCGCACCTCGTCGCCTATCATGCACTTGTCGAGGTGGATGTGCGGGTCGATGAAGGCCGGAGATGTCAGCATTCCCTTGGCGTTGATCACCCTTCGCGCGCGGCCCCGAATTTTTCCAACTTTGACAACTCTCCCACCTTCGATGCCGATGTCCTTCAGAGCCTTCCGCCCGACGATTCGAGCGTTCTTTATCAGCAGGTCCACCTCATCACCTCCTAAACTCCCACAGCGCTAGGCCAGTTGTTTGCTCGTACTCCCGCTCGAGTTTTTTACCCAGCAGCTCTTGAAGGTGAAGCTCGGCCGCGAAAACCGTTGCCCTGAGCAGGTGCCCCGCGTAGGTCTTGCCTGCCGCGTCGGCCAGCACGGCATGGACATGCGCAAATGGTTTGCAGTCCTTGAGCGAGAGGTTGCCGAAGCAACTCGCGATCTCCAGGGGTCGATCGAGTTTGATCTTCTGGTACTCGTGCTCCGCCTGATCGTAGTAGGCAAGCCGCGCCTGCTTGACCGCACCGACTACGGTGAAGACCGCCATCTTGACCCTCTTCCCCCTTGCAAAATTTACAACCGACCGCACGAGCTCCGAATTATACTTGAGCCCGCACAAGAAAAATCTGCCGAGCTTGTAGCTTACTGATTGCATATTTCACCCTTCCCACTTCTGCCCCCCCCGCTTAAGTTATTTACGCGGTTCGAATGGGGGCACATGTAAACTAGAAAGAATAACAAAAATAAAAGCGTAACGTGAAGTTATGCACTAGGTACCAAAATTTCTTTGGGTAATGTGGATAATATCTTGAGGGGTCAAATGGCTGAGTTCGTCGTGGTTTCTAGGTCAGGCCCGCCCGCCGCTCATGAGGCGATGGGGGCGCTGCGAGCTGACAAGCACGTGGTGCTCCTCGGCGGCGGCGTCTCGCTGGAAGAAGAGGTCGAACTCAAGCAAGCGGCCGCTGAACGTGAGCTTTTGCTCTTGGGCCCGGGGTGCGGCACGGCTATCATCGAGGGCATGGGTTATGGGTTCGCCAACGCCGTGCGCCGGGGGCCCGTGGGCATCGTCGGGACCCTCGGGACGGGGATTCAAGAAGTTTCGTGTCTGGTGGACGAGGTTGGGATATCCCATGCCTTGGGCGTTGGCCCCCTGGACCTTTCGCAAAGGGTCGATGGTCTGGGGACGATGGGGGCACTGAAGTTCCTAGCGGAGGAGGAGTCCACAAAGGTAATCGTGGTGGCCGCTCTGGTCCCTGCCACCAGCGTCGCGCGGCGGGTGCTCGGGGCCGTCAAATCCGTGGGCAAGCCCGCGGTGGCCTGCTTTCTGGGGGCGGGGCGCGAGCCCAGGTTCCCGAAGGGCGTGGTTCCTGCTAAAACGCTCGAGGATGCGGCAGCCCACGCGGTTGCCCTCGTCGAGAAGCGTGGAACCCGCGAGGTGACTTTTACCCTTTCGTCCGAGGAGGTTAGGAAAATTGCTGAGCGGGAGCACCGGCGCTTCAGCTACGGGCAGAAGTACATTCGCGGGCTCTATTCGGGCGGGATGCTCTGCGCGGAGGCGATGGTGGTCATGCAAGAGCTGATCGGTGATGTGCGTTCGAACGTTCCCTTGAAGCCCCGCCTGCGGCTGCCCGACCCACACTCAAGCAGGGGACATGCCTGCGTCGACTTCGGAGCAGCCGAACTCGCTCGAGGGCGGCACCCTGTGGCTGACCAAGGGCCGCGATGCGAGCGGATGTTGAAGGAGGCTCGAGACTGGGAAACTGCAGTAGTTGTGTTGGACGTGGTGCTGGGGCAGGGCGCACACCCCGACCCCGCGGGGGAGCTGGCGAAGGCAATTACTGGGGCCAAAAAGACCGCGGAGCGAGGCGGGGGTTACCTCAGCGTGGTCGCATCGGTGGTGGGGACCTCAAAGGACCCCCAAGGCCTCGACGCCCAACGTGAAAAATTGAAGCGCGCGGGAGTGGTGGTGATGCCGTCGAACGCCCAAGCGGCGAGGGTAGGGGCAGTAATTGCAAGCAAGGGACGAGCGTGGAAGCGACTCAGGGGTTAAGGGACCGCTTGAGCTGCCTCAGCTTCTCCCGCCCGACCACCGCTTTTACCTTTGGCTTTTTTGCCTCGTAGACGAACCGGGCGTTCATCCCCGTGAAGTCCTTCTGGACCTCTTTCAGCTCCTCCGGGGTTAAGGGCCTAACAGGGTTGGGCCTGAGGGGAGTGTTGATTTGAACTTCGTCCGGCCTGATCGTCCTCGCAATGCTCGCAATCTCTCTAGAGAAAGCTGTGTTTTCCGGGACGAACATCACCTCCAGCGAAAATTTGCCTTTAAACTCCTCCCGAAACCGCTTCATTCCCTCGATGACACCTTCAAAAACGATTTTCTCATGCGGTCGACTTATCCGCTTGAAGAGCTCCTCGTTCGGGGCGTCTAGCTGCCCGACGACGATATCCGCCCGGGCGAGGTCCCTCCTCACGTCTTCCCTCGTCATCAGAGAGGAATTTGTCAGGACGGCGATAGGGAGGCCCAAAACCTCCTTCGCAACCTTTATCGCCTCACCTAAATTCTGGGCGAGGGTCGGCTCGCCCGTCCCAGAAAAAGTCACGACATCTGCCTCGACTTTTCCCTTGACTTTTTTGAGCTCTCGCGCTACCAGCTCGGTGGGGACAAAGACCCTGCGCTTAGCCGTCAGCTCCGTGGTTTTCCCAAGCGAACAATATACGCAGTCAAACGAGCACACCTTTCCTTTCTCTTGGCATATCAGATCCACCCCCAACGACCTTCCTAACCGCCAAGACGAGACAGGACCATAAACTATTTCCACGGGTTCACCATCAGCGCTCTTTTGTCGGCCGCCTCATCAATTTTTTGAAATGATAACGTGAGTAAAGGGCCCCGGCTGGGTTGTGAGCCAATACCCGGTCTTTGACGATAAGCGTGGTGGTTGGCGCCTTCGAGTAAACCTGAAACATCACATCGTGTCCCATGCAAAGCCCCACGATGATATTGAGGTCTGTGCCAACCTCGTTGAGGACCATCGCTTGAAGAATTGGATTACATGCATGATCTTTTCCTTTTGGAAGAGAGAATTTTTCCTTCTCAACGCCACCAACTTTACAAACAACCGAATGAACTTCAAACCCGTGCGACTCCAGTACCTCCTGCAGTTTTTTCGCCTCCTCCGAAAGGCCTATGCAAAAGGCCATGCCCAGTTTATTCCAGCCCATCTCCTCTGCCAGCCGAATGAGTTCTTTCACCCGGGGGTATTTCATGTACCCTTCGACTTCAAGCGAGCTGGATTTTTGATAGAGTTTCAAGTTACTCGCTTTTCGGTATTCCCTGAATGTAAATTTTTTCAAAGGTTCGCCAACTGGACATGGGATCCCTCTCGAGCACACTTTTCCCACACACGACGCACAATTTACCATGTTTTTTCCCTTTTCGCTGACGTTCTCAAGGGTTAATAAGAACTCATTTGATGATTTAACGATAGCCTATAAGTGTTAAATGGGGGTGATCGCGATGGAAGAAGGAGAAGCTGTTAGATTGGCAAAGGAACTGGCAGAAACAGCTGAAGAGCTAGGAAAGATATCCCCGAAAGTCGGGGGACAGTTCAACGTATTCCTGCGGCACGCCTTTGAAGAGGGAGCCCTTTCCCCCAAGGTGAAGCGACTGATAGCGCTGGCGGCGGGGATCGTCAGGGGATGCGACTGGTGCATAGCTACCCATGTTAAAAAGGCGATGGAGGCGGGAGCGACGAAGGACGAGATAATCGAGACCTGCTTCGTGGCGATGGTGATGGGTGGTGGCCCTGCGCTTGCGTACACCAAGATGGCAATGGATGCTATAAAAGAATTCGGCGCATGACCACTATCCGATTATTTTCTTGAGCTTCCATTCGATATGGTCCTTTGGCACGGCACCGATTATTCGATCCACGGGTTTTTCGTTCTTAAAGAACAGCAGGGTCGGAATGGCCATCACGTTATACTTCACTGCAATCGCTGGGCTTTCATCGGTGTTCAGCTTTCCAAAAACCACCTTTCCGGCATAATCTTTCGCTAGCTCTTCGATAATGGGTGCGATCATAATGCAGGGGGTACACCATTCATTCCAAAAATCGATTACCGCCACTCGGTGCTCCTTGATAAAACGGTCAAATGTAGCAGCGGTGACTTGAACCGGCGCGTCGATCGCCGTTTCTTCTCTCTTTCTCAAAAATCTCTTTTCCAGCTCTTTCATCTTCCTTTTGCGTATTTCATCTAGTTCGTCCACACGATTACCTCCGACGCCTCCCTTTCCTCACGAACAGGAGAGGGAACACGATATCACTCGTACAACATGGGATCCATACTGCTATGAACAGCACCACGAACACGAGCGGGAACATCGGGAGCCAGTCCACCGCCCCGAATCCGATGAGGTAAAAGAGAGAGGCCAAGGTGCTTATCAACACGTGCGCCGCGTGCGGACACTTGGTCCAGCGCCCCGTCAAAGCGCCGATTGTCGCGCCGACGAGCCCAGGTAGGAGCACAAGCCACGGGTGTTCTAAAATGCATACGTGTAAGGTCATGGTGGCTCCAAGTAGCGTGCCTCCCACGTAGGGGAACACTATGTCGCTTATCGCGCATATCCCAGCCGCCCCCACGAGTCCGACGGCTATCGAGGCCCCGAAACCCCCCCTGTGCAACCTAAACATCGCGGCGGTCACGGTCGCGCTAAGTAGCATGTGGGCGGGGTGCAGGATGTGGAAGGCGTGGTGAGAGACCTCTGGGTCGAGCTTGGCCAGACACACAGCGACCATCACGATCACCCCCACGCCCGCCCCAAAAGCGGTGAAAGGTGCATGCTCTTTGAGCTCCGCAGCGATGTGCTTAAGCCGATTCAGTTTTACCCCTCAGGCTGTTTTCATCTTTTTAAAGTATACTTCTCCACAAGCTCTTTGAATGCCACAAATGGTTTGGCCTCGGCTACTGCATCCATCACCTTAGGACCTTTCGCGCGAACACCCGCCACGATGTTTACACCCCGCTTGAAAAGAGGCCCTGGCAAAGTGCTGGCTGTTGGCCCCGCAAAAACCACGAATCTAGCTCTTTTGGATAGCTCGAGCAACCTATCAATCGTTCCGTTGACCAAGCTCGACCCGCTTATAACCACGACATCCGCTTTCGGCAATATCGAGTCGACAAAAGTATCAGGTAGGGCATCCCCCCTCAACTGGGGGTTGCGCTCGAAAACGTGGACTTCGCGGGCCTTTGCCCTCAGCTTCCCGACTAGGGGCCTTATGTACCCAACCACTGCGACGCTGTCTTCCCTCCTCACATCTATCGCATCAAAGGCGTCTATTCCAAACTGCCGCTCGTAACCTTCGGAGTCCATCAGGTACTGTGAGAGGGCATTCAACGTCGCGATGCCAACTGTCTTCTCAATCATGTCAAGCGAATTCGCCAGGCGGGTGATTTCCAAGGCCTTGAAGCCGTGGAAGTCCCGCCTGCGGCCCCAATGAGTGTGTGCAATGTCCTCAGTAGGCGTGTGACAGAGCCCAACGTAGCCGTTATCTAGCATCACCGCAGTATAGCAGAGACTCACGCATACCCTCGAGAGCGTCAGGTCTTCTAGCTGGCTTCTCCGCTCCTCGATCAGACCCAATAACTCGTCGACGATCAAGCTCGTGCCCCCTGCTGTTTTAAAAATTCCTCCACTTTGTCCACCACTCGCATGAATGCCTTGGCTGCTGGAGTTTCGGCATGCTCGATGATGAAGGGTGTCCCTCTGTCCGAATCCTCGCATATCTTTGAATCGATTGGAATCCTTTCGAGGAATGGCACTCCCAGTTCTCCCGCTATTTTTTGACCTCCTCCGCTTCCAAAAATATCAACTTCTGCCCCGCACTTTGGACAGATAAATCCGCTCATGTTTTCAACGATACCTAGTACAGGCACGTGCAACTCTCTTGTAAATCCGACGGCCCTCTTGACGACGATTTGGGAAACCTCAGAAGGAGCAGTCACAATAATAACGCCGTCGATGCCGGGCAACAACTGCATCAAACTAAGGGGTTCATCGCCAGTGCCTGGAGGTACATCTACAAGCAGAAAATCTAGGTTGCCCCATGCTACGTCCGCAAGAAACTGCCTGATCGCGCCCGTCTTCATGGGGCCGCGCCAGATGACTGGAGTTTCATCGCTCGGAAGGAGGAAATCCATGGAGATGACCTTGGTGTCGAGCGGTCCTTTGGCCGGGAATATACCTAGGCCTTCGAGCCGCCCTGTGGTCAACCCCTGTCCCCTGATGCCGAGTATTTTGGGGATGCTTGGGCCGTGAATGTCAATATCTAAAACACCCACCTTGTGACCCTTGCGTGCCAATGCGATGGCTAAATTAGCGGTGATGGTACTCTTGCCGACTCCGCCCTTTCCGCTTAGTATCACCAGTTTATGTTTGATTTTGGCCATCCGTATTTTGATACGCTTCTCCTGCTCCTGTATTTCCTTCATCCTTCCTTCCACTTGCTTCACTCCCATTTAAAATTCCTTTTCGGCGATTGCACAATAAGTATTTGTCTATCTGATTTAATGAGGCTACACACGTATCGTAGTACTCTTCGCCCCAGTTGTCGAACTCGCTGATAAGGCTGTTGGAGCCCTACATTTTGCTTAGCTCTTCAAGCCTCTTCTTGATCTGGTCTAATTGCTGCTGAAGTGCTGTCGCCTGACCTTCAAGCATTTGTCTTTCTTGTTCCTTCGGAATTTGAGGGATCTCCGCGCCTGTTGGGTAAGGTGATGGTGTATATGGCGATGGGTAGGTCATGCTCGGCATTGCTGTGGCCGGTGGTGCATACGTGCTGTAGGGTGGCGCGTAGTACGGTGTATAGGTTGTCCATGGTGCAGCTGTTGGGGCTGACGTTGCGTACGTGCCATATTGGCCATAAGGCGATGTGTAGTCTGGCGAATAAGGCATCCCTGGCGTGCCATATTGGCCATACGACGTGTAGGGCATCCCCGGTGCTCCCGTAAAAGGTGTCGTGGGGCCGTACATTCCAGTCCACCACCACCTCGGAAGCCATGGGAACCGCGCGCAGACGTAGGGGTTGCCCCCCCATCCGAATCCTCTACCAAATCCTCTACCAAATCCTCTTCCCCAGCCGAACGGCATTCATTTCACCTCCCTTTTGAGTTCTTCAATCCTTCTTTTGATTTGTTCTAGTTGTTGATCAAACATTCTTGCCTGACCCTCCAACACCTGAATTTCCTGTTCTTTGGGTATCTGGGACATTTGTGCTGGAGGAAAACTGGCAGGTGCTTGAAACATGGGTTGCGTTGGTGGTGTCTGTGGCGCTGAAGCGGAACTTTTCGGTGTGAAGCTTGGGCAGGCGCTGCCGCTAGGATCCACGGCAGCACCGTATAATTGGCAGAACCCATTCCCAAAATTAGCGCAGTTCTCATGTGTAGGAACCACCATTTGCGCTGGTGGCTGTGCCGTGTAAGGTGTGGGTTGAGGCACCTGTCCCGTCTGCATCAAATATTGAGCGGTTGGTGGCAGTCCTGTGGGGCTTCTGCCTACCCATCCTGGTGAATATCCGAACCTCATCCATCCCGGCAGGCCGGTGAGGTAATACATGTTCCTTCTTCTCCTTCTCCAACCTCCCTGACCGTAAGCCATTTTCCCCATCTCCTATTATGGGCATATGCACATAATTGTATATAAACTTTACTGTACAAAATTACGAAAGGAGACTTGCGGGCATGAAAATAACAGTAGTTTACGACAACGAAGTGTTAAAGAGAGGATTGACGGCGGGCTGGGGTTTTTCCTGTTTAATCGATAATGACATTTTATTCGACACTGGCGGCGATGGCGTTGCCTTATTAGACAACATGGAAAAATTGGGCATCGATCCGAGCGATATAAGATCCGTTGTATTGTCGCACGGGCATGGGGATCATACTGGTGGTTTATCGGATCTGATTGAAGAAAACCAAGACCTTTCTGTGTACGCCTTGACATCGTTTTCCAAGTGGTTAAAAAATCAAATTCCGGCAAAAACAAAACTGGTTGAGGCTCGAAAACCAATGCAGATACGTAAGGATGTATTTACGACAGGCGAGCTAGGCACTTGCATTAAAGAACAATCATTAATCTGTTTGAACAAAAGAGGCGTATTTGTGATTACGGGCTGCGCTCATTCTGGGATGCATAGAATCGTAATTGCGGCATCAAAGTTTGGCGAGATATACGGCGTCATCGGTGGTTTCCATGGATTCAGTGATTTCGACATTCTAAAAAGAGTTAAATTGATTTCTCCATGCCACTGTACCTCATACAAAAGGGAGTTAGCGCGCGCGTTCCCGAAACAATACGTGAGGTGTGGGGTGGGGCTGGTGATAGAATGAGGGAATTAAAACCCATAGGGATAATCCACACGCCATACAAAAAGGACGGAGAAGCGCCCCACCAAGCATACAAATCGAAGGAAATCGGTGAAATCGAAGTTTTTAAGGAGTACGAGGAGGGGCTGAAGGATGTCGAGGGTTTCTCCCACCTCATAATTTTGTACATGTTTCACAAGTCTGTCAAGCGCTCGATAAAAAAAGAACATTACCTGAATTCGTTTGGGCTTCTGGTAAAACCTTATTTAGACGATGCCCCGCGCGGACTTTTCGCCACGAGATCCCCGAACAGGCCGAATCAAATAGGGCTCACTATCGTGGAGCTGTTGGAACGCGAAGGAAATATCTTGAAGGTGAGGGGTATCGACATGCTCGACGGCACCCCTCTCTTGGACATCAAACCATATGTTCCAAAGTTTGACCAGAAAAATAACGTTAAAATTGGCTGGCTTGAGGGCAAGGTGTAATCAAAGGCCATCCTCCGTGATTACGTGGATGCCGTTCCTCTTCAACAATGCAGCCGTGACCCCGTCCCCCTCGATGAGTTTGTTGGGAGTCGTCCCATCGTGAATTTTTCCGCACCCGCAGGAGGGACTTCTCGCCTTAAAGATCGCTTCCCTCGCGCCTGACGACCTCGCGATCTTCAAAGTTTCCTCCGCGCCTCTCGCCAAGTTCTCCGTCACGTCCTTATTGCTCCTGTTTATAACCCTCGCCTTCCCGTCTAAAACCTCCGAACCCCCTCCTCCGATTACCCCCATGGGCTCCCTTGGCGTTCCGAGCCCGCCAAGCTGCTCTGGACAGACGGGGATCAGCACCTCTTTTTCGACCAGCCGCATCACTTTCTCGTTAAGGTTGTTTTGACCGTCATACCTACAGTTAATTCCCAAAAGACACGCGCTCACTAACTTCGGGGTTTCTTTCGGTGCCTTCCCAACTCTCCACTGTAAACGCCGGCGCTTGCCGATGGCTGCAGCCTCGACTTCCTGAGGGATCCCGATATCAGCTACTATGACCTCGCCCACGTACCCCTTCGCCTTGAGAAATCCCATTTTCATCCTGTGAAAAGTCACAGTATAAGTTGCCTTGACCGCGACCCCGTGTACCTCGCCAGTCGATGGATCCAACCCGGTGGGCGAGTCTATTGAAACTACGGGGGGCTTCGACACGTTCACCAAGCGCGCCGCGGAAGCGAAAGGCTCCCTGAGCGGACCCTTTAGGCCAGTCCCAAGCATAGCATCGATAATCACATCTGCACGCTTTAGGTAGCGCGCTGCCCCCTTAAGGTCGGAGATGCTTTTAACCACATGGATCTTGACATTTTGCCTCATTTTTTGTATCACATTCCAGTTCAGGCGCGCTTCTTCAGTACGGATATCCCCCGGATCTCCGATCAAGAAGACATCTACTTTGGCCCTTTTACTCATCAAGTGTCTGATAGCGACGAGCCCATCCCCGCCATTGTTGCCCGTGCCAACAAAAACTGCCACCTTCAATTTGGTACCGAATTTTTCTGTTATGATCCTTGCGACGACCCCCCCGGCGTTTTCCATAAGCAGGATGCTGGGAATCCCGAATTCCGCTGCTTTTTGATCTACCTTGGCCATTTCTTCCGCGGTGATGGCTTCGGCCTTGACTCCTAACATCCCGATCGCCTAGTGAGCTAAAGCATCATTTTATTACGGTACCGCCGACCTTGGCACCTATGTCCCTAGCAATCAATGGGCACTTCACCTTGAGTAAGAAGAAGATATCTGCATCCACTTCACTTAAGGCCTCGTAGTTGCCTTGCCCCTTGCTGATCACGAGATCCGCGTCTTTCAGTTTGTTGATAAACTCCTTCGACCATCTAGCTGGTCCCGTGCCGGGATCACCGTTGCTAACCACTTCAATCTTCGCAATTTTGTCTATCCCTACAAACCTCGCATCCTCAACCGTTGCATCATTAATGATGGGCCCTCCCTTGACGACAAATGTGATCTCTTTATCCTTCAATTCTTCTAGGAGAATGCGGTCAAAACCAACTTCACCGGCATTGTCTCCCAGATATAAAATTTTTTTAGAACTGTTCAACGCTTTTCTAAACTGGTTAAAATGATTTATCGCGAAATCCTGAATTAAAACATCTTCTACAGTTTTCTCGAGATCGAATTTCGAACCGGGGCCGAAGTCGATGATATTTCCAGCTATGGCGAGCTTCGTTGCCGTTAACAATCTATCTTTAGACTTGGCGACCTTTCGTTTAAGACTTGGATACATTTTTAGAGCTTTTCTGTTGTATCTATCTTTCACTTTCTTGTAAGGGTCATTGTTTTTTGTCACCTCCCTGACTATGCTATGAACCTTGCGAGCGATCTGCGGCGGTATCTTATTTTTTAATGAAGTCTTCTCCAGCTCCGATAAAACCGCCTTTAATGCTTTTTCCTGTTTAATTTTGTTCCCCGTAGCCATCTTGCTCGCTTCCAAAGCCTGCCTCACGAAGCACGGGATGCAATCTAAATAGGTCTTCATTTTTATTCACCGAATTATCCTAGACTTCTATCTAATCTCTCTTTTACCGATTTAATCATATCAAACTTGTTAATAGAACACACATCACACCTAAAACCATGGCCGCTGCCGCCATTTTGGGATACTTCTTTACCTGTGCTGAAGGTATCAATTCCTCGACAGAGATGTAAACCATGAACCCCGCTGCAAGCGCCAGTGAAGCCCCCAGCCAGCTCAACGATGCTCCTCCCAAGACTAAATATCCTATGATAAATCCAGCCACCTCGAACAGTACCGTGGCAATAAGGATGATAAATGACTTTGCTTTTTTCTTGATCAAACCGTATAATGGAACAATTGTTGCAATGTTTTCCGGAAGATCCTGGATTGCAATAGCTAACGCAATAACGATTCCCAATTCCGCAGTTATTGCAAAACCGGCCCCGATTGCCAAACCTTCTGGAATATTGTGCAAAGCTATGCCGATGACCAACATGGTGACGCTTCTCTTAACAGAGGGCTTTTCTTTTTTAATTAATTCAGGATTGATGTGGGGTAATAAACGATCCACTATCCGCATTATTACTATCCCAACGAAAAACGAGATTGCTATCAAAAATAAAGACGTATATTTTAAGCCTTCGGGTATCAGCTGAACAAAGGATATGACAATCATCATGCTTGCAGCAAAAGATAAAGAACCGTATAAGGCAACTTTGCCTGGTTTTTTGATGAGACCTATCAATGATCCTAGGGTCTGCCCGACAAAAATCAAGAACAGTATTAACAAAAGATCGTTCATTCAGCTTTCCTCCTCTAAGTTCTGTTTTTAATTTTCACCTGATTTTTTCCTCTAGATTAACCCAGATCAACTCAGCATCTCAAATCTCAATGAGGCTAAGCCTACTGAGACCAACGTGGCCCCCTGCCGCGCCCTCCGCCAGGGCCACCAGCACCGCGCCTTCCCGCGCCTCTTCCACCTGGCGGCCCCTTGTCCACACGATGAATCGCCACGAGCGGAGCACCGCATCTAGGACATGCCGCTGGCTTAGGCATGCCCCGAGGCACCTCTATGATGTTCCCACATGCAAAACATTGAAATTTTTTGGTTGGCAGCGGTGGTGGGGTGGGTGGTTGCGCCATCAGGTTTCACCTCCTTTTACAAACATTTCACGAATGTGCGGGACCAGAGCTAATAGTGCAACTGCAGAGGGACTCTTAGGGGATTTTCTCACAAGCGGCTCACCCGAAACGTAGGAGCGCAACAGCTCTTCGTCCATCGGTATCTCCGCAACGATTTTAACTCCCCGATCACGACTCGTCTTCACCACTTCATCCTTCAAACCGCCTGGGATATCCGCCTTGTTCAGGATGACCTCGGCCGGCAGCCCCAGTTCCTCGGTGAGCTCTAACATGAAACCCAGATCGTGAGCTCCGAGCGGGGTCGGCTCGGTCACAGCCAGCGCTAGGTCGGCTTCCCAAAGGGCTTGAGCCACCACGTTATGAATTCCCGGAGCAGTGTCCACGATCACGATGTCGTATTTGTCCTTCCGAAGCTCCTCAGCGGCTCTGAGCATGGTCGCGCGCGCCACGATTGGTGATCTCGGCTCGGTCGGTTTGAGTTCGCCCACCACCAGTTTAATCCCATTTGAATCTGTGATGTAGATGGTACCGAGAACTTTCTGACCACTCTTTATGGCGTCAACTTCACAGACGAGCTGGCATGCTTTGCACCCAGAGCAGAGTTCTTCGAAAAGTGACGGGACTTGCCCCTCAAGACCCACCAATGCGTGGTCATGACAAACCGCCACACACTTTCCGCATCCAGTGCATTTTGCAGCATCGATCACAGGCTTGAATGTTTTAACCTCCTCGCCATTACTCAGTTCTGCTCCAAACAACATCGCGCAACAAGGGCAATCAACATCTGCGTCAACCAACATGACCTTGGAACCTTTCATGCTCAGACCCACGGCTAAATTCACCGCAACCGTGGTTTTGCCCGTGCCGCCCTTCCCACCAGTTACTGCTATCACGGGCACGCCCACGCGCTTTCTCCTGAGTAATTTCGCTGATGCCTCCCCACCAGATTTCATGGTGAGACCTCATCCTTCACGCGTTTGGCTATCGCGGTCAAGATCTTCGATGCTTCAGCATTTGGATTAAACTCGGTGACCGGCGCCATGTTCACCAAAGCTTTAACAACTTCGTAGTCGATGGGGATCTCGCCTAAAATCTGATAGCCTAGCTCATGTTTTATCCAGTCCTCAAGCGTGACCCTGAAGTCGTCCGAAAGGTTCGCCTTGTTTATCACCACTCCCACCGGGACCCCGAAGTGCTTTATTACTTTGACCAAGCGTTCCAGATCCCGCTTGGCGGCAGGAGTCGGCTCGGTAACGGCAATGACATAGCTGGCCCCCGAAATCGAAGCGATCACTGGACAACCTATGCCCGGTGCTGCGTCGACCACGAGCGCCTTTGCCCCCAAGCCCTCAGCCGTCTCCCGCCCGGATTTTTTTACGCTCGCTACAAGGTGTCCCGAATTATGTTCGCCAAGCCTCAGGTACCCAGTCACCGACGGGAATCCGTACTTAGTATCCTCGATTTTCAGTGTGCCCGTCACTGCTTTTTTCACCTCAACTGCATTGACGGGACAGACAACCTTGCACACACCGCAGCCATCACACATGAGTCGCATAACGGTTGGTAGATGATTTTGCATCACGATTGCGCCAAACAGGCATGCACTGACGCAATTGCCACACCCTGTGCATTTCGACTCGTCGATCACCGCTTTTTCTGAAGCTTCGATCTCGGTTGAGGAAATTGTCTTTCCGCCACCCAGTGCCAACAAGAGATCTGGTGCGTCAACATCTGCGTCAGCCGCAACGATTTTTGTCCCAGCTTTGGTCAAAAAAACTGCGAGCGATGCAGCGACCGTGGTTTTACCGACTCCACCTTTCCCGCTAGCGACCACAATTTCCTTCAATCGCTGCACCCTAGCGTGAACCGATGAGGTACTGGTTAATAGCGTCCCTTATCTTCACGCCAGGCGGAACCATGACCATTTGTATATCAAATTGGCTAGAGGTTGAGGATGCCCAAGGGCCAAATCGTCCGGCCAAAATAAATTTCACCCCTTCGCTTGCCAGCATCTGGACCACAGCGATTCCCACACCGCGAGGCGCAGAAACGAATTGGTTCGGCACCACTTTCACGTTTTTGATGTCTTTCCCTTCTATTTCTACGATGGTAAAGCTTGGGGACCTGCCAAAGATCGGCGATACCATGTCGTCGAGTCCCCCTTGCCCTTGGCTTGCGACACCTACCTTGAAGCGGCCTGTCGGTGGGGGAGAAGGCTTCGGCATTTGTTGTGGAGGATGCGGCATTGGAGGGGCCGTCGGTGGGTAAGCGGGTCCGTAGGGATAGGGCTCCATCCCCCTGCCCATCCCTCTTCCCATTCCACGGCCCATCCCGGGGCCAAAGGGAGGCATAACAGGGGTCTGGGGTGGTCCAGTTGCTGTCTTGGATTCTTTGCAGGCTTCCTCGGGGGTGGCCAGCTTGGCCTTGCTCTCAATCAGCTCACGCACGGCCTCCCCGACCGTTTGGACTGAGGTAAAGTATGTTTTGATGCCACTCTGTCCCAAGAGCTCTAGAGCCTTGGGGCCCATGCCCTGTGCCACTACCACGTCTATGCCGCTCGATGCCAAGATTTCTGCTGGTGTCGCCCCAAAACCGAAATGCGCCCCTTGGTTATCTATGGTGCTCCCACCCACTATTTTGCCGTTTTTAATTTCAACTACCGTGAATACATCACATCTGCCAAAATGGGGAGATATTCCGGCATCTGGTCCGCCTGGCGTGTTGGAAGGTATTGCTACTTTCATGGGTTACCTCGAATTACTCTCAACCCTACCTAATTATACTTACAGCTCGACTGACGTTTGTCCCCGCTTTAACCTTGGCCGCGCGAATATTTTTATCCCGGAGGAGCACCGAAGCTCCTGGACCGAATTCACCCGCAACCACGACTTCGATTTTCATGTCAGCGAGCATCTTTACGACTATCGGGCCTGCCCCGTATTCATACGAGGCTGCTGGATTATCCACAACTTTCACGTTTTTGACCTGATCGCCTTCGAGGTCGATAACTGTAAAAGTTCGAGCCCTGCCGAATTCATAGGATACCTCGTCCCTCAGACCTTTGGGCCCCTTCGTAGCAACGGCCACTTTGAGCTTCAAATCATCACTTTCCGGTTTCGGGTGGTTGACCGCCGGATTCTTTGGCCAAGGACTCCCTCAGCTCTTTTATCCTCGCCTCGATCCCTTTGAGCTCCTCTTCGATCTCAGCTTTGTATGCCTCCAGCGATTCAATCTCTTGCTCGGGCGTCGGTGGAGGAGGTATGAACGGCGGGAGCGGGTAGTAAGGTGCCGCTGGGGGTTGTTGTGCGGGTTGCTGCGCAGGTTGCGAAGGTTGCTGTGGCGCTTGCACGTATGGCGGGTACGGTGGATACATCATGTATGGATTCATGTACCACCACCAACATCTCCGACCTCTAGGCCACCACATGCTTTTGACCTCCTTTTGTTTGTTTACCTGTATCCCGGGTAAGAGTACTGCGGATACGCCGCGTAGGGGTATCCGTAGCCAGGGGATCCGTAGACGTCTGGGTAAGCCCACCACCACCTCGGAAGCCATGGGAAGCGGGCGCAGACGTAAGGATTGCCCAACCATCTGACCCCCCAGCCGAATCCTCTTCCGAAGCCAAACATCCGCCTGGGTCTCTGCCATGGCGGCAAATAGCTGAAAGGCCCTCTGCCCGGCCAAAGCCCAAACCAACCTCGGCCCCAGCCTCGGCCTCTACCCCCGCCGAAACCTGGCCCCCACATTTGTTACCACCTCTATTTGTGCTATTGCACATAATTCTATAAAAGCTTTTTGGTGATTAGAATGTAACTACATTACCTGTTCTAAGCTGGTTGCACTTTTTTCCAAAGACCTTCGAGAACTTTGTGATTGCCTTCTTTCCCGTGCAGTGACATGGCATGACTACTTTCACGCCAGCTTTCTGGAGCTCCTCGATGGTTGCACTTATCCTTCCCGCACTTGCTCCAGCTAGGTGAAACCCACCAACGACCGCATACACGCCGCTCGAACCCGTTACCTTTTTTGCCTGCTCAATCGTGTTTATCAACCCCGCGTGAGCGCAACCCGTGACGACCACAAGCCCTTTTCCCTTGACCTTCACGAAAAGCGCCTGATCATCCGGCATGTAATCATCGACGAGCTTGCCCCTCCTCATGGTTTTGAATCCCTTAACCTTTTCAAATGGACTGGCTCTTTTGATTTCCCCGCTCACCCAAATCCCAGGTGCTTTAGAAGTCGGCCCCCGTTTTAGAGTTAAGATACCGCTTGATTTCTCCAACTCTGAAACCCGAAAAGGAATGCCAGCTTTTTTGAGACGCTTCTTCTTCGCCGCGAATTTTGCCTCAAGGGCCCCCGGATGGGCTATCACAGGCACTTTTTTGCCGATGTGCTTTAGGATGCCCAAGAGCCCACCGGTATGGTCGTAGTGTCCGTGGCTCAGCACAATCGAATCAACCTTTCTCAAATCGACATCGAGCTTCTGAGCATTTTGTAAGACGACATCTGCGGACGGTCCGGTATCCATCAGCAAATTAGTTGTGTGTCTACCAGCTTTCAGCTCGATGAAAAAGGAGAGCCCATGCTTGGCGGTGAGTTCAGGTCTGATTGGGTTCTTGGAATCGTCGACTAAGACCGTGAGCCGCATCCCATCGACTTGGCTCAAGTGCCTGTCTCCTCAGAAGGCCGAGGAGGCGCAGGCGTAACCACAAGCGGGCGGCGTTCGACGAGCATGCAGGCAACCTTATCCCTTGCGCTCTCTAAGCAGCGCCACACCGTCCCACGCGAAATTTTCATCCGCTTGGCGGCCTCCTCCTGGTTCAGCCCTTCGTGATAAATCAGGCGGAAGGCCTCGTACTCGTCATAGGTCATGTAGATTGGCTCACCCGCGGCGATTGGAGGCCCTATTGGAGCGGATGGCATAAACGTTATCGCTCCGGGCCTGAAGCCCAAGAACCTAGGTTTCATCGGCCTCCCGGGTCCCCTTCGCCGACCGCGACGCCACTGGTACAAGCTATCACCCAAATTAAAGTGGTATTGCACATTATTAGTTGTTTCCTACACCAACGTCAGCAGCCTGAACGCGACGCCACCCAGGAGGAGGGCGAACGCTATCTCGAATACCGTGATGTAAGCCGCCTTCTTCCACCGCAGCTCCTTCACCAACGCGGCGATGGTTGCGATGCAGGGGATGTAGTACATCACGACTATGGCAAACACTATCATTTGAGTTGGGGTTAAAACCGTTGCAAAATTCGCCGTGCCCATGAGGGTCGCGAGCATGACCAACGTGAGCTCCTTCCTGAGGATCCCAAAGATGAGCAGGACGCCGGTGATCGCGGGTAGCCCCAGCCACCCCACCGTGACGGGGCTCAATGCATCTCCAATCGGTTCCAGCAAGCCCCCAACTTTTAGTCCGGTGAGCACAACGCTGCCAACGATTATCAGCGGGAAAGCGATGTAAACGAAGTCCTTTACCCTCATCCAGGTTTCCTTGAGCACCGAGCGCGCGTGCGGCTTTCGGTAGGGGGGCATCTCCATGATCAGCCCCATGGGTTCGCCCGGCAGGACCTTGAACGCGACCCTCCCCAGGATGAAAATTATCACCAGGTTGAGCAGGTATAACGCCAGCGCCCAATGAATCCCCACAAAGGCTCCGACCAAACCCAGGACCACGACCGTCACGGCAGCGCACGGCACCAACGTCACGACGAACGCGGAGATCGTTCGTTCCCGCTCGGTCTCCATTACCCTGCACCCAAGGCACGCGGGAACGTTGCAGCCGTAGCCGAGTATGAACGGGATGAACGCTTTGCCGTGGATTCCCATGCGGTGCATGAGACTATCGGTCATGAACGCGGCGCGAGGCATGTACCCGGAATCCTCCAAGAAGGTCAAGATCAGGTAAAAGGGTAGGATGAATGGCAGCACTATGGCTACCCCGGCTATCAACCCGCCGAGTAGTCCCCCTCCAATCAACTCTCCCGCCCCACCTCCAAACGCACCTTGAATTGGCTCCATCGCGTCTTCAAAAAACCCACTCAAGTACCCCCCGACGGTAAAAACTGTGAAGAGGACCAGGAGCATGACGCCGATCAAGATTGGGTAGCCCATGATGGGATGGGTTGTCACCGCATCCAATCTCTCCGTAAGAGATGGCCCGCGAGGGGGGGTGATTCGCTGGCTTTTTCTAGCGATTTTGTTCGCGGTGTTGTAGCGCTCCGACGTTATTATGATTGAACATGGCTCACCGTGAATTCGTTCCAAGTCCCTAGCGTGCCTTTCAGCGCTGGAGACTATTTCTGGGCCAACCCTGCCGACAATTTTCCTGATCTCTTCATCACCTTCGAGGAGTTTGATCGCAATCCATCTCGGTGGATATTTAATGGGTATCTTTTCCACGAGCTTTGTGACCCTACGGATTTTTTCTTCTATTTCCCTACCGTATCTGGTTGGCTTCGCTAACTTCTTGCTCTTTGCAACCTTCACGGCCTTATTCAGCAGCTTATCCAAGCCGGTTCCCCTTGTGGCGATGGTCGGAATCACGGGTATGCCGAGGGATTTTTGCAGCTCGGGGACATCAATGGTTATCCCCTTCGCCTCAGCCGCATCCACCTGATTTAGCGCCACGATCATCGGCGTTTCCAGCTCGAGTAGCTGGAGGGTGAAGAAGAGGTTTCTCTCAAGTGCTGAGGCGTCGATGATATTTATGACGACATCCGGTTTTTCGATTGCGATGTACTCCCGGGAGATCCGCTCCTCAATCGAGAACACGGACAGCGAATAGATGCCAGGCAGGTCGAGGACATCTATCGTGTACTCCTTAAAGTGCAGCGTCCCCTCCGCCTTTTCGACCGTCTTGCCAGGCCAGTTTCCGATGTGCTGGTGCAGCCCGGTAAAATAATTGAAGATAACGCTCTTTCCGACGTTTGCATTGCCTGCTAGAGCTATGGTTATGGGATCCTTCTCGGCGGTTGGCATCTATTTCGCTCTCACAAAAACTCTGGCCGCCACGCCACGGCCGATCGCCAACGTGGTTCCCCGCACGGAAATCATCAGCGGACCGTGAAACAGGGCCGACTTGACGACCGTTATCTCCGTGTGAGGAGTTAACCCAAGGTCCGCAAGTCTCTGGGAAGCACCCCGCCCGCCCCCGATGAACGAGATGACTCCCTTCTGCCCGTCCAACAGGCTAGTGAGCGGCATGACGTTGCTGGGGGCTCCAGAAGGCAGCGGTTTTTCGCCTTCAACCTTTTGGTGGATGGCCCTCTCGAGGTCGTCGGGGATGTGGTGCTCCAGCTCGCATGCGTCTTTGTGGACCCTGGATTTTGGTAAGCCCAATGTGCTCAGAAACTTTTCCATTATCCGATGTTTCCTCAGAATTTTTTCCCCGATTTTTTCTCCTTTTGGTGTTAAAGTGACCCCTCGGTAGGGAGCGTATTTCAGGTACCCTTGATTAGCCAATTTTTTCAGCATCTCGGTTACACTTGCGGGCGCCACCTTGAGCTCCTTAGCTACGCCCGTAGTAGTGGCAGCCTCTCCCCGCTCGCGTAAGCGGTAGATTGCTTCCAAATACTCTTCAGTACTTTCGGTAATCATCGCTTAAATTTTAGGTATGCCTAAATTTAAATATATTGGGTAAGCCTAAATTTTGAATATTTCAACGACTTTTTCTAACTCTCGCTTTAATCTCTCTAATCCTTCCACATCGTTGCGCACCACCAAAAGCGGCGCCGGGGCTTGCTGCTTCAGTTCGGCCTCCTCTATTAGGTACAGCTCCTCGTAGTCGTCGTATTTGTAGTAGCGCTCCATGATGTCGGTGGGGGCGATGTGGTCGTCGATATCCTTGCCCCGAGCTTCCCTGAACCTCCGAACGTTTCGCTCCACGCAGATGTCGAACGGGCAGTAAATGTAGAGGATTAGCGAGCGCCCCAGTACTTCGCGGTCGAAATTCTTGAGCGCATCGGCGTATCGGTCGCGGGCGAACTCGATGAAGGTCACCCTGCCCGGCTGCTCGAGCTCCTTGAGCTTGCGGTTGATTTCTTTGAGCACGTCGTCGAGAATCGTGAAATCAGTAACGACGAAGCCGCCCTCTTTTCGGTAGTGACGTTTGAATCCAACGTCGCGGTCGAGCAGCTCCCTGAGCACGGGGAAGTCGTCGATGCGCGTGATATCGCTCACCAAGCCTTCCTCGCGCAACCTCTGCCCCAACATGCGGTAGACGGCTGACTTCCCGGAGCCCGGGCGCACGAGCAGAAAGACGAATGAGGAGGGTCCTTTCACCACGGGTTCACCAAGCTTCAATGTCTACAATAGTTCATTAGCTTTTGCCGAAGTTTCCTCTTTTTAAACAACCGCCACCCAAAGCCTCGGCGGGTGAATTGGACACCTTGCCAGCGGTGGCCGTGTTAGCTGTTGCCTGGCACATCGGCTTGACTTTGCTCGAGCGCTCTCGCTACCCAAAGCAAGCCCGTCCCCCGCTGGCGAAGCTTCTGCTATCGGCCGAGGTGGACCTGCTCAGGACCCTCCGCGGCGAACTCAGGCGGCGCCTTCGCCTCAGGCGTGAGCCCGAGAGCGAGCGGAAGCTGTCTGAGGTCGAGGGGAGGCTGGAGGAGTTGGGTGAGGATGGGGGATGAGCTGACGTTCGAGGCGGTCTTGACAGCGGTCGACCGTCTCTTGGAGGTGTCCCCTCGGGAGATGAGCTCGGCGATGACCCGCTCGCGAAGCGCGTGGTGCTCGCCCGCTCCCTGCCGGTGGCGCTGGGGGTCTTCACCCTCGGCGCGGTCGTCGGAGGGCAGATGCTTGCAGCGATCATCGGTTGAGTGTTAAGAAAACGTTTAATTGTGGCTGGACAACTTTCTCTTTGGGCGGCAGTAGTCTAGCTTGGTTATGACACGAGCTTGCCAAGCTCGCGACGCGGGTTCGAATCCCGCCTGCCGCACCATTCATAAATTCGATCACTCAGCGAAGCTCACGGCCATACCGCAAAGTGTAAACGTATCTAGCCCTCCTCCGCTTCCTGAGTTTCATCCACACCGGCAGGATCAAAAGCATGCCCGCTAGGAATCCGCCGATGTGCGCCCAGTACGCCACCCCTGCGGTCGTCCCCGCCGCCCAAAGCACCGACGCCGACAGCACCTGCAGCACGAACCAGAGACCTATTATCACGACCGCCGGCACCATGACCAGATGAACGATAATAAAGAAAATGACGGCCGTGTGCACCCGGGCCCACGGGTACAGAATCATGTAGGCCCCGAGCACCCCCGCGATGGCCCCCGAGGCCCCAATTGTCGGAATCATCGAGCCTGGGTCAGAAAAAGTATGCACGAGGCTGGCCACCAGACCCGTGCCGAGGTAGAACAGGATGAATTTACCCCTGCCGAGAATGTCCTCGATGTTGTCGCCGAAGATCCAGAGGTACCACATGTTGAACAGGATGTGCAGGAACCCCCCGTGCAGGAACATCGAGGTGAAGAGGGTGTGGAGGTTCTGCCCTGCAAGCACTTCTTTCGGCTTCATCCCGAACTCCTCAATCGATTGACCAAAGGTCCCCGTGGCCAGCGTTCCCACGAAAATCGCGACGTTCACGATAATCAAAGCATAAGTGAGGATAGGCCTTCTCCGGGTCGGGTTCTCGTCCTTGAGGGGGAACATTCAATCCCACACGAGCGTGTTTCAATCTTTCATCGAGCGTTGGGCGCCTTGTTCTGTTTATCTTAGATTAAAATAGCCCTTTGCCGAAGTGGGTTTGGTGCTCGCTTGCTCCACCTCGTATTAGCGGATTCCGAGCTCGAACCCGTGCCCCGCGAGATAGCCTCGCACCGCGTCATCCAGTGGAGCGCGCGCCGCCGGGGGAGGAGGCCGACGGAGATATTGCTTAACTCGAGCCTCCATTATCCAGCGATGCGAAGGCTTCCGGACGGGGACAGGCGTGGGAGGCCCGACATCGTCCACCGCTGCCTGCTCCTCGCGCTCGACACGCCGCTCAACATGGAGGGTCTGTTAAGAGTCTATGTACACACCCGCCACAACAAACTCATCACGCTTGACCCCGCAACGCGCCTCCCCCGGATGTTCAATCGCTTCGCCGGGCTGATCGAGCACCTCTTCCTCGCAGGCGAAGCACCGCCCGAGAAGCCTTTGCTCCGCCTAGAAAACGCCTCGCTTGCCGAGCTAATCGAACGAATCAAGCCGAAGAAAGTCATAATTTTTAGCGAGCGGGGGCAGCGAAAGCTCTGCGGGGAGCTCTTCGACGGCATCTCGAAGGAGGACGAGGTTTGTGCGGTGGTTGGCGGATTTCCGCGCGGCGAGTTTTTATCGAACGTTGCCGAGCTTTCCGACGAGCTGGTG
This sequence comes from Hadesarchaea archaeon, assembly GCA_030601675.1. GTDB lineage: Archaea > Hadarchaeota > Hadarchaeia > Hadarchaeales > Hadarchaeaceae > DG-33. The sequence continues at coordinate 4,999 of JAUWBN010000004.1, read as the reverse complement.
AGCATAGACCCCGAATCGCTCCGCGCCCCAACCGTTATCGCGCGGGCGATCTATGTATATGAGGAGGCCTTGGGCATCCAAGAGCTTCGTCTTAGGAGGTAGTCTATGCCCCGCCGCCGCATCCGCCGTCCACCAACCGACGGGTACAAGCAGTTGGCAGCGGAACGAATCGAGCATCTCTTCGAGCTGGCCGAAGGTGTCTTCAGGAAACGTCCAGAGCTCGCGGACCGCTACGTGCAGATCGCGTGGAGGCTCGCGGCCCGCTACAACATCAGGTTCCAGCCCCACCTTAAGCGAAAATTCTGCAGGCGATGCAAAAGCTTCTGGGTGCCGGGCACCACATGCCGCGTCCGAACTCGCCCCGACCCACCTCGCGTGATCATCACCTGTTTGCGCTGCGGCAGGATCACCCGTTTGCCTTACGAGCGGAAGCGCGCAAAATAGATTAGGCGCAGGGACAACGTTAAAATGAGTTCAAAGGATAGCGAAAGTGAGCTAAGGTGTAAAGATGACAGTTCGAGAAGTCAGCCCAAAGGTGCTACTCGCAAGGCTGAAGGAGGAGCTAAAAAAGTTAAGCGAGCTCCAGCCACCCCAGTGGAGCCACTTCACCAAGACCGGGGTCCACAAGGAGCGCTTGCCCGAGCAACCCGACTGGTGGTACGCGCGTGCGGCATCGCTGTTCAGGCGGGTTTACCTTGACGGCCCGGTCGGCATCTCGAGGCTTCGCTCCTACTACGGCGGACGACAGAACCGCGGGCAGGCACCCGAGCACTTTCGCAGGGCGGGGGGCAAGATCATCCGCACCATCCTCCAACAGCTCGAGCAAACTGGCCTCGTGCGAAAGGTCGAGCGAGGCGGGCGGAAGGTCACCCCAAAGGGCGCGGCGATGCTTGAGAACTTGATCAAGCAGATAAAAGCAGGAGAGAAGGGGGCTTGAGGATGGCCGAAGAGGAGGAAATTGAGGAACTGCGCAGGCGGAAAATGCTCGAGCTGAGGGCGAAGCTGGAGGAGCAGCAGAGCCAAGCCGAACAACGGAGGCAATACGAGATCCAAAAAAAGTTAGCGATCCAGCAAATCATGACCCCAGAGGCACGGAGTAGGTTGGCCAACATCCGAACCGCAAAGCCCGAGTTCGCCGAGCAGTTGGAGCTCCAGCTGATTCAGTTGGCCCAAACGGGGAGGTTGGGATCAAAGATAACCGACGCCCAGCTGCGCGAGATTCTGAGCAAGCTGCAGGCGCGGAAGCGCGAGTTCAAGATAAGGAGGGCCTAGATGGCTCGAAACAAACCGGCGCCGCTCAAGCGGAGGCTGGGAAAAGCCGCCAAGCGCACACGGCGCGCCCCCATATGGGTGATGGCAAAGACCGGGGGAAGGGTGCGCACCCACGCGAAGCGGCGCAACTGGCGAAGGCAACGCATAAAACCATAGATGAGTCCATGCCCGAAGAGCGAATCTACGTCATCCCGCTGAGGGAAGCCAAAAAGGTGCCCCGCCAGAAGCGGACGTCGCGAGCCGTCAAGATCGTGCACAAGTTCCTGAGGCGCCACATGAAGTCGGAGAAGATAAAGCTCGACCAGGCGCTGAACCGCAAGCTCTGGGAGCGGGGGGCGAAGCATCCCCGGCCGCGAATCCGAGTGCGGGCCGTCAAGCAGGACGATGGCTCGGTCGAGGCTTTTTTGGCAGAGTAAGGTGGCGTCATGACGATTGTCAGGGTGAACTTCAATCGAATCCCGTACCTCGGGGTCTTCGCCCTGACCACCGACAAAATCGCGTTGCTCCCGGAACGCCTTCACGTGCGGGAGCAGCTCGTGCTGGACGCGCTCGGCGTGCCCGTCCTCAAGACCAGCTTCGGCGGGAGTCCAATCCTCGGGGTGCTGGCGGCGGGGAATTCAAGGGCGCTCGTGTGTTCCGACTTGCTCGAGCTGAGGGAAGAAAAAGGGTTGACGAAATTGGGCGCAAGGGTCGCGCGCGTGCCCGGGCGGTTCACCGCGTTCGGGAACCTCGTGCTCGCGAATGACAAAGGCGCGCTGGCGAATCCCGACCTACCGGATGAACTCCTGGAACTCATGGGTAAAAGTTTGGGGGTTCCCATCGAGCGCGGGACGATCGCCAGCATCAAAAACGTCGGCGCGGCTGGCGTGGCGACCAACAAGGGGGCGCTCGTACACCCTGATGTGTCGAGCGAGGAACTCGAGCACCTCTCAAGCGTCCTTCAGGTGCCCGCGGAAGTCGGCACCGCATGCGGCGGGGTGAAGTACGTGGGCCTGTGCGTGGTGGCGAACTCCAACGGGGCAATCGCGGGCGAGGTGACGACAGGTCCCGAGCTGGGTCGCGTGGAGAGCGCCTTAGGGTTCATATGAGGTGGCCGAATGAAGATATTTCGCATTCAGGGCTGGTTCAAGCAGGGTTTCTACCGCCAGCGCTTCACGCGCGAGCTGCTGGCGCTCTCGAAGGAGCAGGCCCTCGAGCGGGTTTACTCAGACTTCGGGAGCAAGCACAGGGTCAAGCGCAACTTAATTCATATAGAGGAGGCGGTCGAGGTTAAACCCGAGGAAGTAAGGGATCCTCGAGTACTGGCCATGTTGGAGTGATCGGATGGAAAAACTACCTGATGAGGAGCAGAAAAGACTGCAGCGCATCCTGAGCGAGCTCAGCGACCACCAAGCGACGGCCGAGGCCCTTCGCCAGCACCTCTCGTTGCTCGCCGCCTCGATGTCCGAGCTCTCGATGACCCTCGAGGCGATCAAGGGGGTGAAGGGGCTCAAACCGGGGACCGATATCCTCGTGCCCATGGGCTCGGACTCCTTCATCACCGCCAAGCTGGCCACGGCGGAGAAGGTGATCACCGGACTTGGCGCGGATGTCGCCGCGGAGCGCAGTTCCGAGGATGCCCTCAAGGTGCTCGAGGCCCGAAGGGCGGAGCTCGAGCAGGCTCTAGGTCAGGCGCGCGAGGAGCTGGGGAAGCTCGGGGAGCGCATCGAGGCGCTTAGGCCCGAAGCCGAGCGAATCCTCGAGAAGGCCAAGAAAGAGTAACCCTAGGGGGAGCTCGGTGTTCGAGAAGCTGAAGAAGAAGCTCAAGCGGGTAGCGGAACGTGTAAGCAAGAAGGCGGCGCCCGAGGTCCCACCTGAAGCTCCTCCCGAAGTTCCTCCAGAGACCCCACCCGAAACACCACCTGAAGCTCCAGTTGAAATCCCGCCGAAGGCTGCGCCCGAGGCCCCTCCTAAAGCTCCTCCAAAAGTTCTGCCTCGCGAGAAACCCGGCAAAAAAGTCAAGCGGGCGGTAAAACGCATCCTCCGGAAGGAACTCACCCCCGCGGATGTGGACGACATCGTGTGGGAGCTTCAAGTCGGCCTGCTCGAGAGCGATGTCGCGGTGCCTGTGACCGACCACGTCATCGAGCGCGTGAAGGCCGGCCTGACGGAGCGGAAGCTCGGCCTGCGGGAGGACCCCAAGAAGCTCGCGGGTAAAGTACTCCGTCAGGCAATTCAAGAAATTTTGACGACGGAACAAAAGGTTGACCTACTCAAGATCATCGAGGCCAAGCGCGCCAAGGGTGAGCCCGCCGTGATAGTTTTTGTCGGGATCAACGGTCACGGTAAGACCACCAGCATAGCCAAGCTCACGAAATATCTGATGGATCGAGGTTACAAGCCGGTACTCGCCGCTGCAGATACCTTCCGCGCGGCCGGCATTGAGCAGCTCGAAATTCACGCCGAAAGGCTTGGCGTGGGGGTGATCAAGCAAAAGCGGGGGGCTGATGCCGCAGCCGTCGCGTACGATGCGATAGCCCACGCAAAAGCCCGTGGCCTAGATGTCGTCCTCGTCGACACCGCGGGGCGGATGCAGACCGACGTAAACCTCATGGATGAGATGCGGAAGATTGTACGGGTGGCGAAGCCAGACCTCACGATTTTCGTAGGAGATGCCCTCACGGGAAACGATGCGGTCGAGCAGGCGCGAACGTTCGACCAAGCGGTGGGGATAAGTGGGTCGATTTTGTGCAAGATGGATGCCGATTCTCGGGGAGGGGCTGCTTTATCTATAACTCAAGTGACTGGCAAGCCGATTTTGTTTTTGGGAACTGGGCAAGGATATGATGACCTAGTCGAGTTCAAGCCCGAGATACTCTTGAACGCGCTTTTCGGCGACTAATCTTCCGCCGCTTACGCTTGCCCCTGAGCTTGGCCCGGAGGAGCTTGGTAATCCTTCGGGGGTCGGCCCGCCCCCGCGTGAGCTTCATAACCTTGCCGGCCAAGAAATTCAGGGCCTCCTTCCGCCCCGCTAGGTAGTCCTTGACCGCCTTTGGGTTCTCCTTGATTGCCTTGACCACGGCGGCTTCGAGTTCGGCCCGCTCGAGCGGCGCGAGCCCCAACTTCCGCAGCAGCTTCTCGGGCTCAGCTGGTTTCTTCACGAGTTCTCGCAGGACGAGCTCCCCCTGCTCGGGCGTTATCCGCTTGGCTTTGACCATCTGAAGCAAGCGAGCAAGCTGAGTGGGCGTGAACTTGATGTCGGCAGCGCGCAGCTTCATGTAATTCAGCACTTTCTTGAGTCTAGTCCTGAACCACGTCGCTGTGAGCTTCGGGTCGATTTGCTTCGCGACTGCTTCGAAGAGGTCGGCCAGCTCCCGCTCGCTGACGATTACCCCCGCCGCGGCTTGGGATATTTGATACTGTTTGACCAACCGCCTCTCGCGTAGGTGGGGGGCCTCGACCATGCGCTTTCGGATCGCCTCGACATGTGCGCGGTCGATGATGAATGGGAAAATGTCAGGATCGGGTATAACGTGAAAATCTACGACCTTCATTCGCATGGGTAGCGTAATCATTTGACTTTCCAGATAGGCACGCGTTTCATAGAGAATTACCTCCCCGCGGTCGATCAAACCTTTCTGTCGCATGACCTCAAACTTGATTGCGTGGTAGGCTCCCTTGGTCGAATTGATATTTTTTATTTCGACGCGCGTTCCTCCTTCAATAGAGATGTTGGTGTCTGCGCGCA